>VGDO01000042.1 GCA_016869645.1 Alphaproteobacteria bacterium
ATGGCGGGTGTGGCGCTCCTCAATCGATCCGCGATTCGGCTTCGCAACCAGAATCATGAATCGAAATGCGGCTCCGCGCCACATCCGTCGCTCAAAAAGCGCAACTACGATGAATAAGAGCCGCTAGGATGCAGCCTGGCGACGGTCCGGGCCGCTGAATTCGGTCTGCCGCCGACGGCGGTCCGGACCGAAATAGCTCTCGGCGTCGACAAAGGCGCGCGGGCGGGCAATCACCGAAACGAGACGGTCGTAGAAGCTTTGCACGGTGAAGGGCTTGGCCAGGAACTCAGTGACGCCATGGTCGCGCGCGGCCAGAACGTAGTTCTCCTCGGAGTTCGCCGTGAGCATGACCACCGGCAGCATCCGGTTCGGCGAGTCGGCCGAGGTCCGGATGTGGTGCAGCAACTCCATGCCCGATTGTCCCTCGAGCGTCCATTCCGTGATCAGCACGTCGATACTGTCTTCGCGCAGCAACTTCTTCGCCTTCTCGACGTCCGGCGCGCGCAGGATGGTGGCGGCGCCCATCATGTTGAGCACGTCTTTGATCATGTCGAGGAACAGCCGGTTGCTGTCGACCACCAGGAAACGGATGGTGCTGAAATCTATTTTCTCGGACATACCCGATTCCCCTGCCCTGATGACACAAACGGGAACACCGCACACCATCAGGCGCACGGTTCGCTCCCGCGTTGGTCACACAGAGGCGGCTCTTCATAGGCGGCGCGCTTGTGCGCAAGAATTAAACAGAATTTGACAAGAATCCAGGCCGACGTTGACGCCGGCGCGGGATGGGCGGAGCATTGCAGGCTAATCCATTGACGTATAAGAGAAAACTCTTGGTATAGGGCGACGGTCGCGAGGTCTTCGCTCGTCGCGCGCCGATGTGCCCAGCGGTCAGCGCCGATGCTTCGCGCTATGATGGGCGGGCAATCGGAAGGCATGCCGGCATGGCGGTCAGGCGATGAGCGCGGAGCGGGCGGAAGAGGCGCGGTCGGCCGTGAGCCGTTTGATCGGCTGGCCCGCTCGCCTGTTCGACCGGCTGAACGCCGAGCGCGAGCGGTGGCCGCTCTGGCTGCCGGTCTGTCTCGGCCTGGGCATAGCGTTCTATTTCGCGCTGCCGTTCGAGGTCGACCGCCGCATTGCGCTGTCGGCCCTCGCCGGGCTGAGCGCGCTCGCTGCCGTGCTTTGGCTGATGAGCGCTTGGCATCGGGAGACCTGGCAGGATAGCGGCTCGCCGATGGCGCCGATCACCGCAGGCATGCGTCCGGTCTGCGCGGCACTGCTGGCAACCGCGCTCGGCTTCAACGCCGCGCAGTGGCGCACCATCGAGGTCGCCGCACCCATGCTCGAGAAGTCGATCGGACCGGTCGTCGTGTCCGGCCGCATCATCGATGTCGAGGCGCGCGGCCCCGGCTGGCGGCTCACGCTCGATCGGGTGCGCATCGAAGCGAGGCGCAACGATGCGCTGGCAGCGGAGCAGGTGCCGCGCAAGCTGCGCGTCACCTTGCGACAGCCCATGGCGGCACCGCCGGTCGGCGGCCAGATCGAGGTGCGCGCCATGTTGCTGCCGCCGCCCGAGCCGGCCATGCCCGGCGGCTACGATTTCCAGCGCCGCGCCTATTTCGACGGGATCGGCGCCACCGGATTCGCGGTCGGCACACCACGCATCGCACCTGCCGATCGGGCGAACTGGAACTATTGGGAGGGCGACTGGACGCTGCACTTCGCCCAGGCGCGCCGCGCAATCACCGAGCGCTTCACCGCGGCCTTGCCCGAGCCGATCGGCGTCATGGCCGCCGCGCTGCTGATCGGCGAGCGTGGCGCCATCCCGGAACACGTGCTCGCCGCCTTCCGCGATTCGGGTCTGGCTCACCTGATTGCGATCTCCGGCATGAATGTCTGGCTGGTCGCGGCGATCCTGCTCGTCGTCGTGCGCGCCGGCTTTGCCTTCGTGCCCGCGCTGGCGCTGCGCTATCCGATCAAGAAGTGGGCCGCCGTGGTCGCTTTCCTCGGCACGCTCGGCTACCTGCTCCTGTGCGGCACGACGGTGCCGACCCAGCGCGCCTTCCTGATGACGGGCGTGGTGCTCGGCGCCATCCTGATCGACCGCACCGCAATCTCCATGCGCCTGTGCGCCTGGGCGGCCGCCGCGCTGCTGCTGCTCGCGCCGGAGAACCTGCACAATCCCAGCTTCCAGATGTCGTTCGGCGCGGTCGTCGCGCTGATCGCCGGCTACGAGGCGGGCCGCAAGCGCGCGGCCGATTGGCGCGCGGGCGCCGGCACCGGCAGCGCCTGGGGACGCACGACTGTCGTCTACATCGCCGGCCTGCTCGCGACCTCGTTGATCGCCATCGTCGCGACCAGTCCCTTCGCGGCGTTTCACTTCAACCGCATTGCGGTCTATGGCCTTGCCGCCAACCTGATCGCCGTGCCGATCACATCGGCCTGGGTCATGCCGTGGGGCGTTCTCGCCTTGGCGCTCATGCCGTTCGGACTCGAGCGACTGGCGCTGGTGCCGATGGGCTGGGGCATCGAGATCATCGTGTGGACCGCGACCACGGTGGCGGCGTGGCCGGGCGCCGTGCTGCCCGTGCGCGCCATTCCCGATGCCGGCCTTGCGCTCGCCGTGCTGGGCGGATTGTGGATTTGCCTGTGGCGAACGCGCTGGCGCTGGCTCGGTCTGGTGCCGATCGCCTTGGGCGCCCTCAGCCCGCTGGTGGTACCGCTGCCCGACGTCATCGTCTCCGCCGACGGCCGCGCGATTGCCATGCGCGATGCCCAGGGCGAGCTCATGGCGTGGAGCGAGCGCGGCAACCGCTTTGCCATCGAGACTTGGGTGCGCCGCAACGGTCAGAGCACGGCGGCGCCATGGCCCGACGGCGCGGCTGCGCGCGGCCAAGCGGCCGAATATTCACCAGCGACCGATCGCCGGCCTCTGTGCGACCGGCAGGGTTGCGTCTATCGCGCCGCCGGTCACGTGGTCGCCTATGCGCGCGATGCCGCAGCGCTCGGCGAGGACTGCCGTGTTGCCGGCATCGTGATCAGCACGGTGCCGGCGCGGCGTCAATGCCGCGACGTGCCGGTCGTCATCGACCGCTTCGACCTTTGGCGCAACGGTTCGCACGCGATCTGGCTCGGGCCCGAGGTGCGCGTCGAAACGGTGCGCTCGACGCGCGGCCAGCGGCCCTGGGTTCCGATCGAGCCGGGCGTCAGGCGCTGAGCAGCGCGCTACGACGCCGCCCGTGTCTGTCCCTGGAGCGCCGCCTTGTCGCCGCCGGTCGCGCGCTTGTAGCCGTCCGACAGCGCGCGTAGCTCGTCCTTGCTGATGACATCGTCGATGTTGGCAAACGGCTTGTCGCCGGTGCGCAGATAGACCTCACGCAGGATCGCGTCGGGCGGGTTCTTGCGGTTCATGCGCACGATGTTGGCCGTCGCCTCGAGCCGCTGGCCCTCATAGGCCTTGAGCGCTGCGGCGGCGTCCTCGGTCGCGGCCAGGCAATCGGCGAGCGTGCGCGCATCGATGATCGCCTGTCCCGCGCCATTCGAGCCGCGCGGCACCATGGGATGCGCAGCGTCGCCCAAGAGCGTGATGCGCCCGAAGCTCCAGCGGGGCAGGGGCTCCTGATCGACCATGGGGAATTCCAGGATCATGTCGGCGCTGCGGATGAACTCCGGCACGTCGAGCCAGTCGAAGCGCCAGTCCTTGAGGGCCGGCATGAAATCCTCCATGCGGCCCGCGCGGTTCCAGTCGCGCAGCGTGTGCTGCGGCGTCTCGATCTCGACCACCCAGTTCACGAGCTGGCGGCCTTCGGCGTCGATGTTGTTGCGGATCGGGTAGATGACCATCTTGCCGGTCGCGAGCCAGCCGACGCGCGTCATGCTCGCCTTGGACAGGAACGGCCGCCAGCGCGTCACGCCGCGCCACATGTTGACGCCGGAATAGAGCGGCGGGCCTTCATCGGGGTAGAGCTGGCGCCGGATCGTCGAGTGGATGCCGTCGCAGGCGATCGCGACCGCGGCGCGCTGGTCCGGCAGGGCCTCGCCGCTGCCGAGACGCACGAAATGCGCCGTGGCACTTCCCGCATCCTGGCCGACGCCGGTGCACTGCCAGCCGAGGTGGATGCGCTTGTCGCCGATGCGTTGCCTGACGGCGTCGAGCAGCACCATCTGCAGGTCGCCGCGATGGATCGAGATCTGCGGCCAGTCATAGCCGGCGGCGCGGCCGAGGGGCTCGCGATAGATGAGTTGGCCGAAGCGATTGAAGAAGCAGGCATCCGCCGTAAGGATGCCGACGCGCGCCAGCTCGGACTCGAGGCCGAGCTCGGCGAGCTGCTTCATCGCTGGCGGCAAGAGGTTGATGCCGACGCCGATCGGCTTGATCTCGGGCGAGGCTTCGTAGACGCGGCAGGGAATGCCGGCGCGATGCAGCGTGAGGGCAAGCGTGAGCCCGCCGATGCCGCCGCCGATGATCGCTACGTCGTGTTTCATTGCGGCGGAACGGTCGCTTGGCGTTGTGGGCGCGGCGCGCTGTGCGGCACCGCGGTTGCGGGTCGAAGTTCGCGAGTGGTAGCCTGTGCCCAAGGCTGGACGCCTGTCAACGATCCGGCCCGACATCGCACATGCCCTCAACAGGGAGGAGCACATCATGGATGAGCGCAGCGCCGTCCGCCTCGCGTGGCTCGGTTTCGCCCTTGGATCGGCGTGCCTCGCCGGTGCCGCGACCGTTGTCGCGCCGGCCTTCGCGCAGAGTTATCCGTCGCGGCAGATCACGCTGGTCGTGCCGTTCACGCCCGGCACCGGCATCGACATTGTCGCACGCACCTTGGGCCCGGTGCTGGCGCAGCGCTGGGGCCAGCCCGTCGTGGTCGAGAACAAGCCGGGCGCAAGCGGCAATCTCGGCGCGGACATCGTCGCCAAATCGCAGCCTCACGGCTACACCATGATGGTCAGCGTCCTGACCTTCGCCATGACGCCGGGGGTCAGCTCCAACCTTCCCTACGATCCGATCAACGACTTCACGCCGCTCGCCGAAGTGGCGCGCGGCGGCATGGCGCTGGTGGTCAATCCCAAGGCGCTGCCGGTCACCTCGGTGCAGGAACTGATCGCAACGGCCAAGGCCAAGCCCGGCGCGCTCAACTACGCCTCGCCCGGCAACGGCACGGCGCAGCATCTCGGCATGGAGCTGTTCAAGCAGCAGCTCGGCCTCGACATCGTCCACATTCCCTACAAGGGCACGGCCGGTGCGCTCGCCGATCTGCTCGGCGGTCATGTCCACATGTACTATCTGCCCGTGCACAACGCTTTGCCCTATGTCCAGGACGACAAGCTGCGCGTCATGGCGGTGGCGAGCGCCAAGCGCTCGATCATGGCGCCCAATGCGCCGAGCTTCCAGGAACTCGGCTACGCCAACATGGACATCGAGCTGTGGTACGGCATCTTCGCTCCGGCCAAGCTGCCCGAGCCGATCGTGCAGAAATGGGAGAGCGAGCTGTCATCCATCACGGCCCTGCCGGAGGTGAAGGAGAGCCTGCTCAAGCAGGGCATGGTCGCGACTTATGCGCCGTCGCGCGACTTCGCCAAAACGGTCAAAGACGACGTCGTGCGCTGGCGCGCCGTTGTCGAGAAGGCCGGCATCAAGCCGGACTGAAGCCAAGCTTCACCTCCCCCTGATGACCCCTGATGGGGAGGGCAGGGGGCGGATTTGAGCGCCGGCGGGAGCCGGAGCTAGTAGCGCCGCAGCAACCCGACGAGCCGGCCCTGCACCTTGACGCGGTCCGGCCCGAAGATGCGGGTCTCGTAGGCCTTGTTGGCGGGCTCAAGCGCGATCGACGCGCCCTTGCGGCGCAGCCGCTTCAGCGTCACCTCGTTGTCGTCGATCAGCGCCACGACGATGGCGCCAGTCTCCGCCGTGTCGCTGCGCTCGATCAGCACCGTGTCGCCGTCCTGGATGCCCGCATCGATCATCGAATCGCCGGCGACCTCGAGCGCATAGTGCTCGCCCCGCCCGAGAAAGGACGCAGGCACCGCGACCGTATTGGAATTGTCGCGCAACGCCTCGATCGGCGTGCCGGCGGCGATTCGTCCGTAAATCGGCAGCTGGACCGCGTCGGCCGCGACGTTGGACGGCACGCCCGCCAGGCCATTCTTGTTGAACCCGCCGGTGATGACATTGGGCGCGAAGCGCTGGCTGCGTCCGACCCGCCCAGGTTGACTCGTGCCGGGTGCCGCCGTCGCCTCGGGCAGACGCACCACTTCCAGCGCGCGCGCCCGGTGCACCAGGCGGCGGATGAAGCCGCGCTCTTCCAGGCCGGTGATCAACCGGTGAATCCCGGATTTGGACTTCAGGCCGAGCGCATCCTTCATTTCGTCGAAGGACGGGGATATGCCGGTATCGATCAGGCGCTTGTTGATGAAGAGCAGGAGCTCGTGTTGTTTGCGCGTCAGCATGACGATGGTCCCCTCCGCCCAACGAACCCGGATCTATATCTAGAACAAAACCACAACACGGCACATGTTCTAGTTTAGTTCGCATGGCATCGTCAAGTGGATAAGTCGGGCGACCGCCGATTCTTCGGCCCATTCTGCCGATCGGCGCGGCCTGACGGCTTGTCCCGTGCCTCGTGGCCGGGCCGGCCAAAACTGTGTCGTCAGGTCGGCGGAATCGGCCGAACGTGCCCCGTCGTCCGCGGCTCGCGCGGGGCCCCCGTTTCGACCGCATGGAGGGGACGGACGCCTTCGGCGGCCCCTGCAACTGCGCGGCAACGTCATCGATCCGCAGCAGATGGTGAGCGCGACCGGTGTCCGGCGACGAGGGCTTGGCGCGCGCGATCGCCGCTTGGTTGATCTGCATCGCTGCGCCGCCGTCGATTGCGGCTTCGCTGGACGAGACCGCGGGAGCGACCGGCGCGGTTCAAGCCGTTGCGCGGCGGCCGGTGCGCGTCACGCCGAGCCGGGTGGCTTGCCTTTGCGCTCGGCCGCTTCGCGCTCGCGCAGATAGTCGTCGGTCGTGCACACGACCGGACGCTGGGGCGTGTGGGGATCGAAGTCCTGGATGGTGACGGCCGTGATGCGGCAGGTGTCGCACATCTTGAGCACGTCGAGGCGCTGCGGCTGGCCGCGGTACATCCAGTGCTTGCCTTCGAGCTTGGCGATCACGCGCTCGATCGTGCTCTTGACGCCGAACGGCTTGCCGCAGCTGACGCAGCAGAACGGCTCCTCTTCCTTGATGACGCGCGGGCTCGACGTCGCCGCGCGGAAATCGAGCTGCGGCCGGAGCGCGATCACCTTCTCGGGGCAGGTCGCCCTGCACAGCCCGCATTGAACGCAGGCATCCTCGGCGAAGCGCAGCATCGGCTTTTCCGGATTGTCGGACAGCGCACCGGTCGGGCAGGCCGCGACGCACGCGAGGCATAGCGTGCAGCCCTCGACATTGACTTCGATCATGCCGAAGGGAGCGCCCGCGGGGAGGGCCACCACCTCGACTGGATTTGGCGACACGCGCTGCAACTCGCGCAGCGCCAGGCGCTGCACGTCGCGCTTGGCGCCGGCCGGCGCGAATGTCGCGGGCGCGCGTACGCCCGCAACCGTCACGATGGCGCGCAGCGTTAGGGAGAGCGCATCGGGATCATCGGTTTCGATCGTCGCCACGCGTCCGGACCCGAAACCGATTCCGTCGAGGATCGTGTTGGCGAGCAGGACGGTATCCTGCAGACCGGCGGCATCATGGCGCGGCTTGGCGCGCAGCAGGAAACGGAGCGCCCCCGCGCCGAAGGCGAATGCGGCCGCGACGGACTCGAGCCCGACCTGGGTCACCTCATTGACCGACACCGGCAGGACGTGCGCCGGAAGCCCGTCGCCAAAGCGCGCGAGCGCCTCGATCAATTCGATGCCGTGATCGCCGTCATGAATCAGCACGACGGCATTCTTGCCGCCGGCGTCGCGATAGGCACCGAGCAGCGTGCGCAGCTTGCGCATCAGCGTGTCGGCCGGCGGCAGCGCGTAGGACGCGGCGCCGGTCGGGCAGGCGGCGGCGCACTGGCCGCAGCCGGCGCAGACACCGGCGTCGATCGCCACGTGATTGCCGTCTGGCGCGATGGCACCCGCCGGGCAGAGGTCGAGGCAGCGCCGGCAGCCGACGATCTTCGAGCGCGAATGCGCGCACAGATGCTCGGTGAAGGTGATGTAGCGCGGCTTGTCGAAGGTGCCGACCAGGTCGCGCGCCTTCAGCACGGCGCGCAGCACGGCAGCCTGATCGCGCGGATCGGCTCTGACATAGCCTTCGCGCAGATCGGGAGCCGGGAACAGAGGCGCTGTACCCGAGACGTCGAGAATGATGTCGCAGTGAGACGTCGTGCCGTTCTTCTCGTCACCGAAGCGGAAGCCGCCACGCGAGCTCGGCGCCGATTGGGCGTAGCCGTCGACCGTCACCTCGAACTTGCCGAGATGGCCCTTGGCCTGGCGCACCGTGCCGCGCACGACGGGAAAATCGGTTGTGCGCGGCGGCTGTGGCGCATCCGATCCGGTCAGCATGACTGTGACGTCGAGGTAGTCTTGCAGCAGGCGGCCGGCCTCGATCGCCTGAGCGTCACGCCCATAGATCAGGACCACGCCGTCGCTCGACAGGCTGACGAGCGGCACGCCGGGCAGAGGCTCCGATGCCATGGCGAGCAGCGCGGCCTGCTTGGGGCCGGCGCGGCCGGCATCGTTGGACCAGCCGGCCGCCTCGCGGATGTTTGCAAAGATGGGCGTAGCACCGGACGGATGCGATGCGGCGATCTCGGAGAACAGCGGTGCTTCCTGGGTGCATGCGACGGTCAGAGATCCGGGCGCCGACAGCGCCGCCTGGAATTTGCCGACTTCGGCGCGGCAGAGTTGCGTGGCCGTCGTGAGGAGCGCATTGCGGCAGCCCTTGCCGATCGCTTCGACGTCGAGCGGCATCGAGTGCTCGCACGAACAGATCAGGATGTTCCGTTTGTCGGTCACGCTTCCCCGGCTCGCCGGCCCCGGCATGCGACAAGTCGCCCGGCCGGATCCATTTGTCACGACGTCCCGCAAAATGCGAGGAATCATCGGACTCTGACGGCGGCGATCATAAGGCGGCGTTGGCCGCTCCCTCAAGTCGGTTATAATGTCGCGGGCTTGCGGACATCGGCCGAGATCTGCGAGCCGGGCCGATTGACAGGGCCAACAAGCCGGATCAAAGCATGGCGATGGAAGCACGACGGCTCGGCGCCGCGAAACATGGGCGAGTGCTCGACTTGCCGCCGCCTTACCGTCTCGTGAGTTTGCGCGAAGTGGGCGACGCTTTCGCCCACGCGCAATCCATTGCCTCCGAATCCGGCGCCGGGACCCTCGTCTATGTCGGGCGTTTCGATCTCGCGGAGTTTGCCGTCGTGCTCGAGCCGGACGAGCCGCTTCGCCTTGCGCGGCGCGCCTTCCTGGCCGCATGCACCGCGCTCGGCGATGCCATTCTTGCCGAAGCCCCGCCCGAGAAGCCGGTCACTTTCGACTGGCCGGATGCCGTCCGTGTCGATGGCGGCCTGGTCGGCGGCGCGCGGCTCGCCTGGCCGCAAGGCGCCACGGACGATGAGCCGCCGGATTGG
Organism: Alphaproteobacteria bacterium; assembly: GCA_016869645.1. Taxonomy (GTDB): domain Bacteria; phylum Pseudomonadota; class Alphaproteobacteria; order SHVW01; family SHVW01; genus SHVW01. Next base: position 9,603 of record VGDO01000042.1, read on the forward strand.
CTGGTGTTCGGCGCCATGATCCGCACGGTCGCCATGGGCGATGAGGAGCCCGGCGTCCGACCGTTGACTGCGACGCTGGAGGAGGAGGGCTTCGACGATCCCGGTTCGGACCGCATGGTCGAGAGTTTTGCGCGGCACCTCATGTCGGTGCTGCACACCTGGCACGAACGGGGCTTCGCCGAGGTGGCGCGTCTTTATATGGCGCGGCTTGCGATGGAGAAGGGCGCCAGCGGGGAAATCGCTGAGAATGGCGACTTGCTGATCAAGCGCGGCACGACGGCGGCCGAACGCCGTTCGCTGGTCCACGCGCTGGCTGCGCCCTCGTGGTTCGATGCCGCGACCGGAGGGCCGCGGCGGTGAAGCTGCTCAAGACCATCCGGCTCGATCCGTCGGATACCTTCGTCTTCGAGGCCGCGGCCGAGCCGGGCGAGTGGGCCGTGTCCGGCGCCTTCGCCTTCTGGGACGTCGACGCCGCTTCACTCCAGGGCAAGCCGCGCACGGCCTTTCGTTCCGGTTTCCTCGGCGTCGTTTCGGGCGGCCGGTCGACCCTGGTGCAGGTGGTGGAGGCCGCGCCCGCGGACCGCGACGCCGCCACCGATCAGCTCGCGCAGCAACTCGTGGAGCGCTTCGGTGCCCCTAATCTGGTCGAGGCGCGCGCCGCCGCTGCGGAAGAGGTTTCCTTCGCGGCATCGCTGTGCAACCAGCCGCTCGACACGCTGATCGCCGTGCACCGCACCCTGGAGAAGGGCGAGATCCGCGAATCCTTCCGGACCTTGCGTCCGCGCGGCGATCCGAAGCAATTGCCTGTGTTCTCGCTGGTCGCGATGGAAGGCGACGGCGACGACGAGCCGGGTGAAACCATCGATCTTGCGGCTCTCGCCCGCGAGCAGCAGCCATGAGCGATTTCTGGGTCTCCTGCGGCCATCACCTGCTCGATCGCGACGCAGGCGGCGGCCTGATCGTGACCGACGAGTTTCTCAAGGCCTATCTGGCGCGGCCGGAGCTGAAGCCGCCGCCCGAGGCCTGCGAAGCCGAACGCGCCTTGCACGCTTCGCTGCTCGCCCAGCCGCGCCGGCCCGTGCAGCCGGCCGAGATCGCCGCGCTTGCCGATCCCGATGCGCGCGAGAACTGGGAGCTGGTGCTGGGCTTCCGCGATCATCTGCTTGCCCATCCGACCATCGAAGGCGCCTATGTCACGCTGGCACGCAAGGGCGCGGGCCGGATGCCGCCGCTCTTTCTCAATCAGCTCGTCCATGTGATCCTGCGCAACGTGCTCGACGGCTGCTCGGATGCGCATGTGGTGCGGGCTGCGGAGCTGTTCTTCCGTCCGCAGATCGTCACGCTGCACGAAGGCTCGCTGCTCGCCGCCGATGACGAGCTCATTTCGGGCACCAATCCCGGACCGGTGTCGCCGCTGGTCTCGATGCTCGGCCTCAAGAACGCCGCGAACATCGACGTGCTCGTCGACGACAGCGCCGGCAGCTATTGGGAGCGCAGCGATCAGTTCGACATGGCGATCGACCTGACGGCCGGACGGCGCGGCATCGCGGCACTCGGCGAGGTCATCCAGCGCTGGGTCGCGCATCTGCTCGGCACCGAGGTCGACGTCGAACCGCTGATCGAAGTGCGCGATGCGTCCTTCACCTGGTATGTCGGCCTCGACGCCGAAGGCACGAAGATCGGCAATGCGCTGTGGCATGGCGAGGAGCTCGACGACCAGACGCGCGAACGCGTGGTCGGCCTCTACCGCCTGACGTTCCGCGACCCTACGATGGTCTTGGACAAGGTGCGCGGCGAGCCGGTCTACCTGATTCTCGCGGTGGATGCGGACAAGCACCTTCGCCTCAAGCCGCAGAACCTCATTGCCGGTCTGCCGGTGCGGCATATGGAGGAGGTGACGTGACCCGATCGGCGCCCGATCTGCGCATTCCGGTCGGCGTCGTCATCGAACGGCGCAAGGCGACCAACCCGTGGGCCGATTACGTGTGGCGCCCGGTGGCGATTCTGCCCGGGCGTCCCGAGGTCGCGCCCTGGACCGAACTCGGCCGGCAGGGAGATGCGACGAGCTTCTATGCCGGCGACACGGAGGTCCTGCTGTTTCACGCCGACACGCCGCGCTATCGCGACAATCTTCAATCGGGCACGCCTAGCCTATGGGTCGTCTTGCGTCCGACCGATGACGAGCCGCCCTTCGGCGTCGTCACAGTGACGGCGGATTCGAGCGAGGGGGAGGGCTATACGGCGGCAGGCGCCGATCTCGTCGACTTCGTACCCATGCCGGATGCGATCCGCGATGCGATTGCGGCTTTTGTAGCCGAGCATCATGTCGAGCAGGAATTCTTCAAGCTGCCCCGCAAGGCAAGTGATCCCGAAGCGCTGGCGCGCCGCCCCCGCGGCGACAAGCGAACACGGGTGACGGGCGATGACCACTGACGACGGATTTCTCCGGCGCTGGTCGCGGCGCAAGCTCGAGCACGCGAAGGGGGACGCTGTCGCTGACGAGCAGCAAACCGGACCGGAGGACAGCGGGGAGAAAACGCCGGCGAAGGGCGAGGGGAGACCGACGGTTCCGGCGGTCCCGCCGTCGACACCGTCCGAGACGGCAGCGCCTGCGATCGACCTCTCGAAGCTGCCGTCGATCGAATCGATCACCGCGGCAACCGACATTCGCGGCTTCCTCGCCCCCGGCGTACCCGCGGAACTGACCCGGGCGGCGCTGCGGCGCGCATGGGTCGTCGATCCGAAGATACGCGACTTCATCGAGATCGCTGAGAACCAGTGGGATTTCACCAAGGCGGGAAGCATGCCCGGTTTCGGTGACTTGGCCGACGAGGATGTCCAGAAGCTGGTTGCCGCGGTCATCGGCGATCGCAAGCCATTGGCCGAGGCGCACGGTGTCGAAGACGCGAAGCCGACAAGTCCGAGGAGTAACGAGGAAAAATCAACTGTCGCCGCTGTGCCGCCGCCCGTAGCGTTGCCGGCCGGCGCACCGCCTCCTGCTGTGCGCGGCGACGGGCCATCTCCGGCTGAACCGCAACCCGATGCCCCTGTGGCCGATGAGAAGCAAATCGATGTTGCGATGCAGCATGAGCCCGCGCATGGCGAGTGGGCAAAATCCAGCCCCTCACGCAGGCACGGCGGCGCTCTGCCGAAATGAATCCGGGTCATAGCCCGCGGCTATCATAGCCCGAAGGTATTGACGCCGATGAAAATAAGAGGTTTATATTTTCTTGGAATTTCATTCTCATTCCAAGGGGAGAGAATGAGAGACACCGGCTTAAACGACGCAATAGCGGCGGCCGGCGGGATTGGAGCGCTTGCCCGTAAGATCGGCATTGCGCAGCCATCCCTGTCGAAGTGGACGCGTGTTCCCGCGGAGCGGGTCGTTGCCGTCGAGACGGCGACCGGAATCGATCGCTCCATTCTTCGACCGGATCTCTACGGCGCTGCCGTTCCGTCCGCCGACGCGGTCGACGACGTCGATGCCGCGCGCGCACAGGAATATGCGTTGCTCGCGACCCTGCTGGCGCGTGCGCCAGACGGCGCGTTGCTGCAGCGCCTCTCGAGGTTGACTGGCGACGACAGTCTGTTGGGCCAGGCGCATGCGGCGCTCGCAGAAGGCGCCACGCAGGTCACCGCCGAAGCCGTCGAGCGCGAGTATCACGATCTCTTTATCGGCGTCGGGCGCGGTGAGTTCCTGCCCTATGCCTCCTATTACCTGACCGGATTCCTCTACGAGCGGCCGCTCGCGAATCTGCGCGGCCATCTGGCCAGGCTGGGGCTGGAGCGTGCCGTCGATCAGTCGGAGCCGGAAGATCACATCGCGATTCTGTGCGAGATCATGTCGGGCCTGGCCGGTGGCCGCTACGTCGCGGCGAAGGATGCCGATCGCGAACTGTTCGAAGCGCACCTGTCGCCATGGGCGCCACGGCTATTTAAGGATCTGGAGCGCGCTGAGCGTGCCGATTTCTACCGGCATGTCGGCAAGCTCGGACGAGTGTTCATGGATATCGAGACGGAGGCCTTCACGCTGCCGTCATAAACGGCAGCGCAGGACTGGACCAATCAAGATTACCGATCGGAGGAAACAGTCATGAGTGAACACACAGAGAAAGCGAAGGTCGGCCGCCGCGCATTCCTTCGCACCATGGGCGCCGGCGCCGGCCTGGCGGCTGCCGCAGCGGCGCCGCTCGCCACCTCCGCGCGCGCCGACAGCGAATCGGATTCGGAAAAGAAGAAGGCGCGCTACAAGGAAACCGATCACGTGAAGATGTTCTACAAGGTCAATCGCTATTAGAGGGAGGCGCACGTGCTGATCAAGAGGACGGAACGTCAGGCCCGCCGCACCGCGCTTGCCGCAGCGTTGGGCAATCAAGCCGCATCCGGTATCGACCGGCGCGCCTTCCTTCGCAGGTCCGGGCTTGCAGCCGGCAGCCTCGCCGCGATCGGCGCGCTGCCGCTCGCTGGCGTGCGCAAGGCCGAGGCGGCTGCCGCAATGGCCGGCGCCGGGGGCGGCGTCACGGTCAAGAAGAACATCTGCACGCACTGCTCGGTCGGCTGCACCGTCCTGGGCGAAGTGCAGAATGGCGTGTGGGTCGGGCAGGAGCCGGGCTGGGACAGCCCGATCAGCCGCGGTTCGCACTGCGCCAAGGGTGCGGCGACGCGCGAGCTGGTGCACGGCGACCGGCGCCTGCGCTACCCGATGAAGATGGTCAACGGCCAGTGGCAGCGCATCAACTGGGATACGGCCGTCACTGAAATCGCCGCCAAGATGGAGGCGATCCGCACGAAGAACGGACCGGATTCGCTCTACTGGCTCGGCTCGGCGAAGCAGACCAACGAAGGCGCCTACTGGTTCCGGAAGTTCGCCGCCTTCATGGGCACGAACAACGTCGATCACCAGGCGCGCATCTGTCACTCGACCACCGTCGCGGGCGTGGCCAATACCTGGGGCTATGGCGCGATGACCAACAGCTACAACGACATCCGCAACTCCAAGACCATGATCATCATGGGCGGCAATCCGGCCGAGGCGCATCCGGTATCGCTGCAGCACGTGCTCACGGGCAAGGAGCTGAACAAGGCCAACATGATCGTGATCGATCCGCGCATGACGCGGACGGCCGCTCATGCGACCGAGTATGTGCGCATCCGCTCCGGCACGGACATCCCCGTGATCTGGGGCATCCTGTGGCACGTCTTCAAGAACGGCTGGGAAGACAAGGAATTCATCGCCCAGCGCGTCTACGGCATGGACGACATCCGCAAGGAAGTCGAGAAGTACAACCCGCAGGAAGTCGAGCGGATTGCCGGCGTTCCGCCCGCGCAGCTCGAGCGGGTCGCCAAGCTGTTCGCGACGGAGAAGCCGGCAACGCTGATCTGGTGCATGGGTGCGACGCAGCACACGGTCGGCACGGCCAACGTCCGCGCGTTCTGCGTGGCGCTGCTGGCGACCGGCAACGTCGGCAAGTTCGGCACCGGCGCCAACATCTTCCGCGGCCACACCAACGTGCAAGGTGCGACCGATCTCGGCCTCGATATCGTGACCACGCCGCTGTACTACGGGCTGGCCACCCCCGCATGGCGCCACTGGTCGCGCGTGTGGGAAGTCGAGTACGACTGGCTTGCCGCCCGTTTCGACACGATCAAGGGGGCCGACGGCAAAGACGTCAAGATGATGGAAACGGCAGGCATCCCGTCGACCCGCTGGTTCGACGCGACACTACTGCCGAAGGATCAGGTCACGCAGAAGGATGGCCTGAAGGCGATGATCGTGTTCGGCCACGGCGGCAACACCGTGACCCGCATGCCGAAGGCAGCCGAAGGCATCGAGAAGCTCGATCTGCTGGTCGTCGCCGATCCGCATCCGACGACCTGGGCGGTGCTGTCCGAGCGCAAGAACGACACCTACCTTCTCCCGGTCTGCACCAGCTACGAGGCGGAAGGCTCGCGCACGTCCTCCAACCGTTCGATCCAGTGGGGCGAGCAGATCGTCAAGCCGATCTTCGAGTCGAAGGACGATCTGGAGATCATGTACCTACTGGCCCAGAAGCTCGGCTTCGCCGACAGGATGTTCAAGAACGTCAAGGTCAAGAACAACCTGCCAGACGCCGAGGATGTGCTTCGCGAGATCAACCGCGGCGGCTTCTCGACCGGCTACTGCGGCCAGTCGCCCGAGCGCCTCAAGCTGCACATGGCCAACCAGGGGGACTTCGACCTCGTCACGCTCAAGGCGTCGTCGGGTCCATGCAAGGGCGACACCTACGGCCTGCCGTGGCCATGCTGGGGCACGCCGGAGATCAAGCATCCCGGCACGCATACGCTCTACAACACCCACCTTCACGTGAAGGAAGGCGGCGGCACCTTCCGCGCCCGCTTCGGCGTGGAGCGCGAAGGCAAGACGCTGCTGGCCGAAGGGTCCTACTCGGTCGGCTCGGAGATCAAGGACGGCTATCCCGAGTTCAATTACGGCGTCCTCAAGAAGCTGGGCTGGGACAAGGATCTAACGCCGGCCGAATTGGCGACGATCCAGCGCATCGGCGGCGCCAATCCCGACGGCGTGTCCTGGGCGATCGATCTCTCAGGCGGCATCCAGCGTGTCTGCCTGGAGCACGGCGTGATGCACTACGGCAACGGCAAGGCGCGCGCCAACGCGTTTGGCTTGCCGGATGCCATTCCGACCCACCGCGAGCCGATCTACACCCCGCGGCCGGATCTCGTGGCCAAGTATCCGACGCTGCCCAACGCACGCCAGTTCCGCATGCCGAACGTCGGCTTTGACGTGCAGAAGGCGGCGGTCGACAAGGGCATCGCCAAGGAGTTCCCGCTGATCCTCACCTCCGGCCGTCTGGTCGAGTACGAGGGCGGCGGCGAGGAGACCCGCTCGAACAAGTGGCTTGCCGAGCTGCAGCAGGACATGTTCGTCGAGATCAATCCGTCCGATGCCGCCGACCGCGGCATCAAGGACGGGGCGTGGGTCTGGGTGTTCGGCGCCGAGAACAACTCGAAGGCGCGCGTCAAGGCGCTGGTCACGGAACGCGTGGGCAAGGGCGTGACCTGGATGCCGTTCCACTTCGCCGGCTGGTTCCAGGGCGTGGACCAGCGCGGCAAGTATCCGAAGGGCACCGACCCGGTCGTGCTTGGTGAAAGCGTGAACGCGCTGACCACCTACGGCTTCGATCCGGTCACGGGCATGCAGGAGCCCAAGGCCACGCTCTGCCAGGTTAAGGCAGCTTAAGGGAGGGCATGATCATGGCTCGGATGAAATTCCTCTGCGACGCCGACCGCTGCATCGAGTGCAACGCCTGCGTCACCGCCTGCAAGAACGAGCACGAGGTGCCCTGGGGCATCAACCGCCGGCGCGTCGTCACCATCAACGACGGCAAGCCCGGCGAGCGCTCGGTCTCGATGGCCTGCATGCACTGCACGGACGCCCCGTGCGCCGCTGTGTGCCCGGTCAAGTGCTTCTACACCACGGCCGACGGCGTGGTCCTGCACTCCAAGGATCTGTGCATCGGCTGCGGCTACTGCTTCTATGCGTGCCCGTTCGGCGCGCCGCAGTACCCGAAGGTTGGCAATTTCGGTTCGCGCGGCAAGATGGACAAGTGCACCTTCTGCGCCGGCGGACCGGAGGCGGACAGCTCGAAGGCCGAATACGACAAGTACGGCTCCAACCGTCTGGCCGAAGGCAAGCTGCCGCTGTGCGCCGAAATGTGCTCGACCAAGTCGCTGCTCGCCGGCGACGGCGACGTCATCGCGCAGATCTACAAGGAGCGTGTGGCGAAGCGTGGTTACGGTTCGGGCGCGTGGGGCTGGAAGACGGCCTACAAGGAGACGATCGCATCCTGACCCGGATGGAAAGGGCGGCGCGGCCCGGATGCCACGCCGCCGCTCTGCCAGCGCAAAAGAAAATTTTTAGGGGAGTACACGATATGACGATGCTACTCGCGCTTGGCCGCAGCGCCATTGCCGCATTGGCATTGGCCGTTCTTGCCAGCATCGCCGTTCCGGCTTCCGCCCAGCAGCCGACCCAGGTCAATCCGACCGCCAGCTCGGTCAAGGAAGACCAGCTCTTCCGGCAGATGACGCGCATCGACGGGCGCATCTCGATCCCCGATGCCAAGGAAGGGGTGCTGATCCAGCCGGCGGGCCAGTCCTGGCGGCAATTCCACGAGGTCACGTTGCCATGGATTGGCGCCATCGCCATCCTCGGCATGCTCGCGCTGCTCGTCATCTTCTATCTGACGCGTGGCATGGTGCGCATCGAACGCGGCCGCTCGGGCCGCACCATCATGCGGTTCAACGCGTTCGAGCGTTTCGTCCATTGGCTGACGGCGACCTGCTTCATCGTGCTGGCCATCTCGGGCCTCAACATCACCTTCGGCCGTCAGATTCTGATGCCGATCCTGGGGCCGAACGGATTCGCGAGCTGGTCGCAGTACGCCAAGTATGCGCACAACTACCTCAGCTTTCCGTTCACGCTGGGCGTCGTGCTGATCCTGCTGATGTGGATCGCCTGGGCTCTCCCCAACCGCACCGACGTCGAATGGCTGAAGCAGGGTGGCGGATTGGTCGGCAACAAGCACCCGCCGGCCGCGCGCTTCAACGCCGGCCAGAAGATCATGTTCTGGCTCGTCGTGCTCGGCGGCGCCGCCGCCGCGATCTCGGGCTATCTGCTGATGTTCCCGTTCTACGCGACCGACGTCGAGGGCATGCAGACGGCCCAGATGGTCCACGGCATCGTCGCGGTGATCTTCGTGGCGGTCATGCTGGCCCACATCTATATCGGCACGATCGGCATGGAAGGCGCCTTCGAATCGATGGGCACAGGCGATGTCGATCTCAACTGGGCCAAGCAGCATCACCCGATCTGGGTAGAGCAGGAGATGGCCCAGAGTCGCGGTGCGTCCCAGGGGGCGCCGGCCGAATGACGACAAGCTAAGGGGAGGACACACATGCAAAGCTTTCTCGCCGCCTGTGCCGCCGCGATCGCGATCGCGGTGATCGCCGGCTACGTGCTCGATAGCACGGTCCAGAGGCCGTCTTCGTCGGCTTATACGACGACCGGAGCCGAGCCGCGGAGCTGAGGGCCGCTCGGCCGGCGCGTCGTTTTCCAACGCAAGCCCGACGCCCTGACCGGCGTCGGGCTTCATCTTTGTTTGGCAGTCGTTACTTCGCGGCCTTCTCGAGGAATCTGACCAGCGCTTCCCGGTCCGCCGGGTCGCCGATGACCTGTTCGGGCATCTTGGTGCCGGGCGTGTAGGCGGCGGGGCCGACCTCGAACAGCTTGGCCACCGTTTCGGGCGTCCACACGATGTCGAGCTGCGTGAGCGCCGGCGAGAAGTTGTAGCCGGGCAGAGTCGCGATCCGCCGGCCGAATATGCCGGCGAGCGTCGGTCCGGCGCGGTTGCCGTCATCGGGCTTGAGCGTGTGGCAGGCGACACAGGCCCGGAAGACGGTGGCGCCCGGGTCGTCCTTGTAGGCTTCGAGCGGATCCTCATCGCCGGCACCGCCCTGGGTTTCGACCTCCTCGCCAGTCGTCAGGTTCCAGCGCCGGATCATGTGGTCGGCGCCGCCGGCGAGCAGCGTGCGGCTATCGGGAAGGAAGGTCGCCGACCAGATGGGCAGGCCGCGGCCGGTCAGCGTGCGCGCAACCGTGCGGGGCCCGCGCGCGACGACCGTGATCAGGCTCTGGATGCCGGCGGCGGTGACGAGCGAGCCATCCGGCGACACGGCGACGACGATGAGCGGTGTGGCGCCCGCCTCGACGCGATCGCGCATCTCGCCCGTCGGCGAGAGGAAATAGATGTTGCCGTCGGCGCCGCCCGCAACGATCTCGCCATCCGGCGCCACGGCGATGCTGCTGAGCGGGGCGGGGAGCGTGGCAATGGTCGGGGCGCCGCCCGCGACCGGCCAGATGCGCACCGTCAGGTCGTAGCCGGCGCTGATCACGTGCCGTCCATCGGGGGTGAAGGCGACGCCGTTGACGTTGTCCTTGTGCCCTTCGAGAACCGAGGCGGACCCGCCCGCGAGCGGCCAGAGGCGCACCGTGCGATCCCAGGACGCAGACGCGAGCGTCTTGCCGTCGGGCGACACGGCGATGGCCACCACGGGCGCCTCATGCCCCTCCAGCACCGTGGCCGGACGGTCTGCGCCGGGATCCCACAAGGCGATGCGCTGGTCCTGGCTTGCCGTGACCAGCATTCCGTCGAGCAGGATGGCGACTGCATTGACCGCGCTGTCATGGAAGCGCAGCACGCGCGCGGCAGCGTTGCGCTCGAGCGACCACAGGATGGTCGATGCATCGAAACTGCCGGAGAGCGCGGTCTTGCCGTCGGATGTGACCGCCACAGCGCGCACCGGGCCGCCATGGCCGCGAAGCTGCGCCTGGACGGGCTGGATGGCGGAGATCGCCAGTGCTAGCACGATCGACAGGCCGCCGGCCCGGTGGTGTCGGGTCGAGCTAACTGCTTGGTCCAGCTTCATTCTCCACTCCCTTCCAATTGAGAATGGAGAAGGTCCCGCCAAGGTTCAAGACGTTAGAGCCCGATCAGTCCGCTGCCGAAGGACACGATCTCGACCCGCTCGCCGGCCCGCGCCGGCGGCGCCTCGGGCGCGCGCACGATCAGGCAGTCGGCCTGGGCAAGGAAGGACAGCATCGAGCTGTCCTGCCGGTCGAAGGGCGTCGCGCCGAGCTGTCCGTCGCCTGTGTGCGAGAGCCGCGCGCGCAGATAGTCCTGGCGCCGGTCGTTGGCCGGTAGATCGCGCATGAGCACGGCGGTCGTGGCGGGCGAGGGCGCGCGCACGACGCCGAGCAGCCGCTCGAGCGCGGGTTTGAGAAAGAGCAGCGCGCACACGATGGTCGATACCGGATTGCCCGGCAGACCGAGCATGGGCGTGCCGGCGATGCGGCCGAACATCAGCGGCTTGCCGGGCCGCATGGCGATGCGCCAGAAGTCGAGGGTCAGACCCTCCTCGCCGAGCGCCTGCTGCACCAAATCGTGCTCGCCGACCGAAGCCCCTCCGGTGGTCACCAGGAAGTCGGCACCCCTTGCGCCGGCGGCCGCCGATTTGAGCGCCTCGAGCGTATCGCCGGCGATGCCGAGGTCGATCGGCGTGCCGCCGCAAGCGGCGACGAAGGCACCCAAGGCGAAGCCGTTCGAGCTGACGATCTGGGACGGCCCGATCGGATCGCCCGGCCGGACGATCTCGTCGCCGGTCGCGAGGATGGCAACGCGTGGCCGGCGGCGGACCTTGAGCCAGGGGCGGTTCATCGCGGCCGCCAGGCCGATGTCGCGCACGCTGAGGACGCGGCCGGCCTTGAGGCCGACCTCGCCCGCCTTGAAGTCGAGGCCGGCCGGCCGGATATAGCGACCAACCGGCGCGCCCTCGCGCACGCCGATCGTCTTGCCCCCGGCATGCGCATCGACATCCTCCTGGATGACGATGGCGTCGGCGCCGGCAGGGACCGGGGCGCCGGTGAAGATCCGCACCGCTTGGCCAGGCCCGACCGTGCCCGCAAAGCTGGCGCCTGCCGGGACATGGCCGATCAACGTGAGCTGGCTCGGTACCTTGGCGACATCGGCGGCACGCACGGCATAGCCGTCCATGGCCGAGACCGCGGCGGGCGGCTGGGTGACGCGCGCGACGACGTCCTCGGCGAGCACACGGCCGAGCGCATCGGTCAGCCCGACCTGTTCGGGCTCGACCGGCTTGAGCTCGCGCGTGATGCGCGCCAAAGCCTCGGCGACCGAGATCATGGGGCGCTGAAGGTGCCGGACTTGCCGCCGGCCTTGTGCACGAGACGCACATCGGTGATCTGCATCCCCCGGTCGACCGCCTTGCACATGTCGTAGACCGTCAGCGCGGCGACCGTGACGGCGGTCAGCGCCTCCATCTCGACGCCGGTCCGGCCGGTCAGCTTGCAGGTCGCCGTGATGTCGACCGCGTGACGCCCGCCTGCAAGCCCAGCCGGCACGCCCACCAGGTCGACGGTGACCGAGGTCAACGCCAGGGGATGGCAGAGCGGGATTAGCTCGGCCGTTCGCTTGGCCGCCATGATGCCGGCCAGGCGCGCGACGGCCAGCACGTCGCCTTTGGCGACGCCGCCCGCCATGATCTTCTCGAGTGTCGCGGGCTGCATGACGACCGAGCACTTGGCGGTCGCGGTGCGCTCGGTCACGTCCTTGGCGGTGACGTCGACCATGGCGGCCTTGCCGTCGGCGTCGAAATGCGTGAAGCCGCTCATGCCGTCGGCTCTCCTGGGGGAACCGGATCGGCGAGGATCGCACGCGTCGCCGCGGCGACGTCTGACTGGCGCATCAATGACTCGCCGATCAGGAAACAGCGCACGCCGGCGCGTGCCATGCGGGCGAGATCGGCGGGGTTGCCGAGGCCGCTTTCGGCGACCACGTTTCGTTCTTTTCCGAGCCGCGGCGCCAGCTCTTCGGTCACTTTAATATCGGTCTTTAACGTTTTGAGATTCCTGTTGTTTATCCCCATCAAGTGAGATCTTAGTTTAACTGCGCGATCTGCTTCAAGTTCATCATGAACTTCAACCAGGACATCCATGCCGAGGTCGCTTGCGAGCGCCTCGAGTTCGGCTGCCTGATCGTCGCTCAGCGCCGCCATGATCAGCAGCACGCAGTCGGCGCCGAGCGCGCGGCTCTCGACGATCTGATAGGGGTCGAGCATGAAGTCCTTGCGCAGCACCGGCAGATCGACCGCGGCGCGCGCCGCTTGCAGGTGGGAGTCACGACCCTGGAAGTAGGGCTCGTCGGTCAGCACGGAGAGGCAAGTGGCGCCGCCGTCGCGATAGGCGCGCGCGAGCGCCGCCGGATCGAAATCGGCGCGGATCAGCCCGCCCGACGGCGAGGCCTTCTTGATCTCTGCGATCAGGCCGTAGCGCCCGGCCGCGACCGCGCCGGCCAGCGCGCGCGCGAAGCCGCGCGGCGGCGGCGCCGCCAGTGCGGCTGCTCGCAGCTCATCGATCGGCCGGCGCAGCCGGCGCCGCTCGACGAGCGCGCGCTTGTCGGCGCAGATGCGTGCCAGCACGTCGGGCAGCTCGGGTGAGGCTGCGCTCGCTGGGGCGGGGCTGGTCACGGATGAGCCCTAGGCCGGCTTCTCGGTCGTGATGCGCACGAGCCGTTCGAGCGTCGCCTTGGCCTGGCCGCCGTCGATCGCCTGTGCGGCGAGGCCGGCGCCGTCCTTGAGGTTGCCCGCCTTGCCGGCGACCACCAGGGCGGCCGCGCTGTTGAGCACCACGATATCGCGGTAGGGACCGGGCTCGCCGGCCAGCAGCCCCTGGATCGCCTTGGCATTGAAGGTGCTGTCGCCGCCCTTGATGCGCGCGAGGTCGGTGCGCTGCAGCCCCGCGTCGGCCGGCGTCACCTCGAAGGTGCGGACCTTGCCGCCCTTGAGCTCGGCCACGAAGGTGGCGCCCGTGGTCGTGATCTCGTCGAGGCCATCGCCATGGACGACCCAGGCGGCGGTGCTGCCGAGCCGCTGCAGCGTGTGAGCGATCGGCTCGACCCAGTCGCGCGCAAAGACGCCGAGCATGTGGAACTTGACCCCGGCCGGGTTGGTCAGCGGCCCGAGCAGATTGAAGATGGTGCGCGTGCCCAGCTCGACGCGGGTGCCCGCGACGTTGCGCATGGCGCTATGATGCCGCGGCGCCATCATGAAACCGATGCCGGCCTTGCGGATGGCGCGCTCGATGAGCGCCATGTCGCAGTCGATGTTGACGCCGAGCTGGGTCAGCACGTCGGCGGCCCCCGATTTCGACGACAGGGCGCGGTTGCCGTGCTTGGCGACGGGAACGCCGCATGCGGCGACCACGATCGCCGAGCCTGTCGAGATATTGAGCGTTCCCGAGGCGTCGCCGCCGGTGCCGACGATGTCGATCGCGTTGTCCGGCGCCTGGATGCGGTGAACCTTGGCACGCATCACGCGCGCGGCACCGGTGATCTCCTCGACGGCCTCGCCGCGCACCCTGAGCGCCATCAGGAAGCCGCCCATCTGCGACGGCGTTGCGTTGCCCGACATGATGATGTCGAACGCCTGCTCGGCCTCGGCTTCGCTGAGGCGCTTGCCGCCCGCGACCTGGCCGAGCAGCGTCTTGAGCTGGCTCATATCGCCAACCGGGAGGCCGCTCACGCCACGGCCCTCCGGGCGGCCGCACCGGTCTGGACCGGCGCCACCTCGCGGACATTGAGCCCGCAGGACGCGAGGAAGTTGCCCAGCAGCCGATGGCCGTGCTCGCTGGCGATGCTCTCGGGGTGGAACTGCACGCCGACGATCGGCAGCGTGCGGTGCGCCAGGCCCATGATCAGCCCGTCGCTGGTGTGGGCCGTCAAGGTCAGTTCGGCCGGCAGGCTCGCCCGCTCGACCACCAGCGAGTGGTAGCGCGTCGCCTGGAACGGGCTCGGCAGCCCGGCGAACAGGCCGGTGGCGCCATGGCTGATCACGCTCAGCTTGCCGTGCATCGGCATTGGACCGCGCACGACCTTGCCGCCGAACGCCTGACCGATCGCCTGGTGCCCGAGGCAGACGCCGAGCAATGGCACGCGTGCCTGGGCCGCCGCGCCGATCAGATCGAGGCAGATACCGGCGCGGTCGGGGTCGCAGGGCCCGGGCGAAAGGACGATGCCCTGCGGCTTCATCGCGATCGCGTCTGCGGCCGTCAGCGCATCGTTGCGCTTGACCGTCACCTCGGCGCCCAGCTCGCCCAGGTAATGCCACAGGTTGTAGGTGAAGCTGTCGTAGTTATCGATCAGAAGGAACATGAAAACCCGGCGCCCGCCCTGTCTCAAGGTGAGGGTGCTCTTATAGCAAGGGCTGCCGGGCGGGGGAAGGCGAGGGGACGAGCCTGGTTAGGTCCGGCCAAGGTCAGTCGACGCCGCCAGTATACGCACAAGAAACTCGGCTACTTTCTTGCGATCTGGGGCGGGCAAGGAGCCATTCGGTTGGCGACTCTTGCCTCAATCGTAGCTATTTTTGCGCACCGCACGACGGAAGGCGCGGGTAGTCCGGCCTTGCTGAGGTCCGAGATTGTCACATCATCCGTCCAGCGCCGATTTTCGCCGCTGGTGATCATGATAACCCAGAACAGGTCGTGGACTGCCTCCAGCTGGCCTGCTGCGATGACAAGCGCTGGTCGGTGTCGGCGGACCGGCCGACCCGTGTAGGGAACGGAACCTTGACGACATCCCATGCCTTAGAGGTCGGCATAGGCCTTTGAATCGTGCTCAGAGGCCCACTCATTGAAAGTCGCGAACGGATCGTCCTTTGAGACACGCGAGGCTTTCGTCTTGATGACCCTGCCGCGCTCGATCTTGTAGGCGATCTCGTCACCCGTACGGACGCGAAGTGCCTTCCGTACCGGCTGCGGAATGGTGGTCTGCGCCTTGCCGGTGACCTTGCTCGTGATCACTGTCGAACTCCTGCGGGCCTCACTGTAAGGAATTTCCTTTCAGTTCGTCATTTGCGATCAGGGTGTCGGAAATCCCAAACTGAACGGCTCATCTCGCGCCGCGCCTGCCTTGGGCTGATGCCGATGTCTTCGAGCAACCGGTCGTCGAGCTCCGCAAGATCGATCCGCTGGCGCCGGACGCTCGCTGCAAACCGCAGCCACCGCCACAGGGCGCCGATGCCCGAGATGAATCGCCAGCCTGCGAGCCGCCATCTGCCTCGGGCGATACGTGCTCCCATTCCGTTCGATTGCATGAGCCACCTCCAGTTGCCAGACGCCACCCGCGAGCAGGCAGCGGCCGCAAGATGGCTCATCGGTGACCGGCGATGCTTCGATCCCGGTCGAAGATTGTTCTGATGGTGGGCGTCTACGTGACGGCGGCCCGGACCTTGGCGGCGCGGTGGAGTGCGGCCGCGGTCAGTTCGGGTATCGCGAATTCCGTGCGCATCGTGCGCAGCAGTCGCGATTCTTCGAAGTGCGTCTTGCCGTCGGCAGCGAGGATCTCGCAGGCGAGCGCGTAGGCCGTTTCCTGCAGATTGCCCGGCAGCGCTGCTTTGACGGACTGCATCACCTGCTCGACACCGCCCGATTTGGCCATCATGGCCGAGCAGGCGGCGGTGGCGTCGACCACCTTGCGCGCGTCGTAGCCGCGGAACACGGGCAATGTACGTACGATCTCGCCGATCAGGCTGAGCTCGCTCTTCGCCATCTCGTCGTCGGAGGCCGACATCAGGACCATGGCGTAGATCAGCGCGGTCTGGCGGTCGATCGATGCGGGCATGTCCGAGATCTCCGGCGTCAGATCCAGGCGTCGCTCGGCGCCGTGCGGTCGCCGCCGGCAGCGCCGGTATTGGGCACCCCGCGCGGCTCGATCAGCAGCAGCTTGACCTCGCGCTCCGCGCAGGGCTTGTGCTCCACACCCTTGGGCACGACGAACATCTCGCCGCTCGACAGGTGGACGGCGCCGTCGCGGAAATCGATGCGCAGCCGGCCCTCGATGACGATGAAGGTCTCGTCCGTGTCCTTGTGGTCGTGCCAGATGAAGTCGCCTTGCAGCTTGACGACCTTGAACTGGTAGTCGTTCATCTCGGCCACGACCTTGGGCTGCCACTGCTCGGCGAACAGGCCGAACTTCTGGCGGAAGTTGATCGGCTTGTAGTTCATGTCACGATCCATCGGATGCGGTGTCACGTTCAGCGCAGCTCGAAGCCCTTGCGGCGGACGAAAGCGCCGAAATCGGCGCGCTCCGACCGGGCATACTGCCGCGCCTTGTCCTCCGACCAGCCGTACTCCGCCGCGCGCCCATCCTCGGCGGCGAAGCGTTGCTCCGCATAGGGCTGGATCGCGGCGCGACGCCGGTCATAGGCCTCGACCTGGGCGCGGATGTCGGCCTCGCCGAAGCGATCGGTGTGGAGCGTGGCCGCAAGCGGCAGGCGCAGGCTTATGTTGGGCGGCCCGGCCGGATGGCCGAGCGCCAGGCCGGCAAACGGAAAGACGTGGTCGGGCAGGGCGAGCAGGTCGCTGACCTCCTGGGCGCGGTTGCGGATGGCGCTGATCGGGCAGCAGCCGAGGCCGGCCGCGTCGCTGGCCGCGACCAGCCAGGCGAGCACGATCGCGGCGTCGGTCGCCGCGTTGAAGAAGGCGTCGAGATGATCGTTGGCGAAGCGGCGCCCGCGCCAGGCATGCAACTGGCGCTGCCGGCGGTTGTTGCCGCAGACGACGAGCAGGTGAGGCGCGTTGGCGATCCATGCCTGCTCGGACATCAGCGCGGCGAGCCGCCGCCGCAGCTCCGGCTCGGCGACGACCACGATGTCGCGCTGCTGCAGATCGCTCTTGGTCGGCGCCGAGAGCGCCACCGCGCACAAGAGGCGGATGACACCTGGATCGACCGGTGTCGCCGCGAAGCTGCGATGGGAGGCGTGGCCCGCGAGGGAGGCGAGCAGATCAAGCCCGGCTATCGGCGGCGCGCCGGGCACGTCCTCGCCGAAGCGTCGCGCGAGCGCCGCGGCGAGGCACTCGGCGGGCGTCCCCCGCTGCTCCCGCTCCATCGGCACGCTCCTCCAAGTCCATTGTGCCGCGACCAGGAGGCCGGCGGCCACCGACGGCGTCATCACGTCGCCTTGCCGGATCTGTCCGGCCAAGACGAATGGGCCGCGCAATGTCGGCGATTCTCGGCTCGTGGCCGTGCCTGTCAAGCGGCCGCAGAGGGCGGTCGCAGAGGGCGGTCGCAATGGACGGTCGCAATGGACGGTCGCTGGTCCGGCTTCTGCGACCGTCTGCTACGACTTGCGCAAGCCGGGGCGAGGGATCAGACTTCCTGCCATGTGCGAGGGATCAGACTTCCTGCCATGTCGACACGATGCGCGCTGTTCCTCATCGCTCTACTGGCCGCGGTGCAAATGGGGCTTGCCCATGCGCAGCAGACCGGCAGCTGGAGCAAGGGTGCCGCCATGCCTTCGCAGCGATCGGAGATCGCCGCGGCGGAGGTCGGTGGCAAGATTTACGTTGTCGGCGGTTTCGGCGGCGAGCTCGAACTCGAGATCTACGACCCCGCGACCGACCGGTGGAGCCGCGGCGCGGCCGTGCCACGGTCCGTGCATCACGCGGCAGCCGTCGGATTGAACGGCAAGCTCTATCTGATCGGTGGCTACGAGCATCATGGCTGGGCGCCCGTCGCCGCCGTGCACGAATATGATCCGGCAACCGATCGATGGCGCACGCGTGCGCCCTTGCCGACGGCGCGCGGCGCGCTGGCGGCAGCCGTGCTTGACGGCAGGATACATGCGGTCAGCGGCGTCGGCGATGTCGGCGGCGTCTGGCGGAACACGCCGGCGCACGAGGTTTACGATCCAGCGACCGATCGCTGGAGCGCGCTGGCGCCCCTTCCCACGCCGCGCGACCACCATGCGGTCGTGGCGTCCAATGGACGAATCCACGCGCTGGCCGGACGCGTAGACGGCAACTACGGCCGCAATCTCGCGACCCACGAGGCCTATGATCCGGCGACCGACCGGTGGGAGCCGCGGCCGCCCGTGCCGACCGCGCGTAGCGGCATCGCGGCCGCCGATCTGTCCGGCAAGTTCTACGTGGTCGGTGGCGAGTCGACCGAGGGAACATTTCCACAGGTCGAGGGCTATGACACGAGGACGAACACCTGGAGCAGCCATGCGGCGCTGCCGACTGCGCGCCACGGTCTTGCGGCCGTCGCCGTCGGCGGCCGGATCTACGTGATCGCCGGCGGACGGACGCCGGGCGCCTCGGCATCGGCAGCGAACGAGATCTTTGCACCATAGATCGGCCGCCGGGGTGCCTGGCCGGCAGGAAAAAATGAGCGTCGCGCGGCGGTTATCGCCCTATTCCCGGCCCCTGGCGGCGATGGTCGCGCAAACGCGCGACAACTGCTAATATGTCTCGCTTGACCGGCTGCCCCCCGCCAGCGCAATGGCCGTGCCGAGCTGACGGGAGTTCGCCATGCGCGTTCGCGAAGACTACCGGTCGCTAAGCGGTCAGGAAAAGGCGGCGATGCTGCTGATGTCGCTCGGCGAGGAGCACGCGACCAAGCTGTTCGCCATCATGGACGACGAGGAGATCAAGGAGATCTCCCAGGTCATGGCCAACCTCGGCACCGTGTCGAGCAACCTGGTCGAGCGCCTGTTCGTCGAGTTCGCCGAGCAGATCTCGTCGACGGGCTCGCTGGTCGGCACCTTCGACAGCACCGAACGGCTGCTGACGAAAGTGATCGGCAAGGACCGCGTCAGCAACATCATGGAAGAGATCCGCGGTCCCGCGGGTCGAACCATGTGGGACAAGCTGGGCAACGTCAACGAGGTGGTGCTGGCCAACTACCTCAAGAACGAGTATCCGCAGACGGTCGCCGTCGTGCTGTCCAAGATCAAGGCCGACCATGCCTCCAAAGTGCTGGCGCTGCTGCCGGAGAACTTCGCGATGGAAGTCGTCATGCGCATGCTGCGCATGGAGGCGGTTCAGAAGGAGGTTCTGAACGACGTCGAGCGCACGCTGCGCACGGAGTTCATGTCGAACCTGGCGCGCACCACTCGGCGCGACGCGCACGAGATGATGTCGGAAATCTTCAACCACCTCGACCGGGCGACCGAGAGCCGGTTCCTGACCGCGCTGGAAGAGCGCAACAAGGACGCGGCCGAGAAGATCAAGGCGTTGATGTTCACCTTCGAGGACCTCAGCCGCCTCGATCCGTCGGGCGTGCAGACGCTGCTGCGCACCGCCGAGAAGGAGAAGCTGGCGGTCGCGCTCAAGGGCGCGTCGGAGCAGCTGCGCGACCTGTTCTTCTCCAACATGTCGGAGCGCGCGGCCAAGCTGTTGCGCGAGGACATGGCGGCGATGGGCCCGGTGCGGCTGCGCGATGTCGACGAGGCGCAACAGCACCTCATCCAGGTCACCAAGGATCTGGCGGCCCGCGGCGAGATCGTCATCTCCGAAGGCAAGGGCGGCGACGAGCTGGTCTACTAAAGCGGGATTTTCGGCGCATTCGCGAAACCCGTCGAATCGGCGGGCAGCCCCGACCGAAGGACCGCCGGCTTTTCGCGAGCTATATGCCCGAGCTCGCTCGTTGCGCCACCGGGCGGCCAGTGGGGAACGACCGCTGCCCGGCGATCTCCGGGGCGCGGATCTTCAACGGGCCCGGCGCCGCCATCGTCGGCGTGCCGTCGCGCGGGTCGTCGATGCGCGGAAGCAAAGGCACAGCCGGCGCATGCCGCAGCCAGCAAGACGAGACTGAAACGCCCCGCCACACCGAGCAGGGATGTCCGAAGAGCAGCGCGATTCTGAGCCATGGCAGCCTCGTCCCAGGGCTACCATTGACAACCACCTGCGCGGCCCAAAGTTCCGCCCCGGCATGCGCCGCGATCAGCTTGCGCGTTTGCGTCCATCGGCAATCTGCGCCGCGCCGTGGGCGGCGAGGCTGGAGATTGCCGTGATGGTCACGCCCCAGGCCATGTCGACCAGGGCGACCGACAACGTGAAGCCTTTCAGGGTCGCGAGATTGGTCAGATCGTAGGTGCCATAGGCGAAGGCACCGAGCAGCGCACCGAGGCCGGCCGACCGCCGCGCCGAAGGGGCGGCCTGACCCGGCCGCACCGCGAAGAAGACGACGCCCGCGCCATAGCCGAGATAGAACACGGCGGCCGCGGCAAGGTTCGGCTCCGGCAGGAGCAGATCGCCGATCTCGGCCTCATAGAAGGGACGGGCGATGAAGCCGAGCCAGAGAATGTCCATCGCGACCAGCGCCAGCAGCGCGCCGGCATAGGCAACCAACAATTGTCGCATCGGTAGCGTCGCCTCGGTCAAGCGTCGGTGGCATTCGAGAGGTGGTTACCCATGATGCCGTCGGCGCGCAATCGGCGCACGACAAGACCAGTTTCGGCCAGTTGACGGCACTGGTCGCTGATGTCCCGCCAGTCTCCACTAGGCCCGTGGAGAATCTCGGCGAGTTCGCGATCGGTCGACCCGGGGTTCTTGCGCAATAATTCCAATACAGCATCCGCAAGAGATGCCATTGACCTGCCGTTCCAGTCTCCCCGCTGTACGGTCCCCCGGCTCCAGTGGCACCCTACAGTGAGCGGCCGGCCCGCTTCAACTGGTGTTTCCACCAGGGTAGCCCGTCTCTACATCCGCCTGAAGGAGTTATAGACGTTGCGCGTGTGCCCGATGGCGTGCTGCGCATTGTTGGCCCAGGTTGCGTCGAGATCGGCGAGCGGCTTGAGGTCGATCACCTCCTGCTCGGTCTTGCCTTCGTTGAACAGTTTCTCGATGCGGTCGCGCGACGTGACCAGCATGTCGCGGAAAGTCACGAGATCGGCCTTGGTCGCAAGCGGGCCATGGCCCGGCACGATCTTGGTCTGGTCATTGGACACGCGCAGATAGGTGTCGACGGCGCGGATCATGCCGCGCACGTCTCCGCCATTGGCGAAATCGATGTTCTGATAGCGCTTGAGGTTGTTGAAGGTATCGCCGGTGGCGAGCACGTTGGCGTCGGCGAAATAGACCCAGGTATCGCCGTCGGTATGGGAATTCGATATGTGGGTGAGCTGCGCCTTGCGGCCGCCGGCCTCAAGCGTGAGTCCGCCCACGGCATAAGTCTGCTTGGGCAGCGCCTCTGCCGGACGCGGCGGGTTCACGGCGCCGGTCAGGCCATTGATCGTGCCGGCGGCGAGGCGGATCCGAATGTTGTCGTGCGCCACGATGACGGCGCCGTCCTTGGCGAAGTTCTCGTTCCCGCCGGTGTGATCGCCGTGATAGTGCGTGTTGACCAGGTACTTGATCGGCAGCGGCGCGATGTCGCGGATCGCCGCCTTGATCTTGTCGGAGAGCGGTGCGAACTGGCCGTCGATCATCATGATGGCATCGCTGCCGACAGCGACCGTGATGTTGCCGCCCTGTCCCATCAACATATAGGTCTTGTTGCCGAGGTCGATTGTCCGGATCTGGACATTGACCCAGTCGACCAGCGGCGGAGCCGGTGGCGCGGCGGGCGGCGTGGCCTGCTGAGCCGCGGCGACGACACTTGCCAAGAGGCCTGCGGCTGCAATTGCGGTGAGCGCTGTCCTTCTGGCAAAGTTCGTCATCGTGGGCATCCTCCCGTGAGGTTGCGGAATTTCTTGCATCATATCCTCTTGCCGCGCAACCATCCCAAGAAAATGCACGAATGAGCGGTGAACGGATGGCCCAGAACAAGTTCAGGATCGGCATTTCGCGGACTGTGCTCGACAGCGCCGGCAAGACCATCTTCGATCCCGCGGCGCTCGCCTTGATCGAGGGCTCCGACATCGAGTGGGAGTATCTCGCGCGGGCCGATCCTGACGTCACCCCGCAGATCGCGCAGAGCTACGACGCCCTGTGCGTCATGCTCGGACGCGTCACGCGCGCCACCTTCGCCGGCGGCGGCCATCGCCTGAAGCTGATCGCGCGCTTCGGCGTCGGCTACGATACGATCGACGTGCCGGCCTGCACCGAGAACGGCGTGCTGGTCGCAATTGCGCCCGATGGCGTGCGCCGGCCGGTCGCGACCACGGTCATCACCTTCATGCTGGCGCTGGCGCAGAAGCTGTTGATCAAGGATCGCCTGACGCGCGAGGGGCGTTGGGCGGACAAGCTCAACCACATGGGCATGGGGCTGACCGGCCGCGTGCTTGGTGCGATCGGGCTCGGCAACATTGGCGCCGAGGTGTTCAGGCTCGCGCGGCCCTTCGGCTTGCGGCACCTCGCCTGCGATCCCTATGCCTCGGCCGATCTTGCGCGTGAGCTCGACGTCGAGCTGTGCGATCTCGATACCTTGCTGGCCGCGTCCGACTTCGTCAGCGTCAACTGCCCGTTGAGCGAGGCCACGCGCGGCCTGATCGGCGCCCGCGAACTGTCGCTGATGAAGCCGACCGCCTATCTGATCAACACGGCGCGCGGACCGATCGTGCAGGAGCGTGCACTCTATGAGGCGCTGGCCGGTGGGCGCATCGCCGGCGCCGGGCTCGACGTGTTCGAGGTCGAGCCGGCTGCGGCGGAAAATCCGCTCTTCGCGCTCGACAATGTCATCGTCACCCCGCATGGTCTGTGCTTCACGGACGAATGCCTGACCGGGCTTGCGCGCAGCGCCTTCGGCGCGGCGCGTGCTGCGGCCGTCGGGCGGGTGCCCGACCACTTGGTCAATCCCGAGGCGCTGGCTCACCCCGCCCTGGCCCATTTGCGCCGCTAAACTGTCACCGTCTTGCTACTTCCTGGTGCTCTTGCGCCCGCGCCGCGCTGTCGCCACGTGTTGTTCCGGCGGGGGCAGCCGTGTGGGAGATCCGAAATGGTGACGATCGACGAGCGCGCCCGTTCGCCCCTTTGGCTGAAGGTGGCCTATGCCATCGGCGTACCCGTCATCGTGGCGGTCTATTGGCCGTTCTATGGACCGCAGAATTTCCTGTGGCTGTCCGACGTCGCGCTGTTCTGCACGGCCATTGCCGTGCTGGCCGACAACCGCCTGTTCGCCAGCATGCCCGCGGCCGGCGTGCTCCCGCTGGAGGTCGCGTGGGCGGTCGATTTCGTCTGCGGCGGCAAGCTGATGGGCCTCGCCTCATACATGTTCGATCCCTCGCTCGGCTGGTGGCTGCGCGGCTTGTCGCTGTTCCATCTGGCGTTGCCGCCGACGCTCATCTACATCGTCTGGCGCGATGGCTACGATCGGCGCGCCCTGGTGTGGCAGGCTCTGCTCACCGTGGCGGTCCTGCTGCTGACCTACTACCTCACCGACCCGGGCGAGAACATCAACTGGGTGTTCGGTCCCAACGGCCAGCCGCAGCACGATACGGCGTCGCACATCTATCTGATGAAGGTGATGGCGGTCATCCTGATCGGTGTCCTGCTGCCGATGCACTACCTGCTGCAATGGCTGTTCGGCGACGAGCGGCGCGCGGCGCGGGAATTCCAAGCGGCCGGCAACTAGACTCTGTTCTTTCATTTCTGGATTGCTGCGGCCCGGCCGCGATTGCGGTGGTAGACGGAAAGCGTCGTTGCATGCCATGAATCGGTCTCGGGGAAGCCGTGCGGTGAGTGCGCGGCCGGAGATCGAAAGGACAAGCAATGCGCCGCAATCACCGTCTGCCGCAGGGCACGGTTCACCGCCTCATGCATGACTCGAAGGTCCTGGTCGGCAATGGCCTCGACGATCCGACCCGCCGCGAGCTGCATGTCTGGACGCCGCCTGGCTGGACGAAAGACCGCAAGCTGCCGCTGCTGGTCGACATGCCCGGCTTCGCCGGGACCGGGCCGATCCATACCGCGTGGAAACCGGTCGGCGAGAACGTGCCGGAACGGCTCGATCGGTTGACCGCTGAGGGCGCCCTGCCGCCGGTCGTCGTCGCCTTCCCCGATTGTGCGACCATCATCGGCGGCAACCAGTATCTCAACAGCGCCGGCACCGGCCGCTATGCGGACTATCTGATCCGGGAGATCGTTCCCTTCGTGGAGCGCGAGTTCAATTGCGGCGGAACCGGGCGCCGCGGCTGCTTCGGCAAGTCGTCGGGTGGATATGGCGCAATCTATCACGGGCTCCACCACGCCGATTTCTGGGCGGCGATCGCCTGCAATTCCGGCGACATGGGCTTCGACGCGCTGCACATCCCCGAGTTCTACGTCGCGCTCGACGTGCTGCAGCGCTTCGACTGGTCGATCGAGAAGTTCTTCCGCAACTTCGAGGTCAAGAACAAGCCGACGGTCAATGACCGGCATTGCCGGATGTTCCTGGCGATGGGCGCCTACTACGACCCCGACCCGTCCTCGTTCCGCAACATGCGCCTGCCGGGCGATCCCTATACGGCCGAGCTCATTCCCGAGCGCTGGGACAACTGGATGCGCCACGATCCCGTGGTCATGGCCGATGCCAAAGGGCCCGAGCTCAAGAAGCTCAAGACCGTCTGGCTCGATTGCGGCGACCACGATCAGTTCCGCATCCACTACGGCATGCGGCGCCTGCATCGCAAGCTCGAGAAGATGGGCGTCACGCACGCCTACGAGGAGTTCGACGACGATCACACTGACGTCGACTATCGCATGGACAGGTTCCTGCCGGTGCTGGCCAAGGCGCTCTCGGCGTAGTCGTCGAAAAGCCGTCTAGAGATCGAGGCGTCGGACGCCCGAACGATCGTGCTCGTCCTCGGCTCCCTCGCGATGCGAGGCGTTGACAGCGTGTGCTTCCGCCCACTCGCGC
>VGDO01000043.1 GCA_016869645.1 Alphaproteobacteria bacterium
ATCGGCCAGCGTCGAGGTGTCGAGCTCGACGCCTTCGCGGGCGAAGGTCGCGCTCTGGCGGGTGAGCGGCAGATGCAGGCCGTACTTGGCGAACAGCACATGCGCCAGCAGCCAGGGCCCGGCCCGGTACCACGGATTGGTGCGCGGCCCCGAGGTCAGCAGCCGCGTCTCGATCCATTCGCCGCCGAGCTCGGCGTTGGCCTGGTGGAGCACGGACCACAGCCTTTGCTCGGTGATGCCGGGCCTGAGCGCTGCGTGCATGCGGCGCAGACCCTCCTCGCACGCGGCGATCGCCTCGCGCATGGCGGCGATCTCGAGCGGCGATTTGATGACGCGCGCGCGCTCCATGACCTCCTGCCCATCGACCCAGACGAAGCCGTGACCGGCGAGCGCTTCGGCACCGGGCGGGTCGAGCCGATCGACAGCGATGCGCGTGCGGGGACCGGCGTGCCGGCGCGCCAGCCCGGCGATCTCGTCGGCCCAGCGCCAGGCGCGGTCGGCGGCCGCCTCGCCGGCGGCCATGAAGTACCAGGGCTGCGCCGGGCGGACCTCGTCGAGCGTGGCGAGACCCTGGGCGAGATGCTCGCAATTGCGGAACTCGAAGAGGACGGCATGGCCGTCGGCGCCGAGGAAGAGGTAGCGGCAGGGATTGTGCAGGCCATAGACCTGCATGTTCCGCGCGTCGCTCGCGTAGCGGATGTTGATCGGGTTGAACAGCACGATGGCGCCGATGTCGCGCCGCTCGAGCTCGGCGAGCACGCGCGCCTTGCGCCCTGCGCGCATCGACGCGATGTCGAGGGATGCGTTCATGCGAAGTGGCAGGCGGCGAGCTGGCCCTCGGCGACCGGGCGCAGCAGCGGTCGCTCGTCCGCGCAGCGCGCCTCGGCGCGCGGGCAGCGCGCGCGAAAGGGACAGCCCGGATCACCGGGATCGTGGCTGGCGCCGAGCTCGGGAATGCGCTGGCGTCGTGTCCGATGGCGCCGCTCGATCGACGGCACGGCGTCGAGCAGCGCCAGCGTATAGGGATGCAGCGGCCGGGCGAACACCTGGGCGGCCGGTCCCTGCTCGACGATGCGGCCGAGATACATCACCGCGATCGTGTCGGTCACATGCTCGACCACGGCAAGGTCGTGGCTGATCAGCATGTAGGTGACGCCGTGGCGCTCCTGCAGATCGAGCATCAGGTTGAGGACTTGGGCCTGGACCGAGACGTCGAGTGCCGAGACCGGCTCGTCGGCGACGATCAGGTCGGGACGCACGATCAGGGCGCGCGCAATCGCGATGCGCTGGCGCTGGCCGCCGGAGAACTCATGCGGGTACTTGTCGGAGTCGTCGGGTTTCAGACCGACATCGACGAGCGACTGGACGACCCGCTCACGCCGCTCGGCGCGCGTCGCATGAGGCTCCAGCGCATCGAGCGGCTCGGCAATGACGCGACCGACCTTGAACCGCGGATCGAGCGAGCCGAACGGGTCCTGGAACACGATCTGGAAATGCCGGCGCATCGCCATGAGCTCGCCGGAGCCGAGGCCGAACAGGTCGCGCCCGAGCAGCGCGACCGATCCCGCGCTCGGGCGATCGAGCGCCATGACGAGGCGCGCCAGGGTCGACTTGCCGCAACCGGACTCGCCGACGATGCCGAAGCTGCTGCCGCGCGGAATGGCGAAATCGACGCCGTTCAGCGCATGGACGACGGGGGCCGGCGCCAGCAGATGGCGGCGCGGCATGGTGAAGCGGCGCGCCAGCCCCGTCACGGTCAGCAACGCCCCTTCCGTCATGTCCACTCGCCGACCCGGTGGCAGAGCGCGTCGTGACTCTCGCCGATCGCGACCAGCGGCGGCGGGCGGCGACAAATCTCGATCGCGTGCGGGCAGCGCGGCGCGAAGGCGCAGCCCGGCGGCGGCGAGCGCGGGTCCGGCACCAGGCCCGGAATCGTCGCAAGCCGCGCGGCCGTCCCGGCCGCCCTTCCTTGGCCCGCATGACTGGGTCGCGCCTTGAACAGGCCCTGGGTGTAGGGGTGCGCGCGTTTCGCGAAGATCGCCTCGGTCGGACCGCTCTCGACGACGCGACCGGCATACATGACGGCGACCCGGTCGGTCACCTGGCCGACCACCCCCAGATCATGCGTGATCAATACGAGCGCCATGCCGAGCTCGCGGACCAGCTCGCCGATCAGGTCGAGAATCTGCGCCTGGACGGTCACGTCGAGCGCGGTGGTCGGCTCGTCCGCCACGAGGATGTCGGGCTTGCAAGCGAGCGCCATGGCGATCATGACGCGCTGGCGCTGGCCGCCCGAGAGCTGATGCGGGTAGGCGGCCAGCCGCTCGGCAGCCCGGGGCAAGCCCACCATGTCGAGCAGCCGGCGCGCCTCGGCGAGCGCGGCCGTCTCCGCCATGTCGCGGTGGAGCATGAGCACCTCGGCGACCTGATGTCCCACCGTGTGCACCGGGTTGAGTGCCGTCGTCGGCTCCTGGAAGATCATGGCGAGCCGATCGCCGCGCAGGCTGCACAGGCGCGCTTCGTCGGCGGCCAGCAGATCCTCGCCGTCGAACAGGATCCGTCCCGCCGTGCGCGCCGCCTCGGGCAGCAGGCCCATGAGGGCGAGCGCCGTCATGGTCTTGCCGCACCCGGACTCGCCGACAATGCCCAGCGTTTCGCGCCGATCCAGCGTGAAGCCGACATCGTGCACGACGGCGACCGGGCCCGCGTCGGTCGCCAGCGTGACGTTCAGGCCCTCGACGGCGAGCAGCGTCATGGTCTAGCGCTTGCGCACGAGCCGCGGGTCGAACGCGTCGCGCAGTCCGTCGCCCAGAAGATTGAGCCCGAGCACGGCGATCGCAATGGCGACCCCAGGATAGATCGCCTGCTCGGGCACCTCGAACAGATAGCTCTGCGCGTCGCGCAGCATGCGGCCCCAGCTCGGATAGGGCGGCTGGGCGCCAAGGCCGAGATAGCTGAGGCCGGCCTCGGCCAGGATGGCGAGCGCGAACTGGATGGTCGCCTGCACGATCAGCACGTTGAGGATGTTGGGCAGGACGTGCTCGACCGTGATGCGCAGTCCGCCCTTGCCGGCGGCGCGCGCCGCCAGGATGTATTCGCGCGCCCAGATGGCATTGGCGGCCCCGCGCGTCACGCGTGCGAAGACCGGCACGTTGAAGATGGCGATCGCCAGGATGGCGTTGATCGCGCCCGGGCCCCAGAGCGCCGTGATCATGATCGCCGTCAGCACGGCGGGAAAGGCGAAGGCGAGATCGCTCATGCGCATGAGCAGCTCCTCGATCCAGCCGCGCCGCGCCGACGCCAGCAGGCCGAGCGCCGTGCCGAAGGTCACGCTGGCGCTGACCGCGACCACGCCGACCGCGATCGAGTTGCGCGCGCCGACCATGATCATGGAGAACACGTCGCGGCCGAAATGGTCGGTGCCGAACCAATGCTGCGCCGACATCGGCCGGAACTTGGCCGCGACGTCGATCAGGATCGCCGAATGCGGCGTCCAGAAAAAGGAAACGAGCGCGGTCAGGCCGACGAGCCCGGTCAGTGCGATGCCGATCGCAAAATTGCCGTAGCGGAAGAAGCGGCCGATCGACACGACGGCGGTGCTCATCGCGCCGTCCTCAGCCGTGGATCGATCACGACGTAAAGCAGATCGATCACGAAGTTGATGATCACCACCTTGGCGACCATCAGCATCACGACGTCCTTGACCACGACGAGGTCGCGCTGCGAGATCGACTGGAAGATCAGGCGGCCGAGACCCGGCAGATAGAACACGTTCTCGATGATGATCGTGCCGGACAGCAGGAAGGCGAACTGCAATCCCATCACGGTCACGACCGGGATGAGCGCGTTGCGCAGGCCGTGGCGCCACAGCGCGGCGCGCTTGCTCAAGCCCTTGGCGCGTGCGGTCCGGACATAGTCCTCGCGCAGCACGTCGAGCACCGAGGAACGCGTGACCCGCGCCAGAATCGCCGACTGCACGATGGCCAGCGACACGGCGGGCAGGAGCAGCGCCTGGAAGGAGGCAAGCGCATCGTCCTCCCAGCCGGGAAAGCCGCCGGCGTTGAACCAGCCGAGCGTCACGGCGAACAGCAGCACGAGCAGGATGCCGAACCAGAAGTTCGGCATGGCGATGCCGAGCTGGGCGAACAGCATCACGCCCCAATCGCCCGGCCGGTTGTGATGCGCGGCAGCGAACACGCCAGCCGCCAGCGCGATGATCGTGGTCAGCAGCATGGCGATCAGCGCGAGCGGCACCGTGACGGCGAGCCGCTCCACGATCAGTTCGAGCACGGGTACCGAATAGGTGTAGCTCTCGCCGAGATTCCCGGTCGCGAAGCCGAGCAGCCAGTCGAAGTAGCGCACCGTCGTCGGTCGCTCGAGGCCGAGCTTCTCGCGCAGCCGCGCCACCGCATCGGGCTCGGCGTCGACGCCGAGCATGACCTGGGCCGGGTCGCCCGGCAGTACTTCGAGCACGACGAAAACGACGATCGAAGTCGCCAGCAGCGTCGCCAGGAACGCCAGCAGACGCCGGACGATGACAGCGCTCATTTGCGCTTGCGGCCGGGCGCCGTTCGGGACTTGCGCCGGTGCGATGCCGGCGAGCTGCGGGGTGCCGAATGCGCCAGGACTCCCGCCAGCGTGCGGATGGTCGGCGCATGCGTCATGTCCATCTGGATCGGCGTCAGCGCAATGCCGCGATGGTTGAGCGCAGCGAGGTCGGTTCCGGTCAGCGCCTCGTCCTCGGGCCTCAAGCCCGCAATCCAGTAATAGGGTCGGCCGCGCGGATCGGTGCCGGCGACCAGGTGATTGCCGGTCTTGCGCCGGCCCTGGCGCGAGACGATGACGCGGCTCACGGCATCGGGCGGCACGGCCGGGAAATTGACGTTGATCAGCACGCCGGACGGCCAGCCGGCACCGACCAGCCGGCGAATGACGTCGGCAGCGTGCAGCTCGGCCGTCTCCCAGTGCGGCTTCTCGCCCGGCATGACGTCCTGGCTCAAGGCAATCGCCGGGACGCCGAGCAGCGTCGCCTCCATCGCGGCAGCGACCGTGCCGGAATAGGTCACGTCCTCGCCGACATTGCCGCCGCGGTTGACACCCGACAGCACGAGATCGGGCGGATGATCCCTGAGCAGGTGATTGACGGCGAGCATGACGCAATCGGTCGGCGTGCCGTCGACCGCGAAGCGCCGATCCGTGATCTCACGGATGCGCAGCGGGCGCGACAGCGTCAGCGAATGGCCGGCCGCCGACTGCTCTTCTTGGGGCGCCACGACCCAGACGTCGCGCGACAGCGCGTGCGCCACCGACTCCAGGACCTTGATGCCCGGCGCGTCGATGCCGTCGTCGTTGGCGACGAGGATGCGCGCGCCGGCGAGATCGAGCGGCCAGGTCGGCGCGCCGAATCCAGGCCGGCGCGCCGCCCGACCCTGCTGCGTCACTTCGTCCAATGAACGTCCGTCAGGTCGTTGCTGGGCGACGGGCTGTTCTCCCAAAGACCCACGAGATTGGCGTTCCACACGCCGATCTTGGGCAGCTGGAACAAGAACACGTTGACCGCATCGAGCGCCAGCTGCTTCTGGATGTCCTGCAGCACGGCGTTGCGCTGGGCGGTGCTGCCCGCCTGGTCGGCCGAGACGACGAGCTCGGCGATGCGCTTGTTGTTCGCATAGTTCCAGTAGTAGTTCTCGCGGCCGTAGCGGTCGTAGTCGAGCGCTTCGACGTGGCTGATGATGGTCAGCTCGTAGTCCTTGCGCGACAGCACCTGATCGAGCCACTGCGCCCACTCGAGCGGCTCGAGCTTGGCCTGAATGCCGACCCGCTCGAGCTGCTGGGCGATGATCTCGCCGCCCTTGCGGGCGTATTGCGGCGGCGGCAGACGCAGCGTCAGCGCGAAGCCGTTGGGATATCCCGCCTCGGCCAGGAGCGTCTTGGCCTTGGCCGGATCATGCGGGTAGAGGCCGGTCAGATCGACATAGGCCGGATGCAGCGGCGAGAAATGGCTGCCGATCGGCACGCCATAGCCGCTCATGACGCCGTCGATGACGGCGCGCCGGTCGACCGCGTGGCTAAGCGCGCGGCGGACCCGCACGTCGTCGAACGGCTTCTTGCCGTTGTTGATCGAGACGATGGTCTCGCCCTCGGTCATTCCGACCGAAACCTTGAACCGCTTGTCCTTCTTGAAGCGCTCGACGCTTTCGGTCGGCACGCCGAGCGGGAAGGCGTCGAGATCGCCGGCCAAGAGCGCGTTGACGATGGCGTTCGGGTCGGGAATGAAGCGGAAGGTTGCGCGGTTGAGCCTGATCTTGTCCTTGTCGCGGAAGTCCTGGTTCTTGACCAGCTCGACGCGGTCGCCCTTGACCCAGCGCGAGAACTTGAACGGCCCGGTGCCGACCGGGTTGGTCTTGTTGGTCGGCACCGTCTTCTCCGACACGATCGACGAATCGCCGAGCGCGAGCACATAGGGCAGGGTGAAGAACGGGTTCTTCAGCGTGAAGACAGCGATATCGGGAGCGGGCGCCGTCACCTTGTCGATCGCGCGGTAGAGGTTGCGGCCGGGATTGCCGCCCTCGGGCGACATGGCGCGCGAGATCGAATAGACGACATCGGCCGAGCTGAAGGGCGAGCCGTCATGGAATTTGACGCCGCGCCGGAGCTTGAAGGTGTAGGTCTTGCCGTCCTCCGAGACGGTCCAGCTCTCGGCCAGCGCCGGCTTGACCGATCCGTCGGCGCTGACGCGGGTCAGCCCTTCCATCAGGTTGTTGGTGACGATTTCCTTGATGGCGGCGGCGGGGCTCGCCGTCGGGTCGAGTACCGGCGGCTCGAGCGTCATGCCGAGGCGGACGCTGTCCCTGGTTGCCGACAGGGTCGGCGTTCCGACGCCGACCGCAGCGATGATCGCCGCGACGGCGACGACGAATGTCTTGGTCACCCGATTCCTCCCTCTCACGATGAGCTCCTCGATCGGT
Organism: Alphaproteobacteria bacterium; assembly: GCA_016869645.1. Lineage (GTDB taxonomy): Bacteria > Pseudomonadota > Alphaproteobacteria > SHVW01 > SHVW01 > SHVW01. Next base: position 6,969 of record VGDO01000043.1, read on the forward strand.
CGTCCTTAGTCCCTGGTCTCGCCCTTGGTCGCGTGACGCGACCGGTAGCCGGGCATGGCGCCTAGCGAATCGGCTTCGTAGACCGCCCGCATCACCGCCCGCGCGAGGCAGTCGGCAGCGAGTGCCCCCACGCGCAGCAATTCAGATGGGCCGGCCAACATGAAGCGGCCCGTGGCCAGGCAGAAGACTGTATCACCGTCATAAGGCGTGTGCACAGGCCGGATGGCGCGCGCCAGGCCGTCCTGCGCCATGATCGCGACGCGCGTGGCGTCCGCCTTGTCGAGACGCGCATTGGTCGCCACGACAGCGATCGTCGTGTTGGAGACCGGCGCGCCGATCATGCTGCGCGCATCGAGCGGCGTCTTGCACTCGGGCTCGAGATCGATCGGCGGAGCGAGATCGGGCGGACCGAGCCCGCCCAGTTCGCCTCCCTGTTCCAGATACCAGGCCCAGAAATGGCGCAGGCCGGGCATGGTGACCGAGCCGAACGAATTGACCGCGACGATGGCGCCGACCTGGAGCCCCGCGGGGGTCACCGACGACGCACTACCAAGACCGCCCTTGAGGCGGCCGGCGCCCGCGCCGAGCCCCGCGCCGGCATTGCCGAGCGCGAAGCGCTGGCCGGCGTTGGCGGCGGCGGCGATGCCGAGCCGTCGATAGGGCGGTTCCTCGCCCCAGCTCTTATCGCCGCCATTGGCGAGGTCGAACAGGATCGCACCCGGCACGATCGGCACCGGACCGGCGCGTGTCGGGTAGCCGCGGCCCTGCGCGGCGAGCCATTGCGTGACGCCGTCGCCGGCAGCCAGCCCGAAGGCCGATCCGCCGCTCAGCACCACGGCATCGATCTGATCGACGCGGCAGGTTGCCGCCAGCAGGTCGGTCTCGCGCGTGCCCGGCCCGCCGCCGCGCACGTCGACGCCGGCGGCGCAGGCCATGTCGGTCAGGATCACCGTCGTGCCGGTCATGGCGCGCCGGTCTTCGGCATTGCCGACGCGGATGCCCTCGACGTCGGTGATCAGGTTGAGCGGCCCAGGCTTGATGCTCATGTCAGTGCGGCGAGCTGACGATGCGTCCATGGAACATCCGGCCGGGCCTGGCGACGCTGCTCCAGGATCGCGCGCGCATCCCCGCGTCGTCCCGCACGGATCAGCGCATCGAGATGAAGCTGATGCCAGAGATCGCGCTGGGCATGACTGCCGCCGATCAGCTGAAGCTGCGCCAGTGCCGGCGCGAAGCGGTCGGTTGACTCGGTCCATCGTCCACGCGCATGGGCGACCATGGCGCGCGCGAGCGGCAGAGCCACCTCAGCCCAGGTCGAGCGCTCGAATGGCTTGGCGCGGGCCGCGCGCGCCGCGATGGCGTCGACCAGTTCGTCGGCTGCCTTGTCGTCACCGGCGCGCGCCAGCGCATAGAGATAATGAAGGTCGAGGAAGGCCAGCACGTTCTCGCGCGCGCGCCCGCCGAGATAGGCCGCGACGTCGCGCCAGCGCCCTCCGACCTCGGCGCCGCGCAGCTCGAGCCGCACCAGGAGCGCGATCGCGTTCACCTGATCCTGGCAATAGGTCCTCATTCGCGTCCACAGATGACGATCGAAGATGTCGAGCGCGCCCGCGATGTCGTCCTGGTCGAGGCGGAACAGCGCGGCGTGCCACCAGTTGTGCGTGTACATGAAGGAATTGCAGCCCTCCCACGTATCGGCCAGCCCCTCCATCCATGCCCGACCCTCGGCGAGTCGTCCCTGCGTCTCCATGACGTGGGCGACGGCGTGATGCGCCCAGGCCGTGGTTCGGCGCAACTCGGTCGCGCGCCGTCCGACCCGCTCGGCCTCGGCCAAGCGATGGCATTGCTCGAGCCCGAAGGCGGCCATGGCCAGCGCGTCGGGGTCGTCGGGCCGCGCCCTGGTCGCCGCCTCGCCGAAGGCGAGGATGCCCTCGTTGTCGCCGAGGTTGATGCAATGGACCTGGCCGACGCGCGCCGACACCAGATCCCGCGGCCAGTCGCGCGCGATGCGGCGATGACCGTCGACGGCCCGGTCGAGATCGCCCGCTGTCCAGTCGTCGATGGCGCGGAAATAGATCTGCTCGCGCTCGCTCGCACCTCCCAGATGCGGCCGCACGCGGTCGAGATGGGGCCGCGCCTGGGCCGCGGCGTCGCCGGTATAGAGGAACATGAGAAGCGCCGCCGCATGGGCATGCGCGATGACGCAGGCCGGATCGGCGTCGAGCCGGTCGAGGATCGCGCCGGCATTCAGTCCGAAGGTCATGATTTCGTCGGCGAAGTGGTCGATCGCCGCGAGCGCGTCGGGCGAGCCGGTCGTGACTGTGAGGCCGTAGGCGTCCTTCACGGGCGTGACTCCAGACACCCATCGCGCAACGCCGGCTTTGAGGTCATTCGCCCCATGGGTTGGCGATCGCAATCCCCATTCCGGCAAAGTCGCGGACGTTGCGCGTTACGACGGCCAGCGCGTGCACGCTTGCCGTCGCGCCGATCAACGCGTCGACCGCCGGGCGGGATGCGCCGCGGCGATGCGACTCGCCCAGGATGCGCCCCCAGGCCGCCGCGACTTTCAGGTCAATCGGCAGGATGCGGCCGGCAAAACGCACGAGAAGATCGCGCTCGAGCCACGCCTCGATGGCGTCGGCCCGCCGCCTGACTTGCGGCGCGAGCATGGAAATGCCCTTGCGGATCTCGCCAACCGTGATGACGCTCAGGAACAGGTCGGTTTCGACCTGACTCCCGATCCATTTTGCGATCTCGGCGTCGGGCGGCCGTCGAAGCAGCGCCGCCACGACATTGGTGTCGATGAGATACCCACTCACAAGTCGATGTCACGGCCGAGGTCCGGCGCGCGCCTCAGGTCCAGCTCGACGCCGGCAAGCGGCGAGCGCTGAAAGAAGTCGACGAGCGAGGCCGGCTGATTCGCACGTGCGTGCATGGCCTCGAAGGTGTCGGCCGCGACGACCACGACGGCCTCGCGGCCGCGCCGCGTCACGCGCTGCGGCCCTTCGGCGAGCGCGCGGTCGACGACCTCACTGAAACGCGCCTTCGCGTCCTGGAGAGGCCAACTGGAGCGAGCCTTGGCCGAAACCATGCGGCGGCGCGCGGTCATCGAGACCTCCGTTCTAGTCAGACTAGTCACATTTATCAGTCTAGCGGTTGGGCCCGGTCGACGCAATTCTGCCGGAGTCTCAGTTATTTCAAATGTTTAACACCAATCTGATCGGCTGGTGATCGGACGCGTTGGTGCGCGTGTCGACCTCGACCTCGCGCACCGCCGGCGCCAGCTCCGATGAGATGAAGATGAAGTCGCGCGCGTGCGGCCCCTGCGGCCACTGATGCGCATCGTGAATGCCGCAGGTTGGATCATGCGGCCGACGGCCGTGGCGCGCGACCCAGGCATCGACCAGATCGGGCGTGCCGTCGCCGAAGGGCGCGAGCATGCGTGCGTAATTGTCTTCCTCGAGCGGGAAATTGAAGTCGCCGCAGATGAGGCCGGCGCTCGGCCGCGGCAGCGGCACATAGGTGCCGCCGGCCTTGAGCGGCGGATGGCGCTGGTTGGCGCTCGCCTCGACATGCATCTCGCGCAGCCGGTCGACCTGCGCCTGGCGTTGCATCTCGGAATGGAATTCGAGATGCGTCGTCACGATGCGCAGCGGTCCTGCGGGCGCCTCGACGATCACCTCGAGCGCCTGGCGGCGCATGTGCTTGACGCCCTCGGCGGCCGGCTCGGGCAGCGGATGGACGATGACCTGAATGACCGGCAGGCGCGACAGGATCATGTTGCCGAACTGACGCCGCTTGCCGTCCTCCGCGCCGGCGAAGTCGAGCGCCGGCCGGAACACGGGCGCGAAGTCGGGCAGCAGGCCGGCAAGTGTGGCCGACTGATCTTCACCCTTGCCCTTGTCCATTTCGGGCATGTTGACCGCGACCTCCTGGACGCAGAACACGTCCATCGAGCCCATCGCCTTGGCGGTCGCGACGATGCGCGCCAGGTCATAACGGCCGTCGCAGCCGAGCCCGTACTGGATGTTCCAGGTGACGATGGCGATCATTTGATTCCGGCCTGCATGAAGGATTGGACGAACTGGCGCTGGAAGAGAAGAAAGGCGACCAGCAACGGCGCGACCGACAGGAAGGTCGCCGCCGTGATGATCGACCAGTCGATGCCCTGGTCGGAGCCCGAGAACACCGCGAGCCCGACCGTCAGCGGCCGCGTCGAGACCGAGTTGGTGACGATCAGCGGCCACAGGAAGTTGTTCCAGTGATAGCTGACCGAGACGAGGCCGAAGGCAATGTAGACCGGCTTGGCGAGCGGCACGTAAACCTTCCACAGGGTCTGCAACGGCCCGCAGCCCTCGACGCGCGCCGCCTCGTCGAGCTCGCGCGGCACTGTCTTGAAGGTCTGCCGCAGCAGGAAGATGCCGAAGGCGGACGCCATGTAGGGCAGCGCCATCGCCAGCGTCGTGTCGAGCACGCCGAGCAGACGCATCGTCCGGTAGTTCTCGACGATCAGCACGTCCGGCATGATCATGAGCTGAACCAGGACCAGCGCGAAGGCCACGTTGTGGCCGACGAAGGTGAAGCGCGCGAAGGCATAGGCCGCGAGCGTACACAGCACGAGCTGGCCGGCGAGGATCATCGTGACCAACACGACCGTGTTGAGGAAGTAGCGCGCGAAGGGCGCGGCGTTCCAGGCGTTGGCGAAGTTCTCCAGCGTCCACGGCGCCAACAGGGAGAAGCGCGTGGCGAATTCGCCGGGATGAAACGCCGTCCAGAAGGCATAGAGGATCGGCAGCGCCCAGACCAGGGCGAGCAGCCATGCGCCCGCCGTCTCGAGTGCGTCGCCGATGATGGAGGGTCGCGCCAGCGCGCTCATCGGTAGTGGATCCGGCGGTCGAGCGCGAAGAACTGGCCGAGCGCCACCAGCGCCAGCACGGCCAGCAGCACGACGGTCAGGGCCGCGGCGTAGCCGACATCCCAGAACTTGAAGCCAACCTCGTAGATGTGAAAGAGCAGCAGCGACGTCGCATTGTCCGGACCGCCGCGCGTCATGACCACGACATGGTCGACCATGCGGAAAGAGTTGATGACGGCATTGACGAGCACGAACAGCGTGGTCGGCATGAGCAGCGGAAAGGTGACGCGCCGGAAGAAGTACCAGCGCGAGGAGCCCTCGATCGCCGCTGCCTCCGACAGGTCCGGCGGGATCTGCTGAAGGGCGGCCAGATAGAAGATCATGAAGAAGCCGGCTTCCTTCCACACGGTCACCACGATCAGGCACCACAGCGCGGTGTTGCGCGTGCCGAGCCAGTTGAAGCCGGGCAGGCCGAACAGCCCGCGGATTTGGTCGATCAGTCCATAGTCAGGCGTGTAGAAGAACATCCAGATGTTGGCGACCGCGATCATCGGCAGGATGGTCGGCGTGAAGAAGGCGGTGCGCAGCAGGCCGCGGCCCCTGATCTTGCCGTTGACCCAGACCGCCATGAGCAGTGCGAGCGCGATCGAAGCCGGGATCGTGCCGATGCAGAAAATCAAATTGTTGGTGACCGCCTGCCAGAACACCGGGTCCTCGACCATGGATTGGTAATTGTCGAGCCCGACATAGACGGAAGGCCGGTTGGCGCGCGGCGTCGAATAGAAGCTGTGATAGATCGTGCCGAGCGCCGGATAGTGCGTGAACAGCGCGAGCAGCGCCGCGGCCGGCAGCAACAGCAGCCAGCCATAGAGGTGGGCCATGTTGCGCGCGGATCGGGTCACGCGCGCACCGGCACGGGGTCCTGCAATGAGGACCCCCCACCCTTTGGACCGCATCGCGGTCCACACTCCCCCGCAAGGGGAAGGGCTGGGTGGGGGATCAGCGTCCCATTCACCAGCGCGAACCAACTACCTCCGATAGGGCCTGAGGATGCGATCGGCCTCGCGCTGCGCATCCTTCATGGCCTGCTCGGCGGGCTTGGCGCCGGTCAGCGCCGCCTGTAGCCCGTCATTGAACACCTTGGTCACGCGCTGGTTGTCGTGGGTCGACAGCTCGGCGACCGCGTGTTGCAGCTGGTCGCGCGCCACCAGAGCCGCCGGGAATTCCGCGACGTACTTCTTCATGACATCGGTTTCCCACGCCGCCGGCGTGACCGCGACATAGCCGGTGTCGATCGACCATTGCGCGGCGCGTGCCGGCTGGGTCACCCATTTCATGAATTTGAGCGAGGCCTCCTGCTGGGCCGGCGTCGACTTCTTGAAGACGTAGAAGTTGCCGCCACCGGTCGGCGCGCCCGGCGTCTTGTTGGCCGGCAGCATGCCGACGCCGAAGGGAAACTTGGCGTTGTTGCGCACATTGGTGAGGTTGCCGGTGGTCTGCCACATCATGGCGATCTTGCGCTCCATGAAGTCGCGCGGCGTCGTACCCCATTCGGTGATGCCGGGCGGATGCACCTTGTGGACACTCGACAGGTCGATCCAGTACTGCAGCGCCTCGATCACGCGCGGGTCGTCGAAATAGGTCTGGGTGCCCGCCGTGTTCATGATGCGGAGACCGTTCTGGGTGGTGAAGCCCTGGAACAGCCAGTAGGGGAAGCCGGAGGACGGGATCTGGATGCCCCACTGCGTCGTGTTGCCGGATGCATCTCGCTTGGTCAGCTTCTTGGCGAACTCGATCTGCTCGGCCCAGTTCCGGGGCGGCTTCTCCGGATCGAGGCCCGCTTCCTTGAACAGCTCCTTGTTCCAGTAGAGCACCGGCGTCGAGCGCTGGAAGGGAACGCCCCAGGTCTTGCCGCCAGTCTGGCTGTTCTCCATGAAGCCCGGGTAGAAACTCTTGAGCCAGGCGCGGTCCTCGTCGGTCTTGACGATGTCGTCGATCGCGACGATGGCGTCCTCGTCGATCAGCGTGAAGATGTCGACCGCGAGAATGACCGAGAGCTGCGGCGCGTCGCCGCCCTTGAGCGCGGTCAGCACCTTGGTAATGGTGTCCTGGTAGCTGCCGGAATAGATCGGCTTGACCTTGAGGCCGGGATTCTCCTTCTCGAAGTCGGCCGCCATCTGGTCGATGATCTTGGTGACGGGGCCGCCGACCGCGATCGGGTAATAGAAGCTCACCTCGGTCTGCGCCGCCGCCGGCGCGATGGCGACGCCACCCAGCCCAGTCGACAGCGCGGCGGCAAGGGCCGCCGTCGCCAGTTTGGTTGTCCAACTCTTGCTCATGCCTTCGATCCTCCCTGTTTCCGATCGGCGCTGATCAGACCGCAACGCCGTGACGGTATCATGTCAACTCCCTACGGCGCCAGCATCGCCGGGCCGTCGGTGCGCCGTTGCCCGCTTGAAGCGTCGAACAGATGCGCGTCCTCGGCGCTCCAGGTCAGGCGCACCGGCGTGCCCTTGCCCAGGCGCAGATGCCCGGCGCCGCGCACCGACAAGGACTGATCGCCGATGCGGCACTGCACCACGGTGTCGGCGCCGAGATATTCGCTGGCCACCACCTCGGCGGTCACGCCGCCGACATTGGCGATGCGCAGATGCTCGGGCCTGATGCCGAGCAGCATCGCCTCGCCGTGGCCAGCCAGCACGGCAGGCCCATTGCTCGCCGCGATGGCGGCCCCGCCGAGGCTGTCGGCCAGGCGCAACAGATTCATCGGCGGCGTGCCGATGAAGCGCGCGGTGAACGAGGTCGCGGGACGCGCATAGATCTCGTCGGGGCTGGCCGAATGCTCGATCCGGCCCTCGCGCAGCAGGATGATCTGATCGGCCATGGTCATCGCTTCGGTTTGGTCGTGCGTGACGTAGACCATGGTCATACCCAGGCGCTGCTGGAGAGCGCGGATCTCCGCGCGCATCTCCTGACGGAGCTGGGCATCCAGGTTCGACAGCGGTTCGTCCATCAGGCAGACCGGCGCCTCGGCGATGATGGCGCGCCCGAGCGCCACGCGCTGACGCTGGCCGCCCGACAGCTGCGCGGGCTTGCGCTCGAGCAGCTGCGCGAGGCCGACCAGTTCGGCGACGCGCTGCAGGCGGCGCGCGCGTTCCGCCGCGGGCACCCGGCGGACCTTGAGGCCGAACACGATGTTCTCGGCGACGGTCAGGTGCGGAAACAGCGCGTAGGACTGGAAGACCATGGCGATCTGGCGCGCCGATGGCGGCAGCTGCGTGACGTCGCGCCCGCCGATCTGGACCGTGCCGGCCGTCGCCTCCTCGAGCCCGGCGATCAAGCGCAACGTCGTCGACTTGCCGCAGCCCGATGGTCCGAGCAGCACGAGCAGCTCGCCCGCGCGCGCCGTGAAGCTGACGCGGTCGACGGCGACGACGCCACCCCACGCCTTGGTGATCCCGGCAACGACGATCTCTGACATGCCGACGTGCTACCGCGTCCCCCGACCTCGCCCTGCCGCGGCGCTCGTGCGCGCGGGTTCGAAACCAACCTTCCGTGTCGCGGCTAGAGTGCCGCCGCCTCGCTCGCTTCAGCAACGCCGATCATGCTGTCGCGCGTCACCAGCCGCGCGAGCTTTTCTTCGCTCCAGCCTTGGGTTCCGGCCGGACGCCTGGGCAACACGAGGTAGCGCATGTCGGCTGTGCTGTCATGCACGCGCACGGTTACGCCGTCGCCGAGCCGCGTGCCGAACTCGGCAAGGACCGCGCGCGGCTCGCGCACCGCCCGGCTGCGATAGGCGCGGCTCTTGTACCAGTCGGGCGGCCGGCCCAGCACCATGCGCGGATAGCAGGAGCACAAGGTGCAGACCACGAGGTTGTGCACCTGGTCCGTGTTCTCGACGACGACGAGGCGCGTCGGGCCCATCTCGATGCCGAGTTCCTGGCAGGCTGCCGTGCCGTCGGCAAGCAGGCGGCCGCGAAAGGCTGGATCGCTCCACGCCCGCGCCACCACGCGCGCGCCCTGTTCGGGCGTGCGCCCGTCCATCGCCTCGATGTTGGAACGCACCTCGGCGGCGGTGACGACACCCTTCTCGATCAGCAGCTCGAAGACCGCCGTCGTCATGACCTGGTAATAGCTGACCGGCCGGTCATCGTGGTCTGCGCGGGGCGGATGGCGATGCGGTGCGCCATGATCGTGATCATGGTCGTGGTCGCGACCGTGTTCGTGGGTATGGGCCATCGGTTGCTCCTTATGCCCGTTCGAGCCAGTGTTGATAGATTTCGATGTCGACCGTGTCGTGGCGTTGGCCGGCATAGTCCGGCCAGACCTCGGACTGGATGAAGCGCACGCGGTAGAGCGGCTGGCGCGGCGCACCCGATCGCCCGAAGGCGAGCTCCTCGGGATTGCCGAAGCTGCCGCACAGCCGCTCGATCAGGCCCGACTTGCCGCGGATATAGTGCGGCGTCCGAATGTGCCCGGGCGGGTAGATGGCGCGGACCCGGACCCGGTCGCCCGGACGGAAGGCGACCGCGATGTCCGACGGGATCGGCGCCGCGGTCCGGCCAACCCGCGGCGCTCCGACAACCCGCTTCGCCCGGAGCGCCGGTTTGCGCCGGGCGGGCTTGGCGCGGGTTGCGCGCCGGCCCTTCGTGGCCATGGCCTTCGATTTGCCCCTGCTTGCGGCCTTGGCCGGCCGGCCGGGCCGGCGCTGCGGGCTCTTTCGGCCGCGTGTTTTCGGCATGACCGGTTAGCCCCGGGGCTCGCGCTCGGCGGCCAGGCGCGTCTCGACCTCGGCCATCTTGCGACCGAGCTCGTCGGACGTAAACACGCCGCGCTCCAGCATGTTGTGGGTGATCGAAGCGATCCACCGCTCGTAGTAGGTCATCCGGTCATAGGCGTCGGAGCCGAGCTGCTCGATGCCCCGGCGAAGCTGGTCGACCCGGAGGAGCTGCCGCTTGCGATCCGAGAGTAGCATCATTAGTGCGTCGACGCGCTTCTCCCACAATAGGTAGTCGTGCTCGGTCGCTTCGACCGGTCCCGCCGGCAAACCGCCCATGTCGTGATGTGCGCGCATGACACCAACTCCTTGCGTGGATCGCGGGTGCAGTATCGAAGAGTCGAGCCGGACGAGGCAAGCATCGGCGTTGCGTGACGCTTCCAAGACACGTCCAAATCACAGGCCATGCTTGCGCGTCGATGGTAATCATCGTATGACAACGACCGCAAAAAATCCGCTTGTTCCGCAATTCTTCGTCGGAGCCGGCAGCCGCAGCTGGTGATGACGAAGATAAGGCGGGTGCGCGGCGGGGCGCGCCACGCGATCCGATAAACATCACCGGTTGGTACGGCAGTTTCGCGAATATTGGGATGAACGACCGACGGGTCCTAGTGACGGGCGGCGCCGGCTACATCGGCAGCCATGCCTGCAAGGCGCTGGCGAGGGCGGGCTATACGCCGATCGCCTACGATAACCTGTCGGCTGGTCACACGCAGGCGGTGAAGTGGGGACCGCTCGTCCAGGCCGATCTCGCCGATCGCGCGCGGCTTGCACAAACGCTGCGCGATCAGAAGGTGACGTCGGTCATGCACTTCGCGGCGTCGGCCTATGTCGGCGTGTCGATGAAGGATCCGTCCGGCTATTTCCAGAACAATGTGGTTAACACGCTGGGGCTGCTCGACGAGATGCGCGTCGCCGGCATCGGCACGATCGTCTTCTCATCGACCTGCGCGACCTACGGAACGCCTGATCGCGTGCCGATCGACGAGACGATGCCGCAGCGGCCGATCAATCCCTACGGCGAGTCCAAGCTGTTCGTCGAACGCGTGCTGAAATGGTACGCGGTTGCCTACGGTTTGAGCTGGGCGGCGCTGCGCTATTTCAACGCGGCCGGCGCCGATCCCGATTGCGAGATCGGCGAGGAGCACGATCCCGAGACCCATCTGGTTCCGCTCGCCATCCAGACTGCCCTGGGGCAGCGTTCGAGCCTCGACGTGTTCGGCTCCGACTATCCGACCAGCGACGGCACGGCCGTGCGCGACTACATCCACGTCACCGATCTCGCCGAAGCCCATGTCCGCGCCCTCGATCGGCTCGCCGGCTCCGGCGGCGAATTGCAGCTCAACCTCGGCACTGGCCAGGGCCATTCCGTCCGCCAGGTGATCGACACGGTCGAGCGCGCTTCCGGCCGGCGCGTCGCGCAGCGCATGGCACCGCGGCGCCCCGGCGACCCCGCGGTGCTGGTCGCCGATGCCGGCCGCGCCAACCGCGAGCTCGGCTGGCGGCCGGCCCAGTCCGATCTCGACACCATCGTTCGCACGGCGCTTGCATGGCACCGCCGCGCCGCGACGCCGCGTCGCGTTGCCGCAGGCTGATCCCGCCGTGACCTGCCCATCGTCCACCCCCGGAATGTCCAGCCAGCCTTCCCCGTTATCGTTGCGCCCGCCGCCCGTCGCCGCGAATTTCGCCGCGACCGGTGGCGCACGACGCAACAGTTGAGGCGAAGGCTCGAGCCATGAACGCAATACAGCTCAACGAGACGCAGGCCTTGCTTCACACACCCGTTACTCCCACCGACGTCGCGATCGCCGGCACCGGCGGCCGCATTGTCGTGCACGGCAAATCGTTCTTCCGCGGCACCGAGAAGTTCTTCGTCAAGGGCGTGACCTACGGGCCGTTCTCGAACGCCAGCCACGGCACGCAATTCCCCGAGCGTCAGATCGTCGAGCGCGACATGACGCTCATGCGCGAGCTGGGCGCCAACACCTTCCGCGTCTTCACCCCGCCGCCGACCTGGCTGCTCGATATCGCCGCCGAGAAGGGCCTGCGCTGCCTGATCGGCCTGCCCTGGTCGCAGCACATCACCTTCCTCGATTCTCGCGCCGAGCAGGCGCGCATCCGCGAGACCGTGCGGGCCGGAGCGATGCAGAGCCGCGGCCATGTCGGCGTGTTCGCCTACCTGGTCGGCAACGAGATCCCGCCCGACATGGTGCGCTGGCACGGCGCCAAGCGGACCAGCGCATTCCTCAAGGAACTGTGCGACATCGTCAAGGACGTCGATCCCGAGAACCTGGTCAGCTACGCCAACTTCCCGTCGACCGAGTATCTGACCACCGAGTTCGCCGACTTTCTCGCCTTCAACGTCTACCTTCACCATCAGCCCGAATTCGGCAAATACATCGCGCGCCTGCACAACCTCGCGGTCGACAGCCCGCTGGTGCTGACCGAGTTCGGCATCGACTCGATGCGGCTCGGCACCGACATGCAGGCGCTCACGCTCGGCTGGCAGGTGCCGACCGCGTTCGGCGCCGGCGTCGCCGGCACCTTCGTGTTCTCGTGGACCGACGAGTGGTTCACTGGCGGCCACCAGATCGAGGACTGGGCGTTCGGCCTGGTCGACCGCGATCGCAACCGCAAACCGGCCTTCCACGTGGTGCAGAAGGCCTACCAGGGCGTGCTGCCGCCGCGCCTGCCCGACTATCCCATGGTCTCGGTCGTCGTCTGCGCCTACAACGCCGAGCGCACGATGGAATCGTGCCTGGAATCGCTGCGCGATCTCAACTACCCGAACTACGAAGTCGTCGTGGTCAACGACGGCTCGACCGACCGCACGCTCGAGATCGCCCAGTCCTTCGACTACTGCCGTATCATCAGCCAGGAGAACAAGGGCCTGTCGGTGGCGCGCAACGTCGGCGCCGAAGCCGCGACCGGCGAGATCATCGCCTATACCGACAGCGACTGCGTCGCCGATCCGGACTGGCTGACCTACCTCGTCGCCAAGATGCAGTCGGCCAATCTGTCGGCCGTCGGCGGGCCGAATTTCCCGCCGCGCGAGGAGGCGCTGGTGCCCTCCGCGGTCGCCGTGTCGCCGGGCGGCCCGACCCACGTTCTGCTGTCGGATGACGAGGCCGAGCACATCGCCGGTTGCAACATGGCGTTTCGGCGCGAGGCGCTCGACGCGGTCGGCTGGTTCGATCCGCTTTACCGTGCCGCCGGCGACGACGTCGACATGTGCTGGCGCCTGCAGAACGCCGGGTACAAGATCGGCTTCAGCCCGGCAGCCGTGGTCTGGCACTACCGGCGCAACACGGTCGAGGCCTATCTCGGCCAGCAGCGCGGCTATGGCAAGGCCGAGGCGCTGGTCTACAACAAGCATCCGACGCGCTTCAACCTGTTCGGCCAGGCGCGCTGGCTCGGCCGCATCTACGGCGATTTGTCGGCCTCGTTCCTGCTCTCGCGCCGACCGCTGATCTATTCCGGCGTGTTCGGCCGCGGCATGTTCCAGACGCTGTACGAGCCGCCATCATCGCTCGCGGCGTTCCTGCCGCTGACGCTCGAGTGGAACGTCGTCGCCGGCCTGTTGCTGGTCAACGCGCTGTTCTGGGGCGGCTGGGCCTGGCTCGGGGCGGCACCGCTGCTCATCACCTGGACGCTATGCATCGCCAGCGCATGGCGGGCGCCCGTCGACCCGCGCTTCCGCGGCGTGCCGGCACGCGCGCTGATCGCATTGCTCTGCTATCTCGGCCCGCTCGTGCGCTCGTGGGAGCGCATGAAGTGGCGCGCACGCACGCTCAACGAAACCGACACGACACAGCTCGAGGACACGCGCCAGCAGCCGCGCATCGCATGCGCCGAGCGCGCCGTCTATCTCTCCTACTGGACGGAGCAGGGTCACGAGAAGGAGACGCTGCTGCAGGGCGTCATCGACTATCTGTCGCCGCGCAAATACTTCGTCATCACCGATCAGGGCTGGGATGACTGGGATCTCAAGATCGCCCAAGGCCTGTGGGCGCGCGGCCTGATCAAGATCGTCACCGAGAACCACGGCGGCGCCAAGCGCCTGTTGCGCGTGCGCTGCCAGCTCCGGCTGTCGCGGCTGTCGACCTTCCTGCTGCGCCTCTATGCCGTGGTCGGTCTCGGCGCGCTGGCGCTCGGCGTGCCCAGTGTTGCCGCCGGCGTCGGCCTGATCGCGCTGATCAACGGCGGCACGATCGTGCACCAGACCGTCAGATTGGGACGTATCCTGACCCGCGTCTTCGAGCGGGTCGCGCATGGCGCGGGGTTGATTGCCGCCACGAGCCGCGGCAAAGCCACAGAGTAGCCCCAGCTCATGCCCGGTGGAGCGACCCGGAGGGCCCTGATCCGGGTACTCCCTTATCTCAAGCCATACCGCTGGCCCTTCGTGTGGGCCTTCGCGCTGATCTTCCTGACCACGGGGTTCGAGCTGCTCAAGCCGTGGCCGCTGCAGGTCGTCATCGACCACGTGCTCGGCGGGAAACCGGCGCCGGCCTACCTGGCCGGCTTCGATGCGGCGTCGCTGCTCGTGCTCGCCTGCGTCGCCATGGTGATCGTCCAGTTCGGGCTGAGCGCGATCACGCTGCTCTACAACTACATGACCATCAAGATCGGCCAGAACATGGTCAACGACCTGCGCGGCCGGCTCTATGCCCACCTGCAGCGCCTGTCGCTCATGTTCCACAGCCGCCGCCAGGTCGGCGATCTGCTCTACCGGCTGACCGCCGATTCCTATGCCATGCAGTCGCTGATCATGAACGGCATCCTGCCGATGCTGTCGGCGACCGTGCTGCTCATCGGCATGTTCATCATCATGATCAGGCTCGACGCGGTCATGACGCTGATCGCGCTCGTCGTCTGCCCGATGCTGGTCGGCATCATCCTTCTGCTCAACAAGCACATCATTTCGGCCGCGGTCAGCGCCAAGGACCGCGAAAGCGCGGTCTACTCGCTGGTCAGCTGGTCGATCTCGGCCATCCGCGTCGTCCAGGCCTTCACCAAGGAAGCCGACGAGCACGCCCGCTTCATGCAGGCGAGCCAGGCGAGTCTTAGCGCCAACCTCAAGCTCTACAGCCTGCAAACCGCCTATTCCGGCGCCGTCCACGTCGTGATCGCGGCAGGCACGGCGGTCGTCGTGTGGTTCGGGGCGCGCGCCGTGATGGGCGAAGCGCTGACGCTCGGCCAGCTCGTGGTCTTCATCGCCTACCTGGCAGCACTTTACCAGCCGATCGACAACCTGACCCAGACCTACGGCCTGCTCCAGGCCGCACGCATCGGCGTCGGCCGCGTGTTCGAGATTCTCGACATCGAGGCCGATCTCAAGGACGGGCACCTCAAGTTCCCGGCCGAGGGCGCGCGCGGCCTGCTCGAATGGAGGGACGTCGAGTTTCACTACCGCGAGGACATCCCCGTGCTGCGCGGCGTCAGCCTCAAGGTGGAGCCGGGCGAGCGGATCGCCATCGTCGGCCCGACCGGCTCGGGCAAGTCGACGCTGCTCAGCATGCTGCCGCGCTTCTTCGATCCCAAGACGGGCGGCGTCACGATCGACGGTCGCGACGTGCGGGACTACACGATCAAGTCACTGCGCACGCAGATCTCGCTCGTGCTGCAGCCGCCGCTGGTCTTCCCGCTCAGCATCCGGGAGAACATCGCCTATGGCCGCCCGGAGGCCAGCCAGCTCGAGGTCGAGCAGGCGGCGCGCCTGGCGCGTATCTACGACTTCATCGTCGGCCTGCCCGACGGGTTCGACACGCGCATCGGCGAGGGCGGCATCCAGCTGTCCGAGGGCGAGAAACAGCGCGTCACCATCGCGCGCGCCATGCTGCGCAACGCGCCGATCCTGATCCTCGACGAACCGACATCTGCGCTCGATGCCGAGACCGAGGCGATGATCATGGACGCCGTCGAGCGGCTGACTGAAGGCCGCACCACGCTGATCATCGCGCACCGGCTGTCGACCGTGCGGCTGTGCGACCGCATCGTCGTGCTCGAGCAGGGCCGTATCGTCGAGGTCGGCAGCTTCGCCGAGCTGATGGCCCGGCCGGACGGCGCCTTTGCGCACCTCTACAACACGCAGTTCCGCCCGCTCGAGGAACGTCCACCGGCGGCGCCCGGACCGTCGCGCACCGATGCGACCTAAGACCGTCCTGGTGCTGCATTTCTCCGGGCTGATGCCGCTTGCCGGCATCGCCTGGCAGTCGATGCACTACGTGCTCGGGCTCAAGCGCCTCGGCTATGACGTCTGGTACGTCGAGGACAACGGGGTCAATCCGTACTCGCCCAAGGAAAACCAGCTCGTCTGGGACAGCAGCTACAACATCGCGTTCGTCCGCGACATGATGGCGCGCTACGGCATGGCCGATCGCTGGGCCTATTGGGATCCGGTCAAGGAAGGCTCGTGGCACGGCGTCGGTCGCGAGCGCCTGATGGCGCTCTATGGCGAGGCCGATGCGCTGATCAACCTGTGCGGCGCCACCAAGCTGCGCGAGGAGCACATGAAGTGCCCCGTGCGCATCTACGTCGATTCCGACCCGGTCTACGCCCAGGTCAAGCTCGACCAGCAGGATGCCTATTATCTCGACTATGTCGATGCCCATACCCACCTGTTCACCTACGGCGAGAATTTGGGCGCGCCGGATTGCCCCGTGCCGTTGGGCGACCGCGTGTGGCGCAAGACGCGCCCGCCGGTCGTGCTCGATGAGTGGAAGCCCGACTACGCGCTCCAGCCCGACTGCTTCACCAGCGTCGCGACCTGGCAGAACAAGGGCAAGAACCTGCGCTTCCAGGGCGAGACCTATCAGTGGTCGAAGCACGTCAACTTCCTGCGCTATCTCGACCTGCCCAAGCGCACCGATCAGTGCTTCAGGCTCGCCATGATCACGCCCGATGCGAAGGTCAACGCCGAGGTCGCTGGCCATGGCTGGCAGCTCGAGGACCCGGTGCGCGTCTCCGAGACGATGGAGAGCTACGCCGAGTTCATCCGCACCTCGCGCGGCGAATTCACCGTCGCCAAGGACATCTACGTGCGACCGAAGAGCGGCTGGTTCAGCGACCGGTCGGTCAGCTACCTGGCTGCGGGACGCCCCGTCATCACCCAGCGCACCGGCTCGGAGAAGTACGTGCCGGTCGGCCGCGGCCTGTTCAACTTCGACAGCTGGGACGAGATCCTCACCGCGATCGACGCGATCAATTCCGACTACCCGGCGCATTGCCGAGCGGCACGCGATCTGGCAGGCGCCTACTTCGATAGCGACAAGCTGCTCAAGGACATGATGTCCCAGGCAGGTCTGTAGCTCGATCACGGCTGCCATGGTCCGACATCCGAGACACGGAACCGCAGAATCTGCCGCTGAATGCGCGATGCGCGCGACGCGATTGCTCGCCGGTTTCCTGTGTTTCGTCATTGTATTTGCCCCGTCGATGCCGGCCGGTGCCTGCAGCGACTTCGCCAAGGCGCCACATTCGCGCTGGACCATCGAGCGCGAAGCGGGCGCCGCATGGCTGGTCACCCCGTGCGGCGACAAGTTCTTCTCGATCGGCTCCAACGTGCTCGACGGCGGCGACAGGAAGGACGGCGCCGGCGCGCGCAATTCCTATACGTGGTCGAGTTTCTACCCGAGCCTGGAGGCATGGGCGCGCGCGACGCGCGAGCGCCTGATCGCCTGGGGCTTCAACAGCGCCGGCGCATGGTCGCTGACGCCGGAGCGGATCGACTTGCCGAGCACCCCCAATCTCGAGCTCGGCCGCAATGCGCGCTTCCATTGGTTTGACCCGTTCGATCCGGCGACCGAGGCCGAGATGCTGCGGCAGGCCGAGCGCCTGACGAAGCCCTACCGTGGCGACCCGCGGCGCATCGGCTATTTTTCCGACAACGAGGTCGGCTGGTGGAATGGCGCGTTGTTCAACTACTTCATGCGCGCGCCTGCCGCCAACCATACCAAGAGGCGCCTGATCGCCCTGCTGCGCGAGCACTATGGCGACGACTGGACGCGCTTTGCCGCGGACTTCGTGGCACCGGCCAATGCTGCGTCATTCGACGACCTGCTGCGCAGCGAAGGCGCGCTCGCTCAGCTTCGGCCGGGCGGCACCGGCATCCAGGCCGTGCGGCGCTGGACCGGCGTGGTCACCGAGCACTACTACCGCCTCGTGCGCCAGGCGCTGAAGTCGGTCGATCCCGAAGCCCTCGTCTTTGCCGACCGTCTGCCGATCTACTATGACCCCGTCGCCGTTCGCGCGATGGCACGCCATGTCGACGCCATCGCGACCAACTACAACGTCGACTCGCCCGACGGCTGGCTCGCACCCTATTTTTTCGACGGACTGCGACAGCTCGCGCCGGACAAGGCGGTCCTGATCACGGAGTGGTTCTTCGCCGCCCACGAGAACCGCTCGGGCAACGTCAACAACGGCCATCTCATGACGGTCAATTCACAGGTCGAGCGCGCGGCCGGAGCCGCCCAGGCGACGCGTAATTTTGCCGCCCAGCCTGACATCGTCGGGCTCCACTGGTTCCAGTGGCACGATCACCCGAAGGGCGGCCGCTCCGATGGCGAGGACTACAATTTCGGCCTGGTCGATTCCTGGGACGTGCCCTATGCCGGACTGGTCGAAGCGTTGAAACAGGCCAATCGCGAGGTCGTCGACATCCACCGCAAGGCCGCGTCTCGGCGCGGCCGCCTGCCGGTCGCGACCACGGCCATGCCGCGCGCCGACATCGTGGTTGGCGACCGCAGCCTCGCCGACTGGCCGAAGCCCCACGCCCTCGTGCGCGGCGTCGAGTCCAATGCCGGCGAAATTCCCTTCGGCGAGTTCTATCTGAGCTGGAGCGACGCGGGCCTCGGCGTGGCGCTGATCGCCATGGACTACTACGACCCGCAGATTCTCGCGGTCGACGACGAGTTCCCGCTCGGCGAAGCGTTCCGGCTCGAACTCGGCGTCGACACCGGGACGGGCCCACAGCGATTTGCGCTCCATATCGTGCCGCCCAAGGTGTTTCCCAAGAAGGGCGCGCCGGCATTCACGGCGCGCCTGTGCCGGATTGAGACCGGCGGTGACTGCGCGACAGTCGATGGCGCCGCCACGAGCTATTTCGGCTCAGATCAGCCGCGCATCACAGCGGAGATGAACCTGCCCTGGCCGGCGCTCGGACTTGAGCGGGCGCCGACGCAAGCGGTCAAACTCGCCATTGGCGCCGTCGCCTTTCACCGCTCTCGCTGGATGAGCTGGGGCGGCCGGCCGCTCGATGAGCTGATGGCCGATTCCACCGGCTGGCGACGCCTGGCACTCGGGCCCGCGGTGCAGCCATCCGCTGATCAGGTCGAGCCGCGGTTCGACCGGTGAGTGCCGCGCCGTGAGCCGATCGAAGACAATCGTCGTCCTGCATTATTTCGGTCAGATGCCGCTCATGGGCGTCGCCATGGAGGGCATGCACTACGTGCTCGGCCTCAAGCGGCTCGGCCACGATGTCTGGTACGTCGAGGACAATGGCGCCAATCCCTATTCGCCGCAGCAGAACAGCATTCATTGGGACGCAAGCTACAACTGGGGATTCATCAAGGGGCTGATGGAGCGTTTCGGCCTCGGCGACCGCTGGGCCTACTGGGATCCCACCCATCCCGAGATCTACCAGGGCCTCGGCCGGCAGAAGACCTTCGAACTGTTCGCGCGCGCCGATGCGCTCATCAATCTGTGCGGCACGACGATCATGCGCGAGGAGCACATGAAGTGCCCGGTCCGCGTGCTGGTCGATACCGACCCGGGTTTCGAGCAGATCAAGATGGCATCGGGCGACGCGGGCTCGCGCGCCTATGTCGATGCCCACACTCATCATTGGTCGATCGGCGAGCATCTCGGCGCAGCCGATTGCCCGGTGCCGCTCGGCCACGTCAACTGGATCCGGACGCGTCCGCCCGTCGTGCTCGATGTCTGGCGGCCGGATTATGCCGCCCGCCCGACGCACCTCTCGACGATTGCGACTTGGCAGCACAGCGCCAAGAACATCGAGCTCGACGGTGTCAGCTACCAGTGGTCGAAGCACGTCAACTTCCAACGTTTCCTCGACCTGCCGAACCGGCGGCCCGAGAAGTTCCGGCTCGCCATGATCACGCCCAACAGCGATATCAACGCGCTGGTGCGCTCGCATGGCTGGGACGTCGTCGATCCAGTTCCGGTTTCCGATACGCTCGACCACTATGCGGAATTCATCCGCTCTTCGCGCGGCGAGTTCACGGTCGCCAAGGATATCTATGTCCGTCCGCGGACGGGGTGGTTCAGCGACCGCAGCGTCTGCTATCTGGCGTCAGGACGCCCGGTGATCACCCAGGCGACCGGCTTCGAGGCCCATGTGCCCACAGGGCGCGGCCTGTTTCATTTCCACGACTGGGACGACATCTTCGGTGCGCTCGACGCGATCGCAACCGATTACGAAGGGCACTGCCGTGCCGCCCGCCAGGTGGCGGGCGACTGCTTCGACAGCGACAAAGTCCTGAGGAAGTCCCTCGAGGCGACCGGGCTTTAGCGGAGCTAGAGCCGCATCCCCATCGCGAGCTGAACAGCTTGGGTGCGATTGCGCACGCCGAGCTTGCGGTAGATCTTGCGCAGGTGGAGTTTGACGGTGACCTCCTCGATGCCGAGGTCGCGCGCGACATGCTTGTTGGTCTGGCCGCCGAGCAGCGCGCGCAGGACTTCGCCTTCGCGCTTGGACAGGCGATAGCGGCCGGCATCGACGTTGGATTCTTCGCCGGCGTCGTCGAGTGCCGTCGCCGGCACATAGGTTTCACCGGCCATCATCAGTTTGAGTGCGTAGTAGAGACCGACACCCTGCAGGTTCGGACGAACCACCCCGGCGGCGCCGAGGCCGAGCGCGCGCAGCACGGTGGAGCGCGCGCGGTCATTGGAGATCAGCACAACCGGCGTTCCCTGCGCGGCACGCACCAAGCGGTCGAAACCGATCAGGCCCGGCGTGCTGGCGATGGTCGAATCGACCAGCGCCATGTGCTTGGCGGCCGGCTCGCGCAACAGCGAAACGGCGGCATCGACCGAGTCGGCGCACTGAATCTCCGATCCCGGCTCGAAGCGCTGCAACAGAAGCATGAGTTGCTCGAGCATTCCCCCGTCGACGGCCGCGAGCACAATTTTCATGGCATCGAATCCCTTGGTTGCCAAAGTGGCGAACGATGACGCCTGCCGACTATGCCGCCAGAGTCCTAAAGAAATGCTTAAGCCGAATTACATAGTCCGATCGCCGGGGGCGGGTGTGGCCACTCCCAAACCGAGTTCGAAAAAAATATAACATTTTCAGATATTTATTTCGCATGACCGCAATTTCGCGCGGTCGCATCGCCAGAAAAGGCATTTTGCGATATAATTGCCTAAAATTTTAATCGAAAGATATTTGGGTCATGCTCACCCCGGTCGTTCAGCTGCCGCCGGATCGCCTGGCCGGACTTCGTCCGTCCCCGCGGCCTGACGCGCGCCCGAGCGAACGCGATCACGGGACTGCCGGTCAGAGCGACGGTGCGGCGGGAAGCAGTTTCGAAGCACTGGCCCGTTCGGGCGGTCAGACCTCCGCGATTGTCCGTCTCGCCGAGCACAGCACGCATCGTCGCGCCGGACGCCAGCTCGAGGCAGACGCCGAAGCGGCGCGAGATTCGAGCAACGCCGAGAAATCGCATGCGTTGCGCGCCGAGGAGTCTGCGGCACCGCGACAGCCGGGGACGCCGACCAGCACGCGTCCGCACACGCGCTATGCCAATCCGGCATTTCAGGCCCAGGTCATCGCCCAAGAGCTGTTCGGTGTCGAACAGGCCGGGCGCATGCGCACCGAGCCGAGCAACGATCGCCGGACAGCGGCCAACCGCCATGCCGAATACGCCAGCGACGCATATCGCCGCCACTTGGGGGAAACGGACAGCGCGCCCCTGATCGAACCGCATCAGGCGATCGACCTCGTCCTCTGAACGCGCCGCTCAGGCGCACCTCCGGGCAGGAAAGTTGAGAGCTCGGCCTGGGATCGCACGCCAAAAGGCGCACTCGGGGAATGAATCGGGCGGTCGGTTGTTAGCTGAAACGAACTCGTAACGTGCGCGGCGCCGCTGACCGGAACGGCGGCCGCAGGAAGGAAGTATGCAGCAACGGTTGCGGGCAGCCGCGTCCACCGGCGGGGCTGCGAGGAAGGCTCTTGTGGCGAGGCTCGAGATAGCGCAGTAAGTTCGTCAACGTGCCATCCGCGCGCAGCCTGCGCGCCGGTCCGGGAGCGAACTCAAGTGGACGATATAGCCGCCGCCGTCGCCGAGCACATTCCGCGTCTGCGGCGCTATACGCGCGCACTGGTCGGCGATCGCGACCTGGCAGACGATCTCGTGCAGGACTGTCTCGAGCGTGCGTTGAGCCGACTGCACCTGTGGCGCCGTCACGGCGATCTGAGGGCTTGGTTGTTTACGATACTGCACAACGTTCACGTCAACGCTGCTCGCCGCCGCAACCGCGCTCCCGCGATGGTCGCGATCGATCCGGCCAAGCCGCAATTGACCGATCCCGGCCTGTCGGTGGCGCCGGTCCAGGGCGTGGGTCTGGAGCTGGCGCAGCTCGCGCGCGCGCTGCAGCAGCTGCCGGCTGAACAGCGCCAGGTCATCCTGCTCACCGGGCTCGAAGGCATGCGCTACGAAGAGACCGCCCGAGTGCTCGGTATTCCGGTCGGCACCGTGATGTCGCGCCTGTCGCGCGGGCGCGAAGCGCTGCGTCGTTTGACGAGCGGCGGCGGCGAAGGGGGCCAGCCGCGGCTGACGAGGGTCAAATGACGGGCTCCGTGCGGCTGACCGAGGGCCAGCTCCACGCCTATGTCGACGGTCTGCTGACCGATGAGGAGCGCGCGCATATCGAGGCGCTGCTGTCGGCCGATGCCGAAGCCCAGGCCATGGTCGGCGCCTATCGCGCGCAGAACCAGGCGCTACACTCGCTGTTCGACGGCGTGATGGGCGAACCACGGCCCGCTGCGATGGATGCCGCTCTGGTCCGGCGGCGGGGCCTGGTCCTCGCGATTGCCATGCGCAGCGCCGCCGCCATCATGCTGATCGCGCTCGGCGGCGTGGCGGGTTGGACGCTACGCGGCGCGACGCAGCCGGTCCCCCAGTACAACTTTACCGAAGCGTTCGTGCGCTACGCGACCTCGGCCCATCTGGTTTACCTCCCGGAGGTTCGCCACCCCGTGGAGGTTCCCGCCAAGGAGGAAGCGCATCTCGTGGCATGGCTGTCCAAGCGCCTGGGGCAGCAGGTGCAGGCGCCCAATTTGACCGGCGTCGGCTTCAATCTGGTGGGCGGCCGGTTGCTGCCTTCGGGATATGGGCCCGCGGCGCAATTCATGTACGAGAACGAGTCCGGGCAGCGCCTGACCATCTACGTTCGGGCGAGCGAGAACAACACGCCGACCGAGACGGCGTTCCGTTTCGCCCATCAGAAGGGCGTGTCGATGTTCTATTGGATGGACCAGGCGCTCGCCTATGCGGTGATCGGACAAGTGGACCGCGAGCGGCTGCACCAAGTTGCCAACGTCGCCTATCAGACGATCAACCCCTAGGGCCAGCGGAATTGCGCTCGGCGCACCAGCGGCGCCACATCGCGCGCAACGCGTCTTCGAATTCGGCAACATGGCGCGGCCAGTCCATCAACGACGATGCGCGCACCATGGTGCGCAGGCGCTGACGGTAGTCGGCGAGCCGCTCGGGCGCCGCCGCCAAATCCCGCGCCCGCCGCACCAAGTCGTCCTCGCTCTCCGCGATCAGTTCGGGAGCGCCGATCCGGTGCAGGAAACCGTAGCTGTAGCGGCCATAGAGCGCATCGCCGGGCAGCGTGACGACCGGCACGCCCATCCATAGCGCGTCGACCGTGGTGCGGCCGCCGGTGAAGGGCAGCGGGTCGAGCGCGATATCGATGTCGGCATGGCTGGCGAGATGTTCGCCAACCGCCGCGACGGCGCCGCGCAGATCGACGCGCCCGGGCGCAATGCCGGCAACGCTCATGCGGGCGCGCAGCCGTCCCTGCGGCCCCGGGCGGTCGAGGCCCCGTCCCTTGAGCAGCAGGCGCGCGGTCGGCGCGGCCGCCAGCACGCGGGACCAGAGCGCCAGCGTCCGGTCGGAAATCTTTGCCGGATTGTTGTAGCAGCCGAACGTGACATGGCCGCGCGCGATGGAAGGCGGCGGCGCGATCACTGGTTCCTCGTCGTAGCTCATCAGGCCGAAACCGCCGGGCAAATGAACGGGGATCTCCGTCATTTGACCGGCCAGCCGCCCATCGAAATCGATCCAACGATCGACGATGGCAAAGTCGACGGCGGCAAGGCCAGTGGTCGGCGTGTTGCACAGATAGGTGACCTGGATCGGAGCCGGCTTCAATGCCAGCACGGTGAGACGGTTGTCCGCCCAATGCCCCATCGGATCGATCAGGATGTCGACGGCGCTCTGCCGTATGCGCCGGCATGCCTCGAGATCGCTCAGCGTATCGATGAACGCCCACTCGTCGACCATGTCGCGCATGCGGCGGGTCGTGGCGTCGGGATGGGGCACATGGGCAAAGACGTGGACCGATACCTCGGCACGCCGATGGTGCTCGAGCACCGGCAGCAGGCTGGGCGCCAGCACATGGGCGCGAAGCTGCGGCGACAGATAGCCGACGCGCAGGCGGCGATCGGGATCGGGGACGTTGCCGTAGCTGATCGACGGCCGGCTCGCCGCACCGTGGCGCCGGCCGTATTTGCAATGGGCGGCGAAGACCTCGTCGGGGCCGAAGCGATCCATGAACATCATGGTGATCAGTGCATTGCTCTCGGCTGCGGGAAGGCGGGGATCGAGGTCGATCGCGCGCGTGAAGGCGGCGAGCGCGTCGTCGAGACGAAGCTCCTCGCGCAGGATGGCACCGAGATTCGAATGTGCGACGGCCAATGCAGGCCGGGACGCAAGCGCAGAGGCGAAGGCGGTCAGCGCCTCATCCTGACGACCGAGATCCTTGAGCACGACGCCGAGATTGTGGTGCGCATCGGCATGGGCAGGCGCGATGGCAAGCGCACGCCGGCAGGCCGCTTCCGCCGCGTCGAGTTTTCCCTGGAGGTGCAGCGCATGGCCCATGCTGACATGGGCAGCGATCAGATCGGGTTGCGCGCGCACCGCTTGTCGAAGCGCGGCGACGGCTGATTCCACATCGCTCATGCGCAGCAGCGCGATGCCGAGGTTGGCGAAGGCGGGCGCGAAACCGGGCTGGCGACGCAACGCCTCGTGATAGGCCGAGACGGCCTCGGCAAGCCGGTCCTGCTCGCGCAACGCGTTGCCCAGGTTGGACCACGCGTCGGGCAGGCCCGGATCGGTTTCAAGCGCGGCGCGCAGCTCGGCTTCGGCAGCCACGGCCTGGCCGCCATCCAAGAGCACTGCGCCGAGATTGGCGCGCGTCGGCGCGTGATCGGGATCGAGCGCCAGCGCCATCCTGAACGCCGCTTGCGCGTCGGTGGGCGCGCCGATTTCAGCAGTCAGGAGGCCGCGTGCGAAATGCGCGGCGCCATGGCCGGGAGCCAGCGCGAGCGCCGCGGCGACGGCAGCCTGGCCGCCCGGACGATCGCCTGCGGCGCGCAGCACCGTGACCAGATTCGTCCACGCGCCGAATTGCGTGGGATCGGCGTCGAGCGAGCGCCGGATCAACTCCGCGCCCGTACCGTGCCGGCCTTGCTGGTGCTCGACCAGACCGAGCAGGTGAAGCGCGTCGGCGTCGTCGGGCGTGCGCGTGAGCACAGCACGATAGATGCGCGCCGCGTCGTCGAGCCGTCCGGCGCGATGCTGGGCAAGGGCCGCCGCCAACGACTCGTCGGTGGCGGCACCCTGCTCGGAGTGCCGACGCGGATCGCGATCGGTCACGGCGGATCACCTCGCCCAGTTGCGGCGGCTGCGGCAACGACATTACCCGCGGCCCCCCGATCGGTGAAAGGGACCCTCCGGTTCCTGCTTTGTTTCGCAAATTCCGTAATCACCGGCGTTCGGACCATGTTGCATGGCAAATAATCAGCCGATGCACTGCGTCCAAATGGGCACAGGCCGGCCAAAACTGTTGCATTTCTGCCGGGTGGCCTTGACAAGTCGTTCAGGCTGCTGGATTTTTCGCTTATGGTTCCGCTCGGAACCGCGGGGAAATTTGCTGACAAGGATACCGTCATGAAGAGATCAGCGGCCGCCCTGGCCATGCTCGTGGCCGTGGGTTCGGCGTCAGTGGCGCTTGCCCAATCGCCCACCACTGGCTGGTACACCGGCATCAAGGCCGGCTTGAACGATACGCGCAACGCCGACCTTCGAGGTACCGGCGGATCAACCCTCAGCGCCACCAACAACTACGATCTCGGTTGGGGCCTGACCGGCAGCGCCGGATACGACTGGGGCGCCTGGCGCACCGAGCTCGAGATCGGCTACCGGCGCAACATTCTCGACACGATGAATGTCCGTAACGACAACGGCATTCCCGCGGCCGCCGGCCAAGCCGCGCAATCGGGCACGTCGCCGAGCGCCGGGGGCGATGCCTCCTCGCTCGCCGTCATGGCGAACCTGCTCTACGACTTCAACACGGGCACGGCGTGGGAGCCCTATCTCGGCGTCGGCCTCGGCACCGCGCAGGTGCAGTACAACACCGTGCGCGGCGGCGGCGTGGGCTACGTCGACGACACGGACTGGAAGCTTGCCTACCAGCTGATCGCCGGTCTTGCCTATTGGTTCGACCCCAACTGGGCGATCACTGCCGACTATCGCTTCTTCGGCACGACCGATCCGAGATTCAGCGATCGTCGCGGTCAGTCGTTCGAGAGCGAGTATCAGAGCCACAGCGTGCTGGTTGGCCTGACCTATCGCTTCGGAGCGCCGCCACCCCCACCCCCGGCGCCGGCGCCGGCCGCGGCACCCGCGCCTCCGCCACCGCCGCCGCCAGCCGTCGTGCCGCCGCGGCCGCCCGCGGTCGCCGCGCCGAAGCAGTTCATCGTCTTCTTCGATTTCGACAAGAGCGACATCACGGCGCAGGCGCAGCGCATCATCAACGATGCGGCCACCGAGTGGAAGCGGACCGGCACGGCACGCATCGCCTTGACCGGCCATGCCGACCGCGCCGGTACCGAGCGCTACAATCAACGCTTGTCCGAACGTCGCGCCGTCGCGGTCAAGGATGCGCTGGTTCGGCAGGGCGTGCCGGCATCGGTGATCGCCACGATCGGCCGCGGCGAGAGTCAGCCTCTGGTTCCGACCGCCGACGGCGTGCGCGAACCACAGAACCGGCGTGTCGAGATCGTCTTCTAGTCGGACGCTCTCTCCCCCGGGTTAGTCACGGGAGGGCCGCTCCGGGCAACCGGAGCGGCCCTTTCGTTTTCCCCGTCGCCGATCGAAGTCCAGAGCGGGCCATCGGCTTTTTGAAGCGGAGGGCATTCCCTCCCGAGCTCCGCCGGCATTCTCCGCTACAAGCCGGAAGAGACGGTCGGCCGTTCAGCTGTCGAATTCATCCATCCTGACGATCTGGCCAACACGCGCCAGGAGATGCGCAAGGCGCGCCGCGACCGCCTGATGCGCCATATCGAATGTCCATACGTTCACCGCAACGGGCACGCGGTCACGCTGGCGTGGATGGGTGTGTGGTCGGAGGCGGAGCAGCGCCATTTCTACATCGGCCGCGACGCGACCGAGCTCAAGACCATCGAGGCACAGAAAGGATGGAGGCAATCGGCCAGCTGTCAGGCGGCATAGCGCACGACTTCAACGACATGCTCGGCGCCATCATCGGCAATCTCGAGCTCGCCGCGACGAGACGCGCGACATCGCGAATCCACAAGTTCATTCAATCGGCGACCGGCGTGGCACAGCGTGGCGCCGAGCTGGCGCAGCGCCTGCTGGCCTTCGCGCGCCGCCAGATACTGATGCCCAAAGCGGTCGACATGACGGCTACGGTCGACGGCATGGTGCCGCTTCTTCGTGGCACCCGGTCGCCCCCGAATAGCGGCGCGGCGCGCCGTTGTCCTGGCCGTTGCTTCGGCCGGCTACTGCTTAGGTTGGGCCGCGGTGCGTTGCTTGGTCGCCGCCTGCGGCTTCGCATCGCAAGCC
>VGDO01000044.1 GCA_016869645.1 Alphaproteobacteria bacterium
TCGCGCAGGTCAATCGAGTAAGGTTTGCCCATCCATGCTGGCCTCCACTCCAGCCATCATGGTGAATCACATCCGGAAAAGTTTGGGAATCCCCTTTCCGATTCAACCTGATTTCAACCCGCTCTAGCCGTTCGACATCCTGTCGTCCGGAGGGTCCAGATCGCGCAGCCGGGGACCATCGAGGGTCCCCGGCTTCCTGATCAGGCGCGAAGGGCGATGCTTGACCCGCAATTCTGTGCCTGAATTGGCGGACGCGCCAAGCCTGATTGGCGCAGACGCGCGATCTCGCCGGGTGCCAGGCGATAGGTCGGGCCGTCCTCGTCGAAGGTCACGGCGTCGAAATCGAGCGCCGGACCGACCAGTGCCTCGGCGAGCCCACCGGGCAACTGGACGCGGTCGCCGGCGGCGGACAGAGCCACCGCCGGAGCGATCCACAGGGTCTTGGTGCGGACCATATCGAACCTGTCGGCGCGCCCGTTCAGGCAGCTTTGCCTTCGATCGTGCGGCCGCCCGACTTCGGCTCGATACGAATGGTGCGTGGCTTCTTGGTCTCGGGCACTTCGCGCATCAGGTCGATATGAAGCAGGCCGTCGGCCAGCGAGGCGCCGACGACCTTCACGTAGTCGGCGAGCTCGAAGCGGCGCTCGAAGGCGCGGCCGGCGATGCCGCGATAGAGGTATTGGCTCTTGTCGTCATTCGCCTTGATGCGGCCCGTGATCACGAGGCCGTTGTCCTGGGCAACGATCGACAGATCGCTGTCGCCGAAGCCCGCGACCGCCATGGTGATGCGGTAGGCGTCCTCGCCGGTCTTCTCGATGTTGTAGGGCGGGTAACCCGGCGCCTCGTCGCGCAGCGACGAATCGAGCAGGTGCGCCATCCGGTCGAAGCCGATCGACGAGCGGAAAAAGGGGGCGAAGTCGAATCCAGTCATGGCCACATTCTCCTTGCGAAGCAACATGGGTTGGTGGGACGCACCTCGGGGTCGCGTCCCGCTTCAGCGTTCCCAGCCCGCGATGGGCGCCCGGAACGAAATCCAGTTAGGAAAACCGACGGCCTCATTCAAGGGGTCGGCGGCGCGCCAAAGCGGGCTCGACCATCGCCCGAGCCCGTACAGATAAATATTAATTAATTCAAGTATTTATAGAGCATAGCTTGCATGGTTTCTTGGCTCGGCATACTATCAATCTGATTCCTGCGAAGATTCAAGGTTCCATGCTCAATCCCCGTCACGACGCCATGCGGGACCATCCGTTCCGCCGCCTGGCCGAACTGATCGCGAACGTCACGCCCCGCTCCAACGAGCCGCATGTCATGCTCTCGGTCGGCGAGCCGCAGGGTCAGCCGCCGCCGCTGCTCGCCGAGACGTTGGCGCGCAACAGCCATCTCTGGAACCGCTATCCGCTGCCCCAGGGCACGGCTGAGCTGCGTCAGGCCGCCAAGGCCTGGCTCGACCGGCGCTACCACTTGCCGCCCGCCATGGTCGATCCGGAAAAGCACGTCGTGCCGGTGCCCGGCACGCGCGAGCCGCTCTTCATGACCGGCTTGATCGCGGTGCCGGAAGAGAAGAACGGCCAGCGCCCCGCGGTGCTGATCCCGAACCCGGCCTATCACATCTACACCGGCGCGGCGCTCGCGAGCCAAGGCGAGGCCGTCTATCTGCCCGTGACGCGCGAGGCCGGATTCCTACCGGATCTCGCGGCGATCGACACCCAGCTGCTCGAGCGCACCGCGCTCATGTATCTCTGCTCGCCATCCAATCCGCAGGGCGCGATTGCCTCGCGCGACTATCTCAAGTCGGCAGTCCAGCTCGCGCGGCGCTACGATTTCTGGCTCGCCGTCGACGAGTGCTACTGCGAGCTCTACGACAAGGAGCCGCCGCCAGGCGTGCTCGAGGCGTGCCGAGATCTGGGCGGCGGCATGGAACGCGTCATCGTCTTTCATTCACTGTCCAAGCGGTCGAGCGCACCGGGTCTGCGCTCCGGCTTCCTGGTCGGCGATGCGTCGTTCATCCAGCGTTACATCCTCATGTTCAGCTATGGCGGCACGCCGCTCGCGCTGCCGGTGCAGGCGGCCTCGGCCGCGTTGTGGAACGACGAGGAACACGTCCAGGAAACGCGCGCGCTCTATCGCGCGAACTTCGCGGTGTCGGAGCAGGTGCTGGGCCGACATCCCGGCTATTTCCGCCCCGAGGCCGGCATGTTCCTGTGGCTCGAGGTCGGCGACAGCCCGGCCGTGACCAAGCGCCTGTGGGCCGAGACCGGCATCAAGACGTTGCCCGGCGCCTATATGGCCAAGCCCGGCCCTGACGGCACCAACCCCGGGGCGCCCTATCTCCGCATCGCCCTGGTCTACGATCCGGCAACGACGGAGTCGGCGCTGCGCCGCATGGCGAAAGCGCTCTGATCGGAGAACCGCTATGGCGAGCACGACCAGCCGATCGGGCAATCTGCCCTTCCTCCCCGAGGCGATGGCGCGCGTATTGCGTCGGCGCATCGAACAGTGTCTTGGCTGGATGCTGATCCTGCTTTCGTTCAGCCTGCTCGCCGCGCTGGTCACCTACGATCCGTCGGATCCTTCGCTCAACAGCGCTGGTGGCCGCGTGCTGCGCAACATCATGGGTCGGCCGGGAGCGCACGTTGCTGACGTCGTCGTGCAATCGCTCGGCGGCGCCGGCTTCATGCTGGCGATCGTGCTGCTCGCCTGGGGCTGGCGCTTCGTCGTGCACCGTTCCGTCACCCTGGTCTGGCTGCGCCTGACGCTGTTGCCGTTCGGCCTGCTGTTCACGGCCTCCGCACTGTCGGTGCTGGCGCCGCCGCCCTTCTGGCCGGTGCCCGCCGGATTGGGCGGTGCTGCCGGGAGCTTGGTGCTGGGCAAGCTGTTCGCGCTGACGCCGCTGATCGGCCAGGGCATCGGCGCCACGACGCTCGCCGTTGCGAGCGCGGCACTCGCCATGGCCTGCCTCATCCCTGCCTGTGGTCTGTCGCTGATCGACTGGGTCTGGGCCGCGCGCGGCAGCTGGCGCCTGGCGGCCGTCACCGGCCGCGGCGTGGCGATCGCCGGCGGCGTCGGCACGCGGCTCGGCATGCGTTTCGGCGGCGTCGCGCTCGGGGCGGGGATGAAGCTGGCGCGCGAGATCGGCACGGGCGGCGGCGAACGCGTCGAGCCGCGCTTGCGCGATCCCGATGCCGCCGACCGCGTCGCACCGGCGGCAATGAAGCCCGAGCTCGAGGCGCCGACGCTCGACGCGGCACCGGAACCGGCGCCCGTGCTTCATGCCGAACGCCGCGGCGAGTCGCGCATTGAGGCGCGCGCCGACGAGAAATCGTCCGAGACAAAGCGCAAGAAATCGCGCCAGCAGAGCCTCGATCTCGTGCCGGCTGGCGGCTACAAGCTGCCGCCCCAAGACCTGCTGGCCAAACCCAATGTCGCGGCCAAGGTGGCGCTCGACAAGGATGCGCTCGAACAGAATGCGCGCATGCTCGAATCGGTGCTGCAGGATTTCGGCGTGCGCGGCCAGATCGTCAAGGTGCGCCCCGGTCCGGTGGTCACGCTCTATGAGCTCGAACCGGCGCCCGGCACCAAGTCAAGCCGCGTGATCGGCTTGAGCGACGACATCGCGCGCTCGATGAGCGCGATTTCCGTACGCGTCGCCGTCATCCCCGGCCGCAACGTGATCGGCATCGAGCTGCCCAACCAGCACCGCGAGACCGTCTATCTGCGCGAGCTGCTGGCGGACGACAGCTACGAGCGGGGCGGGGGCAAGCTGGCGCTCATCCTCGGCAAGGACATCGGCGGCGCGCCGATCGTTACCGACCTTGCGCGCATGCCGCACCTGCTGATCGCGGGCACGACCGGCTCGGGCAAGTCGGTCGCGATCAACACGATGATCCTGTCGCTGCTCTACCGGCTGCCGCCGAATCGCTGCCGCTTCATCATGATCGATCCGAAGATGCTCGAGCTGTCGGTCTATGACGGCATCCCGCACCTGCTGTCGCCCGTGGTCACAGATCCGAAAAAGGCGGTCGTCGCGCTCAAGTGGACGGTACGCGAGATGGAGAACCGCTATCGCGGCATGTCCAAGCTCGGGGTGCGCAACATCGAGGGATACAACCAGCGCATCGCCGAGGCCGTCAAGAACGGCGAAACGCTGAAGCGCCGCGTGCAGACCGGCTTCGACGCCGAGACCGGCAAGCCGGTCTTCGAGGACGAGCCGCTCGACCTGACGCCCTTGCCCTACATCGTCGTCGTGGTCGACGAGATGGCCGATCTCATGCTCGTCGCGGGCAAGGATATCGAAGCGGCGATCCAACGCCTGGCGCAGATGGCGCGCGCCGCCGGCATCCACCTTCTGATGGCGACCCAGCGGCCCTCGGTCGACGTCATCACGGGCACGATCAAGGCCAATTTCCCGACCCGCATCAGCTTCCAGGTCACCTCCAAGATCGACAGCCGCACGATCCTCGGCGAGCAGGGCGCCGAGACGCTGCTGGGACAGGGCGACATGCTCTACATGGCGGGTGGCGGACGCATCACGCGCGTGCACGGCCCCTTCGTCTCCGACCGCGAGGTCGAAGAGGTCGTCAAGTTCCTCAAGGACCAGGGCGAGCCCGAATACCTCGACGAGGTGACCGAGGACGACGATGCCGGCGGCTTCGGCGCCGAGGCGATGGGCGGCGAGGGGAGCGAGGGCGGGTCGGGCGACCAGCTTTTCGACCAGGCCGTGGCGCTGGTCGCGCGCGAGCGCAAGTGCTCGACCAGCTTCATTCAGCGCCATTTGCAGATCGGCTACAACCGCGCGGCGCGTATCGTCGAGCGCATGGAGGCCGATGGCATGGTCAGCCAGCCCAATCATGTCGGCAAGCGCGAGGTTCTGCTGCGCAAGGCGGACGAGGCCTAACCCGCTCCCGCGGGGTCATGACCGACCCCGAATGAAGGAGCGAGCGGCGCGGCGCGGCATGCGCCACGCGGCGACTATTGCCCGCACGGCCGCCACAGCGCTGACATCGGCTCTTGATGCTATTGCCGGCACCAGGGTGGCTGTCGGGGGCCATGGCAAGGCCGGGATGGCCGCGCGCTTTCCGCAAATTGGAGTTGTTGCAGGCTTGGGGCTGCGTAGGCGAGGCCCGCTCCGAGACCGAGCAAGGCCAATGCGCGGCGCCGTTTGCGGCGCTTTGCGTTTTTCTCTTCGCTTTCGTCGTCCGGCGACTGAGAACCCGGCTTCTCTTGTTGGCCATCACTCATGGGTTTTACCCCCAGGCTCATTGCTGCACGGGCGGGGGGACGCGCAACCGAGTTGTTTTTACTCTTGGACGCCCACCCGGGCATTGACCTCGATCAATAGGGGTCGTCCGGCGCCGACCGCGCTGTACAACGGGCTACGGCGATCGGGGCGTGTCTCGCAGGGGGATGGCCCGCGCGGCGCAAGGCAAGATAGGCAGCCTCCTTGCGTCGCTTGCCTGAAGCCGCGCATGCGCTGTAGCTTCGCAGCGGTCAGACCTGTCACCCGGGACATGATGTGAGCATCCAGGATCGTCGGACTCTGCCGGTTCTCTCCGCGGCGCGGCTGGATGCTTGCCTGCTGACTGCGGGTCTGCTCGTCACGGCGCTGTTCCTTTGGTCGTTCACGCTCGGTCCCTATCCGATCCCGGTCGAGACCGTGGTTTCGGTCTTCCTGCACCGCCTGCAGCTCGTCGAGAAGACCTGGAGCGATGCGGTCGAATTGGTCGTGCTTGACGTGCGCGGGCCGCGCATCGCCGCGGCCCTTCTGGTGGGGGGCGCGCTTGCCTGTGCCGGTGCCACGTATCAGAACCTGTTCCGCAACCCGCTCGTCTCACCCGGCGTGCTCGGCGTGTCGGCCGGTAGCGGCCTCGGCGCGGCGCTCGGCATCATCCTGGGCATGCCCGGATTCGGCATCCAGACCATGGCATTCCTGTGCGGCCTCGGCGCCGTCGGGCTCACGCTCTGGCTCGGCCGCATGCTCGACCGGCAGGCCATGCTGGTGCTGGTGATTGCCGGGCTCGTCGTCTCGGCTTTCTTTCAGGCGCTGATCTCGCTGATCAAGGTCGTGGCCGACCCGCTGAACCAGCTTCCGACCATCACCTTCTGGCTGCTCGGCGGCCTGCACCGGATGAGCGGGCCCGCGCTGCTCGGGGCACTGTTGCCAATTGCGCTGGCCGGCATTGTGCTGCATGCGTTGCGTTGGCAGGTGAACGCGCTGGCGGCCGGCGAGGACGAGGCGCGCACCATGGGCGTCGACGTGCCGCGCGTGCGTCTGCTGCTCATCGTGGTGGCTACGCTGATGACCGCCGCATGCGTCAGTATCAGCGGCATCGTCGGCTGGGTCGGGCTCCTCATCCCGCACATCGTGCGCATGATCGTGGGTCCGGGTTTCGCCGCGGTGCTGCCGATGTCGGCGCTGCTCGGCGGCGGCTTCCTGCTCGTCGTCGACAATCTGGCGCGCCTGCCAGGCACGACGGAAATTCCGCTTGGCATTCTCACTGCGCTGATCGGCGCGCCGTTCTTCGCGCTCGTGCTCGCACGCACCCGACGTCTATGGTTCTGAGTCTCCGCGCGGAGGGCCTGACCTTCGCTTATCCGGGCGGGCCGCTCCTGCTCTGCGATGTCGGCCTCATGCTCGAGCCCGGCCAGACCTTGTGCCTTCTTGGTCCCAATGGCACCGGCAAGACAACGTTGCTGCGCTGCCTTCTCGGGCTCGAGCGCATCGCCCGGGGCACGATCGAGGTGTGCGGTCACGACCTCGCAGGGCTGAGCACGGCCGAGAAGGCGCACTTCATGGCCTATGTCCCACAGGACACCGCGGCGGTGTTTCCATTTCTCGTCTTCGATGTCGTGATGATGGGCCGCACGCCGCATCTGCGCTTCATGACGGCACCGACGGCGGGGGACCGCCACATCGCGCGCCAGGCGATGGCCAGGACCGGCATCGCGCATCTGGCCGAGCGGCGGTTCCACGAGTTGAGCGGCGGCGAGCGGCAGTTGGTCTTGATTGCACGCGCGCTGGCCCAGGGCTCCACCTTCCTGGTGATGGACGAGCCGCTTTGCGGCCTCGATCTCGGCAATCAGGTGAGGGTCATCGCACTCGTCCGCGCGCTGGCCCGCGCCGGCTACAGCATCCTCCTGACCACCCACTTGCCGGACCACGCCTTCGCGGTCGGCGGGATGGCGGCACTATTGAAGGACGGACGGTTGCGCGGACCCGGCCAACCGAAAGAATTGCTCAGTGCCGCCGAGTTGGGCGCGCTCTACGGTACGGAGGTCGATGTGATGCAAGTCGGGTCCGGGCGGGCGACGGGCCGGTTCATTTGCGTGCCGATCATGCGCGATGTCGATTGAGCGATCCGTGCTGAGCCGGCGCCGTGTGTTGTCGTCCCTGATCGGGCCCATCGCACTGACGGCGTGTCCGGCGTTGGCGCAGACGCGCCAGGTCACCGACATGGCCGGGCGAACCGTCACGCTGCCGGCGACGATTGAGCGCGTCGTCACCCTGGGCTCGCTGCCGGTGATCAACAGCTTCGTTTTCACCATGGGCGAGGGGCGCACGATCGTAAACGGTCTGGCCGATTTCGATCGGCCGCACTGGAAATACCAGACCGTGTTCGCGCCCAACCTGGCCGGCGCACCGACCATGCAGCAGCCGAACCGCGAGCCCAATGTCGAGGCGATCCTTCTGGCCAGGCCCGACGTCGTGCTGACCATGCACCGCGAGAGCGTCGGACCGCTCGAGACGCGCGGCGTGCCGACGATCTTCCTCGCCTGGCGCGAGCCGGAGGACGTCAAGGCCTGCATGACGCTCTTGGGCGAGGTGTTCGGCAAGCCGGCAGTCGCCCAACGCTACCGCCGCTACTTCGACGGCACGCTCCAGCGCGTTGCCGCGGCGCTGCAGCCGGTGCCGCAATCGGCGCGGCCGCGTGTGCTCTATGTCCAGCCCGCCACGCTGACCCAGCCACGCCTGATCGCGGAGTGGTGGATCCCCGCCGCCGGCGGCGTCAGCGTGACCGATGACGGGCGCAAGGCCGAGAGCCGGACCTTCTCGATGGAGCAGGTTCTGCTATGGAATCCGGACATCCTGATCGTCGTCGATGCGAAGGACATCGCATACGTGAACAAGGATCGCGTGTTCAGCCAGCTCAAGGCAGTCCGCGGCGGCCGGGTCTATGTCGTGCCGGTCGGCGCCCACACCTGGGCCAACCGCACGGCCGAGCAGCCGCTGACCGTGCTGTGGGCCGCCAAGACCTTCCATCCCGAGCGCTTTGCGAATCTTGATCTCGCGACCGAGACGGCGGCCTTCTACCGCGATTTCTTCCGCCACGCGCTGAACGAGGCGCAGGTCAGCGAGATCCTGAGCGGCACTCTGTAGCCGTTCAGTTCGACGTCCCGCCCGTCGCCCGCGCGATCTCGGACAGGCGCTGACGCGCGCCGGCGTGGCCCTGGGCGGCGGCGCGACGGTACCAGACGACCGCCGCGTTCAGATCGCGCGGACCGCCGAAGCCGGTCAGGTTGATCTCGCCCATGGCAAAGGCGGCGTCGGCATCGCCTTGATCGGCCGCCATCGCGAACCAGCGCGTGGCCTCGCGCGGATCCTGCGCGACGCCCTGGCCGGCCGCGTAGAGCTGCGCCAGGTGGAGCTGGGCGCGCAGGTGGCCTTGGGCAGCCGCCGCGCGATAGAGACGCAGCGCCGCGTCCATGTCGCGCGCCGTGCCTTTGCCCTGCTCGGTCAGCAGGGCGAGGTTGAACTGCGCGCGCGCGTAGCCGAGCGCGGCTGCCCGGCCATACCAGCGCGCCGCTTCGGCGTCGTCCCGCGGCACGCCTTTTCCGGTCTGATACATGAGCGCGATGCTGTTCATGCCGCCGGCATAGCCCTGGTCGGCGGCGCGTGTGTACCAGACCATCGCCTCCTTCGGATCGGCCGCGACGCCACGCCCGTCGCGATACGCCGAGCCGACATTGTTCTGCGCGGTCGGATCGCCCTGCTCTGCCGCGCGCCGCCACCACTTGAGTGCAGTTGCCTCATCGCGCGCCACCCCGCGGCCGTCCGCATAGAGCGAACCCAAATTGGTCTGGGCCCGCGCGTAGCCGCGCTCCGCGGCGCGTTCGTAGAGCCGGGCGGCCGCGGCCGCATCGGCGGTGACGCCGCGGCCGGTCTCGAGCAGAAAAGCGAGGTTCGTCTCGGCTTCGACGATCCCCGCCTCCGCGCCGCGCCGATACCACTCGGCCGCCGCGCGCAGATTGGGCATCACGCCGCGCCCGCTTTCGTAGAGCCAGCCGAGCTCGGTCGCGGCCCGGCCATGGCCGCGCTCGGCGGCTCGCGCGTACCAGAGCGCGGCCTCGACCGGGTTCTCGAGCGTGCCAAGCCCCGTGTCATAGGCAACGGCGAGCGCATATTCGCCCGGCGGATGACCCTGCTCGGCCGCGCGGCGATAGAGCATGAACGCCTGGTCGGGGTCACGGGGCACGCCGCGCCCATCATCGTGCAAGGCGCCGAGCATGGTCTGCGCTTCCGGATCGTTCTGAGCGGCCGCTATGCGGTAGAGGTGGATCGCTTCGGCGTCGTCCTGCGGCACGCCGTCGCCGGTCAGGTAAAGCGCGGCGAGATTGGCCTGCGCGATCGCCAGGCCAGCGTCGGCGGCGCGGCGGTACCAGCGTGCGGCCTCCGCGGCATCGTCGGGCACGCCCAGACCGTTGCGATACATCAGGCCCAGATTGTTGGCAGCGCTGGGGAGTCCCTGTTCGGCGGCGCGGCGGAACCAGCGCACCGCCTCGCCGTCGTCGCGCGGCACGGCTCGGCCGGTCGCGTAGAGGAAACCAACCGCGTTCTGTGCGCCAGCGTCGCCTCTTTCGGCCCGTTCGCGCTATTCGCCGAGCACCCGGGCCGGGTCCTCGACCCGATAGGCCGGTTCCCCCGCATCGAAGCGCGCCGCCGCATCGCCCGCCGCCAGGACGACGAGCAACGCGGCCGCGAGCGGGCAAAATGGGCGGCCCTTGCGCCGACGGAATGCGTGCATGAATCCAGTCCCAACAGGCGGCAATCGGGACACCCTAATGCCATCCCGGGCCGGACATTGCCACCAAAGCGTCTTGAGCCCGCCGCATTCCATGCCTAGATAGTTGATCATGAAGCGCCGTTACCTGCTGACCCGCCTGCTCCTGGCCCCCCTGCTTTCGATACCGGCAGCCTTGCCCGGCTTCGCCGCGCGTGCGGCGGCACCCGCCGCCAAGCCCGCGCCGCTCAGTCCGGCCGACCAGGCCGATATCGCGCGCATCGAGAGCTATCTGAACTCGGTGCACACCTTGCAGGCGAGCTTCCTCCAGGTCGCGTCGACTGGTGAAGTGGCGCGCGGGCGCCTGTTCCTGCAGCGGCCGGGCAAGTTGCGTTTCGAGTACGATCCGCCGGGCAAGGATCTGCTGATCTCCGACGGCGTGTGGCTGATCCACTATGACGGCGTGCTGCAGCAGGCCAACCAGCTGCCGCTCGATATGACGCCGGCCACCTTGCTGGTGCGACAGCGCGTCAAGCTGTCGGGCGACGTCACCGTGACCAAGGTCGAACGCGGCGCCAACGTGTTGCGCGTGACCGTGGTCAAGACCGGCGAGCCCAAGGCCGGCGCGGTCGTGCTGGTCTTCAGCGACAACCCACTCACCCTTCAGCAGTGGATCGTGGTCGACGCGCTCGGCGTCGAAACCAGGCTTTCGCTGATCGATCCGCGGCCGGGCGGCACGCTGGATGCCCGGCTCTTCACGCTCGACAAGCCGGTCGTGGGGCCCGGCCAGGGCTCGACGCCCGGCGCGAGCCGTTAGCGGCGCGAGGCCCGGCGCAGCGGCCGGGCGAGCAGATCGAGGAACCGCTCGTCCTCCAGCGGGGCGTCGCCCGCCCCGACGCCGATCGTCATATCGGGCGTGCGCGTGCCTGACGCGACCGAACCGAACATCCGGTCCCAGAAGCTGAAGATCGTGCCGTAGGTCGAATCGGTGTCGCGCCGGATGGCGTGGTGATGCATCCAATGGAGCGACGGCGTGACGATCACGCGCGAGAGCGCGCGCTCGATCCCCGCCGGCAAACGCCAGTTGGAATGATGAAAGATCGAGGCGGTGAGCACGAGCGCCTCGAACACCAGCACCGACGTCAGCGGGATGCCGGCCAGGACGATGACCGCTGCGCGAACACACGCCGACAGCAGAACCTCGCCGAAGTGAAAGCGGGTGGCCGACGTGGTGTCGAGAAACCGGTCGAGATGGTGCACGACGTGAAAGCGCCAGAGCAGGGGCGTGCGGTGGACCGCCCGGTGCCACCAGTAGATCCACAGGTCGAGCAGCACGAGATCGAAGGTAAGCCCGGTCCAGCCGGTGAGCCAGGTGGGTCGCCAACCGAGCGCGTGCGTCGTCGCCCAGGCCGAGACCGGCACGACGATGAGCGGCGAGATGGCGGCATTGACCAGGAACAGACCGGCGTTGCGCGCCACGCGCGTCCAGCCCGCGCGCGCCAGTGCGCCCGATTGGCCGGCGGCGAGAGCCACGCCGTCCGCAGGGCGCGTCGCCGCGGGCATCATGCGCTCCAGAACGAATAGCAAAACGAGCCAGGCGGCGACCGCGACGCCCTTGTAGGCGACGAGACCTTGGGTCAGGGTGTCCATCGTCGCTCACATATGGCGCAGCGGCAGCGTGTCGTCCACTGATTGCCGCACGGGCTCCAACCGGTCGAGATGATCTTGGCAGATTTCGACACCAAGCAAATCACGGCCCATATCGAGGGTCGTATTGCGGCAACCGCCATCGAGGAGGACCCGTTTCCCCACCTCGTCATCGCCGATCTCTTGCCGCCCGAAGCCTATGAGGCCGTGCTGCGCCATTGGCCGCCCGACGAGCTGTTCCGCATCAACCGCTCGATGGAGCGCAAGGACGTCAATGTGCGCCGGGACCTGGCTGATCTGCCGGAACCGGCGCGCAGCTTCTGGACCGAACTGCGCGCGTGGACCACGGCTGCCAATCGGGCGATCGCCTTGCGGTTCGCCCCCTATGCGCGGCTCAAGTACGAGCTGTTCCTGGGGCCCCGCTGGCAGGAGCTGATTGGCGAAATCGCGCACATCATCGGAGAGGCGCATCTGGCCTACTACTCGGGCAAGGTCGGGCTCGCTCCGCATATCGACCATCCCAAACTCGTCACGAACGCCTTCCTTTACTGTTCCGAACGGCACGAAGAAGAGCCGGAGCTGGGCACGGTTCTTTACGCGGGGCGCGGATTCGCCATGCCCGACAACAAGCTCGCGCTGACGGCACCGCTGATCGCCCGGCTGCTCCGGCGCGTCAAGGTGGTGCCCTACCGGGCCAATCTGTGCCTTGCCTATCTCAACACGCCGCGCTCATTTCACGGCGTCGACGCGATGGATTTGGGCGACCGCCATCGGCGCCTTCTGATGTTCGGCTCGATGCTGCGCATCAAGGATGCGGTCCGCCTCTTCGGGCCCGAATACGCGCCGCCCTAGCTCGTGGTCGTGGTTCGCCGAGTCGGAATCCGGTCGAGACCTAGGCGCTTGAAAGAAAGCGAAATTTCTTGCCCATACGACATCCCTCAAAGGTCGGCAAAATGCGGCGAAATCGCTTGTCCGGACGCGAATCATGCTATAGTGCGAGCCCTGCCATGGGGCCGTCAGCGCGAACAGCGTCGATGGCCCTTATTCAACGTGGCGGGGCTGAAGCCGGTCTTTAAATCGGCACAAACGAATCAGGCAGCCCGAAGACCCAGATCATGAAGCTGACCATCGAACGCGACGCGCTTCTCGGCCCGCTGGCGCATGTCCAAAGCGTGGTCGAGCGCCGCAACACAATCCCCGTTCTCGCCAACGTGCTGATCCGCGCCGAGACGGGCAAACTCAGCCTGACAGCGACCGACATGGACATGGACATCGTCGAGACCGTGGAGGCGGAGGTCGGCGCCAAGGGTGCGGTCACCGCGCCGGCGCACACCGTTTACGACATCGTGCGCAAGCTGCCCGAGGGCGGCCAGGTCGAACTGGCCCGCCAGGGCGAGGGCGAGCGCATGGCGATCAAGTCGGGGCGATCGTCCTTTGCGCTTTCGACGCTGCCGGTCGAGGAATTCCCGGCGCTGAGCGGCGACAAGCTGCCGCACGAATTCTCGCTGCCGGCTTCCGAGCTGCGCGCGTTGATCGATCGCACGCGTTTCGCCATCTCGACCGAAGAGACGCGTTACTACCTGAATGGCATTTTCCTGCACGGCACCAAGAACAGCGATGTGCCCGTCCTGCGCGCGGTCGCCACCGACGGTCATCGCCTGGCGCGCGTGGAAATGCCCCTGCCGGACGGCGCCTCGGGCATGCCCGGCGTGATCGTGCCGCGCAAGGCAGTCAATGAGCTGCGCAAGCTGATCGACGAGTCGACCGAGGCAGTGACCGTATCGCTGTCCGATTCCAAGATCCGCTTTGCCTTCGGCGCCATCGTTCTGACCTCGAAGCTGATCGACGGAACTTTCCCCGACTACGAGCGGGTCATTCCCACCGGCAACGACAAGCTGCTCGAGGTCGACTGCAAGGGCTTTGCCGCCGCGGTCGACCGGGTGGCGACGATCTCGACCGAAAAGTCCCGCGCCGTGAAGCTGGCGATCCAGCCCGGCCTGATGACGGTATCGGCCAACAGTCCGGACAGCGGCAACGCGACTGAGGAGATCGAAGTCGGTTACACCGCCGGCCCGATCGAGATCGGCTTCAACGCCCGATATCTGCTCGACATCACCGAACAGATCGAAGGCGAGCACGCTCAATTCGCCATGGCTGATGCAGCATCACCGACGCTTGTGCGCGACGTGTCCGACGCCAGCGCGCTCTACGTCCTGATGCCGATGCGCGTGTGATCGCGCCAGTCGCGAGCCGGCGCGAGCCGGCATCCCCAATTGCGGTTACTGATGCGACGCCGGAGTCCGTCGCCGGCGCAGCGCTCGCTCGGCCCGCCACAAAGCATCCGGCTCTGACACGGTTGGCGCTGACCGACTTCCGCTGTTATCGCCAGCTTCGGCTCGGCACGGACGAGCGGCCGGTCGTGTTGACCGGACCGAACGGCGCCGGCAAGACCAACCTGCTCGAGGCGATCTCCTTCCTGGCGCCCGGCCGCGGCTTGCGGCGCGCCAAATTGAGCGAATGCGACCGTGTGGGCGAAGGTGACGTGTCGCCGGCCCTGTCACGTCCCCCGTCAAGCTGGGCCGTTGCCGCCACCCTGCTGACGCCGTCGGGACCGGTCGACCTTGGCACCGGCCGCGAGGCTGCCGGCCAGGAAGGCGAACGGCGCATCGTGCGCATCGCCGGCGAGACCCAGCGCGGCCAGGCCGTGCTGGCGGAATATCTTTCGGTCGCCTGGCTGACGCCGCAGATGGACCGGCTGTTTCTCGAAGGCGCGGGACCGCGCCGGCGCTTTCTCGACCGCCTCGTGTTCGGCTTCGATCCGGGCCACGCGCGCCGGCTGGCTGCCTACGACCACGGCATGCGCGAGCGCGCGCGCCTGCTGGCCGATGGCGCGCGGGATACGGCGTGGCTGGCGGCGCTCGAGGACGGCATGGCGAGCGACGGCGTTGCGGTTGCGGCCGCGCGGCGCGAGGCGGTCCAGCGCCTCAACCGGGCGCAGGACGGCCGGCGTGGGCCCTTTCCCGCCGCCGAGCTCGGCCTCAAAGGCACCATCGAGACCTGGCTCGGCGAGATGCCGGCGCTGGCCGCGGAGGAACGCTTCCGTAGCCTTCTCGTTGATTCACGACGCCGCGACGCGGAAGCGGGCGGCGCCATCGACGGTCCGCATCGCAGCGATCTCACCGCCCATCACCGGATCAAGGGCATGCCGGCCGCCCAATGCTCGACCGGCGAGCAAAAGGCGATGCTGATCGCGATCGTGCTGGCCGACGCCTGGCTGCAGCATGAGTCGCGTTCGGCGCCGATCCTGCTGCTCGACGAGGTCGCCGCCCATCTCGATGAAGCGCGCCGGCGCGCACTGTTCGACGAGCTCCTGACGTTGGGCACCCAGGCCTGGCTGACCGGAACGGACGCTCATCTGTTCGACCCACTTGGCCGGCACGCCCAGCATTTCCGCGTCTTCGACGCCACCATCCATCCCGCATGAGGCAATCGAGCAGCGCATGAGCACGGCAATTGCAAGGAACGGCGAGGGCGAGCAGCCCATCTACGACTCCGGTTCGATCAAGGTCCTCAAGGGCCTCGATGCCGTGCGCAAGCGACCCGGCATGTATATCGGCGACACCGACGACGGCTCGGGTCTGCATCACATGGTCTACGAGGTCGTCGACAATTCGATCGACGAGGCGCTCGCCGGCTACTGCGACCGGGTCGAAGTCGTCCTCAATCCCGATGGCTCGGTCACGGTGCGCGACAATGGCCGCGGCATCCCGGTCGACATCCACGCCACCGAAGGCGTGTCGGCCGCTGAAGTGATCATGACCCAGCTCCATGCCGGCGGGAAATTCGACCAGAATTCCTACAAGGTTTCGGGTGGCCTGCACGGCGTCGGCGTATCGGTCGTCAATGCGCTCTCGGAGCGCCTCGACCTGCGCATCTGGCGCGATGGCAACGAGCACTTCATGCGCTTCAAGCACGGCGAGCCCGAGGCGCCGCTCGCCATCGTCGGCAAGGCCGACGGACGCAAGGGCACGGAAGTGACCTTCCTCGCCTCCAAGCAGACCTTCACCAAGACCGACTACGATTTCGACACGCTCGAGCACCGCTTGCGCGAGCTGGCGTTCCTCAATTCCGGCGTGAAACTGGCGCTGACCGATGCGCGCGGCGTCGAGCCCAAGACAGTAGAGCTGCATTACGAGGGCGGCCTGCAGGCTTTCGTCGGCTATCTCGACCGGTCCAAGACACCGCTGCACGCGCCGCCGATCGCGCTGCGCGGCGAGCGCGACGGCCTCACCGTCGAGGTCGCCATGCAGTGGAACGACAGCTATCACGAGACGATGCTGTGCTTCACCAACAACATCCCGCAGCGCGATGGCGGCACGCACCTCGCTGGTTTCCGCGCCGCGCTCACGCGCACGGTCAACAACTACGCGGCCGGCTCGGCGCTCGGCAAGAAGGAGAAGATTACGCTGTCGGGCGACGACGCGCGCGAAGGGTT
This sequence comes from Alphaproteobacteria bacterium, assembly GCA_016869645.1. Classification (GTDB taxonomy): domain Bacteria; phylum Pseudomonadota; class Alphaproteobacteria; order SHVW01; family SHVW01; genus SHVW01. Next base: position 16,141 of record VGDO01000044.1, read on the forward strand.
GACCTGCGTGCTCTCGGTCAAGGTGCCCGATCCCAAGTTCTCGTCCCAGACCAAGGACAAGCTGGTTTCATCCGAGGTCAGGCCCGTGGTCGAGAGCCTGGTCGGCGAGGGACTCGACCGCTGGTTCGAGGAGCACCCGACCGACGCCAAGCGGGTGATCGCCAAGGCGATCGAGGCGGCAGCCGCGCGCGAAGCGGCGCGCAAGGCGCGCGAGCTGACGCGGCGCAAGGGCGCGCTCGACATTTCGAGCCTGCCCGGCAAGCTGGCCGACTGCCAGGAGCGCGATCCGGCACTGTCCGAGTTGTTCATCGTCGAGGGCGATTCGGCCGGCGGCTCGGCCAAGCAGGGCCGTGACCGGCGTTTTCAGGCGATCCTGCCGCTGCGCGGCAAGATCCTCAACGTCGAGCGCGCGCGCTTCGACAAGATGCTGTCCTCGGCCGAGATCGGCACGCTGATCGCTGCCATGGGCACGGGCATCGGGCCCGAGGATTTCGACGTCGAGAAGACGCGTTATCACCGCATCATCATCATGACCGACGCCGATGTCGACGGCAGCCACATCCGGACGCTGCTGCTCACCTTCTTCTATCGCCAGATGCCGGCACTGATCGAGCGCGGCTTCCTCTACATCGCCCAGCCGCCGCTCTACCGCGCCAAGCGCGGCTCGTCCGAGGTCTACCTCAAGGACGACAGGGCGCTCGAGAATCACCTGATCGAAGCCGGCATCGCCGATGCCGTGCTCAACCTGCATGGCGGTGGCCAGCGCGCGGGCGGCGACCTGCGCACCTTGGTCGACCAGGCGCGCAGCATCAAAGTGATGCTGCATCCGCTGGCGCGCCGCGTCGGCTCGCTGCCGGTGGTCGAGCAGTCGGCCGTGGCCGGCGCGCTCAATCCCGAGATCCTCGGCGACGAGGCGCGTGCGACTCAGGTCGGCGAATACATCGCCAAGCGGCTCAACACGCTCTTCCCGGCCGGCGAACGCGGTTGGACGGGCAAGGCCGACGGCACCGGCGGCTTGGCGCTGACGCGCACGCTGCGTGGCGTCACCGAGCGCTACGTGATTGACGGCCAGATGGTCCGCAGCGCCGAGGCGATGCGCCTCGACGCCATGGCGGTCGAGCTGCAGAAGCTTTACGCCCATCCGGCCCAGCTTGTCGTCAAGCCGCGCAAGGAGCCGAAAGGCGCCAAGGCCGAGGCCGCCGCGCCCGCCGCCGAAGGCGAGACGGCCGCCGCGGAGCCCGACAAGGGCGGCAAACTGCAGATCACCGGCCCGGTCTCGCTGATCGACACGGTGCTCGATCATGGCCGCCGCGGCATGGTCGTGCAGCGCTACAAGGGGCTGGGCGAGATGAACCCGGAGCAGCTCTGGGAGACGACGCTCGATCCGAACGTGCGCACGCTGCTGCAGGTCAAGGTCAGCCACGCCGACGAGGCGGGCGAGATTTTCTCGACGCTGATGGGCGACCTGGTCGAGCCGCGGCGCGACTTCATCCAGGCCAACGCGCTCAAGGTGGCGAACCTCGACGTGTGATCGCCGGCGCTCCGGCCGGGGGCGTTGGAGCGCCGGGCATGCTTGACGGATCGACACGCGCCCGCCTTAGTGGTCGGGTCGCTTCCGCATCCGAGCGCATCCCATGCCCGTGTCGGGCGTTCCCCTTCGTCCGCTGATCGCCGCGACGGCGGCGTACTCGGCGCCTGCCCTCATCGTGCTGTCGGCCTTCGCCGTTTACGAAGCGATCTCGATTTGGCACGGCGCGGCGATCTGGGCCGTGCTTACGGCCACCACCTTCCTGGTCCTGCGTCGGCAGCATGCGGCGCTGGTCGCCATGCGGCGCTATGTCGAACGGAGCGCCGATCGGTGGTCTCAGGCAGCGGAGACCGAGCGGCCCGCCGGTTTCGGCGATCAGGTGCTGAGCGATCTTGCGGCGGCGGTCGATCGGCTGGTACGGCAGACGCGAGCGGAGACGTCGCGCGCCACGACGCTGATTCAGGCGCGCGAGATGGTCATCGACGCCGTGGCCGAGCCGCTCCTCGTGCTGGCGCGCGGTGGTCATGTGTCCGGCGCCAATCGCGCCGCGCACCGATTGCTCGGCATCTCCGTGGTCGGACGCGATCTCTCCGAGGTCCTGCGCCATCCGCAGGTGCTGGAGGCCGCGAACGAAGTCATGACGGGCGGGCCACCTGCCTCGGTCGAGGTCACCCTGGCGTTACCGACGGAACGGGTCTTTGCCGTGCGGATCGACCCGTTGCCGGCGATTGCGGCCGACGGCGCCGCGGCCGTGCTCATGCTGAGCGATTTGACCGGCCTCAAGCGCGCCGAGCGCATGCGCGCCGATTTCATCGCCAATGTCAGCCACGAGCTGCGCACGCCGCTCGCCTCGATCGTGGGGTTCATCGAAACGCTGCTCGGACCGGCACGCGACGACACCGCGGCGCGCGGGCGCTTCCTCGAGATCATGAACCAGCAGGCTCAGCGCATGGCGCGCCTGGTCGCCGACCTGCTCTCGCTCTCGCGCATCGAGCAGAACGAGCATCTGCCGCCCACGGGCCGGATCGATCTCGGCCAGATCCTCGGCACGGTCAAGGCGACCCTCGATGTCGTCGCGCAGAACAAGGCGATGACGATCGTGCTCGACGTGGCGCCCGACCTGCCGCCGGTGCCGGGCGAAGCCGACGAGCTTCAACAGGTGTTTCAGAACCTCGTCGACAACGCGATCAAGTATGGCCGCACCGGCACGTCCGTGACCATAACGGCCCGTCTGGCGCAGGAGTGGCATCCGTCGATGCCGAGGACACAAGGCGCCTCGACGGGTAAGTCGCAGCCGCGCGCGCTGTCGGTCGCCGTCGCCGATCGCGGCGCCGGCATCGCGCGCCAGCATCTGCCGCGCCTGACCGAGCGTTTCTATCGCATCGACGTGGCGCGCTCGCGCGAGGCCGGCGGCACCGGCCTCGGCCTTGCCATCGTCAAGCACATCCTCAACCGCCACCGCGGAGCGCTTGCGATCGACAGCGCCGAGGGCCAGGGCAGCACATTCACGGTCTATCTGCCGGAATATCCCGGCTGAATGCCGGTCAACTCTTTGACTTGACGGCACATTTGAGGCGGGCGTTTTTCGCCGCCGTTGTCATCAAACTGCAACCGAAGTGACACAGAATCGTTGTCCGAGGGCTCTAGATTCCGCGCGCATTGCGCGACGACGCTTGTCCGATAAAGGCTGCGTGCCCCCGCTCGAGGAGAAGTCTCATGACCATTCGTTCTCTTGCCGCCCTCGCACTGGCTGCCGGACTTTGGCAGGCGCCCGCCCAGGCCGCCGATATTTCAGGCGCCGGCGCGACTTTCCCGTTCCCGCTCTATGCCAAATGGGCCGACGCCTACAAGAAGCAGACCGGCATCGGGCTGAACTACCAATCGATCGGTTCGGGCGGCGGCATCAAGCAGATCCAGTCGAAGACCGTAACCTTCGGGGCGTCCGACATGCCGCTCAAGGCCGAGGATCTTGAGAAGTCGGGCCTGATCCAGTTCCCCATGATCATGGGCGGCGTCGTGCCGGTGCTCAACGTCAAGGGCATCGCACCAGGTCAGCTTGTGCTCGATGGCGTCACGCTCGGCCGCATCTATCTCGGCGAGATCAAGACCTGGGACGATGCCGCCATCAAGCAGCTCAATCCGGCGGCCAGCCTGCCGAAGACCGCGATCGCGGTCGTCCATCGCTCGGACGGCTCAGGCACGACGTTCCTCTTCACTGACTACCTGTCGAAGGTGAGCCCGGCCTGGAAGGGCAAGGTCGGCGCGAGCACGGCCGTGCAATGGCCGGTCGGCATCGGTGCCAAGGGCAATGAGGGTGTCGCCAACATGGCGGCGAAGACCGACGGCGCCATCGGCTACGTCGAATACGCCTACGCCAAGCAGAACAAGCTCACGCATGCGCGCATGGTCAATCAGGCGGGCAAGACGGTGGAACCGGTCTCCGAGACCTTCCAGGCTGCGGCCGCCAGTGCCAATTGGAGCGCCACACCCGGCTTCGGCGTCGTGCTGACCAACGAGCCTGGCGACAACAGCTGGCCGATCACGGGGGCGAGCTTCATCCTCATCCACAAGCAGCCGAACGATCCGACCGCCGCGTCGATTGCGCTGAAGTTCTTCGCCTGGGCCTTCAAGAGCGGCGGCAAGATGGCCGAGGAGCTCGACTATGTGCCGATGCCAGCGGCGGTCGTGAAGCTCGTCGAGAAGGTGTGGAACGACAGCATCAAGGCGGCCGACGGCAGGCCGCTCTACATGACCAACTGACGATCGTTCGCGAACCGGGGCCGGCTGCCCAGGATTTCCGGCGGCGGCCCCGACTTTTCCACCTGGGCGCGGGGCTCTAATCTTGACCGATCTCGCACTCCGGGCAGACGCACCGAGGCAAATGAACGGCACGACGCGCCGGCTCAATTTCACCGACTCGGCCTTTCGCGCAACGACCCTGTTCTTCGCGGTCGCCGTGCTGCTCGTGCTCGGTGGCGTGATCGCCGCGCTGATCGACGGATCGCTTCCGGCGCTCCGGCAGTTCGGCATCGGCTTCGTCGCGACCGAGGTCTGGAACCCGGTCACCGAACAGTTCGGCGCGATCGCGCCGATCTACGGTACTCTCATCACCTCGGCGATTGCCATGCTGATCGGCGTTCCGGTCAGCATCGGCATCGCCATCTTCATCACCGAACTGTGCCCGATCTGGCTCAAGCGGCCGATCGGCGTGGCGATCGAGCTGCTCGCCGGCATTCCCTCGATCATCTATGGCATCTGGGGCCTGTTCGTGTTCGCGCCGATCGTGCAAGGCACGATCCAGCCGCTGCTGATCGGCACGTTCGAGAACGTGCCCGGCCTGTCGATGCTGTTCGCCGGCCCGCCCTACGGCATCGGGATATTCACCGCCGGCTTGATCCTCGCGATCATGGTCCTGCCGTTCATCACGGCGATTGCACGCGACGTATTCGAGCAGGTGCCGCCCATGCTGAAGGAGGCGGCCTACGGCGTCGGCAGCACGACGTGGGAAGTGGTCTGGCACGTGGTCATCCCCTATACGCGCGTTGGCGTCATCGGCGGCATCATGCTCGGCCTGGGGCGCGCGCTCGGTGAGACCATGGCCGTGACCTTCGTGATCGGCAACGCGCACCGCATCAGCGCGTCCGTCCTGGCACCCGGCACCACGATCTCGGCCACCATCGCCAACGAGTTCACCGAAGCGGTCGGCGATCTCTATACGTCGGCGCTGGTCGCGCTCGGCCTCATCCTGTTCCTCATCACCTTCGCGGTTCTGGCAGTCGCGCGGCTTCTCCTGCTGCGCTATGAGCGCAAGGCGGAGCGCTGACATGGATCTCTATGCGCGACGCCGGCACAAGAACGCGGCCGCCATGGGTCTGTCGCTGGCCGCGACCGCGATGGGCCTCGGCTGGCTGGTCGCGATATTGGGCTCGTTGCTGTGGAACGGGCTGAGCGGTTTGTCGCTGCAGGTCTTCACCCAGATGACGCCGCCGCCGGGCAGCGACGGCGGGCTGCTGAACGCGATCGCCGGCAGCCTAGTCATGACCGTGCTGGCAACCTTGATCGGCGCTCCGGTCGGCATGCTGGCCGGCACGTACATGGCAGAGTACGGCAAGTATAGCCGGCTGACCGTGGTGGTTCGGTTCATCAACGACGTGCTGCTGAGCGCCCCCTCGATCATCGTCGGCCTGTTCATCTACGAGGTCATGGTGATCCGGATGGGCCATTTCTCGGCCTGGGCTGGCGCTGTGGCACTTGCCGTGCTGGTCATTCCAGTGGTCGTGCGCACGACCGAGGACATGCTCAACCTCGTGCCGAACAGCCTGCGCGAGGCCGCCGCCGCCTTGGGCGCGCCGCGCTATCACGTCATCCTCCAGGTATCGTACCGTGCGGCGCGCGCCGGCATCATCACCGGCATCCTGCTGGCGGTGGCGCGCATCAGCGGCGAAACCGCGCCATTGCTGTTCACCGCGCTCAACAACCAGTTCTGGAGCACGGACATGAATGCGCCGATGGCCAACCTGCCCGTGACGATCTTCCAATTCGCGCTCAGCCCCTATGCCGACTGGCAGAAACTTGCCTGGGCCGGCGCGCTCACCATCACCTTCGCGATCCTCGCGCTCAACGTCGGCGCACGCGCGCTGTCGGCCGGAAAGGCAAACCTGAAATGATCGATGGCAATGCCGGCGACGGTCATGACATGAATGGTCGCGAGAAGGTCGCCGCGCGCAATCTGTCGTTCTTCTACAATGGCCATCGCGCGCTGAACCGCATATCGCTGCCGATCTACGAGCGCCGGGTCACCGCCATCATCGGCCCCTCGGGTTGCGGCAAGTCCACCCTGCTGCGCGTGCTCAATCGAATCTACGACCTCTACCCGAACCAGCGCGCCGAAGGCGAGGTGCTGCTGGACGGCGCCGACATCCTGTCGCCCAGGCAGGACGTCAACCTGCTGCGCGCCAAGGTCGGCATGGTGTTCCAGAAGCCGACGCCGTTCCCGATGACGATCTACGACAACATCGCTTTCGGCATGCGTCTCTATGAGCGCCTGCCCAGGGCGGAGATGGACGAACGCGTGGAATCGGCGCTGCGGCGCGCGGCCCTGTGGGACGAAGTCAAGGACAAGCTCGGAGCCGGGGGCCTCGACCTGTCGGGCGGCCAGCAGCAACGCCTATGCATCGCACGCACCATCGCCCTCAAGCCCGAGGTGATCCTGCTCGACGAGCCATGCTCGGCGCTCGATCCGATCTCGACCGCGAAGATCGAGGAACTGATCGACGAGCTGAAGTCCGACTACACGATCGCGATCGTCACGCACAACATGCAACAAGCGGCGCGCACCTCGAATTTCACGGCATTCATGTATCTGGGCGAGCTGATCGAATTCGACCGGACCGACACGATCTTCACCAACCCGCGCGAGAAGCGGACCCAGGACTACATCACCGGCCGGTTCGGCTGAGACAGCCTCCGGCGAGCGGAGAACTGCAGCATGGCCTCCGAGCACATCGTCAAGTCCTACGACGACGAGCTGAAGCATTTGAAGGCGCTATTGTCGCGCATGGGCGGCCTGGTCGAGGCGCAGATCGCCGATGCCATGGACGCGGTCGGGCGGCGCGACAGCGAGCTTGCGCGCCGCACGGTCGACAACGATGCCAAGATCGACACGCTCGAACGTGAGGTCGATGCCTCGGTCGTGCGCATGCTGGCGCTGCGCCAACCGATGGCGGTCGATCTGCGCTCGATCCTGGCGGCGCTCAAGATCTCGAGCGACCTCGAACGCATCGGCGACTACGCGACCAACGCCGCCAAGCGCGCCATAGCGCTCAACCAGATGCCGGCGGCACGACCGGCCGGCAGCGTGCCTCGCATGGGGCGGCTGGTGCAGTCGATCGTCAAGGACGTGCTCGACGCCTATGTCGACGGCGACGCCGACAAGGCGGTCGCCGTGTGGCGGCGCGACGAGGAGGTCGACGAGCTTTACAACAGCCTGTTCCGCGAGCTGCTGACCTACATGATGGAGGATCCGCGCAACATTACGCCGTGCACGCACCTGCTATTCATGGCCAAGAACATCGAGCGCATGGGCGATCACGCGACCAACGTCGCCGAGACCGTCTATTTCCAGGTGCGCGGCCAGCCGCTCAAGGCGGAGCGACCCAAGGGCGACAGCACGAGCTTCACGGTGATCAATCCCGATGCCAAGAGCGGCCAGGACAGCAAGAGCGGCCAAGGCGTATGAAGCAGATGATCCTGATCGTCGAGGACGAGGCACCGCTGGTCACATTGCTGCGCTACAACTTGGAGCGCGAAGGCTTTGTCGTCGCCGAGGCCCATGACGGCGAGGAGGCGCTGCTGATGGCGGCCGAGCGCAAGCCCGATCTGGTGCTGCTCGACTGGATGCTGCCGCAGCTCTCGGGCATCGAGGTGTGTCGGCGGCTCCGGCGTCAGGCACAGACGCGAACCACGCCCATCATCATGCTGACGGCGCGCGGCGAGGAGGGCGATCGCATTCGCGGCCTGAACAGCGGCGCCGACGACTACATCACCAAGCCGTTCAGCCCGTCGGAGCTGATGGCGCGCATCCGCGCGGTCATGCGCCGCACCAACCCGGCCGCGACAGCTGAAGTGCTGCGCTGCGCCGATTTGTCGATGGACCTGGTCGGCCATCGCGTCCGGCGCAATGGCCGCGACATTCATCTCGGCCCGACAGAATTCCGGCTGCTGCGCTACCTGCTCGAGCACCAGGGCCGGGTCTTCTCGCGCGAGCAGCTGCTCGACGCCGTGTGGGGCTCCGACGTCTATGTCGAGCTGCGCACGGTCGACGTCCATATCCGCCGTCTGCGCAAGGCGATCAACGCCAAGGGCGAGCTCGATCTCATCCGCACCGTGCGTGCCGCCGGTTATTCGCTCGAGGGCAAGCGGAGTTAGACTGGCGTCGATATGGCCGGCGCTTTTCGGCCGCTCAACGAGTAAGCCGGCGGCATCGCAGGCGAGGGATCAGCTGATCGATGAAGACGGACACGCCGGCTGTCTGCGCGGGTACGGTCATGAAGGAGCCGAACGCCCCGCTAGCGGGGATCACCCAGCCATAATGCATGGCGTGGCCTTCATCACGGGCGGGTCACGTCTTTCGCAGGCATAGCAGTGCTGCCAGCGCAGATAGGCACAAGGCCGCGGAAACGACGATGAGATGCACGCCCAACATCTCGAGGAGGACGCCAAAGACGAAAGGCGCGAAAGCTTGCGTGATGCGCGCGGGAGCCCCGAGCAGGCCCGTGCGCTCGCCGAAGGATTGCGGACCGAAGATCGCGAGCGGCAGCGTGCCGCGTGCGATCGTCAGCAGTCCATTGCCGGCGCCGTAGAGCAGGGTGAAGCCGATCGCCGCAATCGGCCCGAAAAGCCCGAGGAATGCGGCGCCAATCGGGTGGAGCACCGTTGCAACGCGCGCGGCGACGAGCGGGTGGGTGTGGCGCAGCAGCGCGAACTCGATCATGCGCGCTCCGACCTGGGCCGGACCCACCAGGGCGGCAGCGGCAATTGCCTCGACCGGCGACGCCCCTGCGCGCTCCAGGAGCGCCGGCAAATGCGCCGCCATCCCGCCGGTCACCGTCCAAGCTGCGGCGAACACGAAAGCGAGCAGGAACATCTCGCGTCGCGGGTTCCAACCGACGGCCGGTCCAGCGGTCGCAGTCGTGGTTGCGGGCTTGGAGAAGGAGCTTCCGCTCGGCAGCGCCAGAAAGTTGACCGGTAAGCCGAGCACCAGGTGACATGCCGACCAGACCAGACAGGTCTCGCGCCAGCCGAGCACCTCGTTCAGGTAGGCTGAAACGGGCCAGCCGATGGTCGACGCGAAACCGGCAATCAACGTGATGCCGGTGATGGCGCTGCGTGCCTCGCGGCCGTAGATCGCCGTCAGGCTCGCAAACGCCGCGTCGTAGAGGCCAAGCGCCATGCCGAAGCCGAGGATGCCCCAGGCGGCAAGCAGGGTGATCGGACCGGTAGCGAACGACAGCACAGCCAACCCGGCGGCGAGCACCAGGTTCGAAAGGCAAAGCACGCCGCGCCCACCCTGTCGGTCGATGGTCCGCCCGACGGCAGGTCCGAAGAATGCCGCGACCAGGAGGGCGGCCGAGAATGCGCCGAAGAACCAGGAGGCGCCGAGGTCCAGCGTGTCGGCGATCGGCGCGGCCAGGATCGCGGGGATGTAGTAGGACGATGCCCAGGCAAGCGTCTGCGTGGCGCCGAGCGCGACGACGATGACGGACTTCGACTGCTGCGATCCCGTCACTCCCGTGATGCCCCTCGCCGGCGCGGCGTCAACATCCGGTCAGTTGCAGCACGCGGCTTTCTGGGGCGCTGCTTCGACCGTGGGCGACGAACAGCCGCACCCGGCTTCGCCGGCCTGCTTCGCTTCCATGTCCTGGACGCAGCATGCATCCGCCGACGCGGGCGCGGGTCCGCCGCAGCAGTCGGCAGCGGCGGCCGCACCTGCCATGGCCGGCGCGATTGCCGCGTTCGGCTGCGCGGACAAGCTCGCGCTCGCGCGCGTCGCGCCACGCGGACGGGTGACGCACACGCCGGTTTGCGGCAGCCTGAGCTCCACGCGCTCGGCCGCCGCATGATCTCCCACCAGCTCGGCCACGATCGAGCGCACCTGCTCGTACCCCGTCGCCAGCAGGAAGGTGGGCGCGCGGCCATAGCTCTTCATGCCGGCGATGAAGAAGTTCGTCTCCGGGTGCGCCAGCTCGGCCGCACCATGCGGGCGAACCGTGCCGCAGCTATGCAGGTTGGGATCGATCATGGGAGACAGCTTGGGCGTGGTCTCCAGCCAGGGATCGAGGCCGAGCCGCACTTCCGTCAGGAAAGAAAAATCCGGGCGGAAGCCGGTGGCGACGACGATGCGATCGACCAGAAGCGTCGTCTCGGAATCGTGCACGGTGCCCTGAAGCTGCAGCTTGCCATCGGGCTGGCTGCGTACGGTCTGGGCCCGGAATGCGGTGACGAGATCGACGTCGCCGGCTTCGACGGCCTGGCGCGCGAGAGCGCCGAGCGCTCCCCGCGCCTCCAGCGCGTCAGCCGCTTCCCCGCCATACAAGGTCGCCGCATCGGTGCGCCGCACCGCCCATATGACCCTGGTGCCGAGGACGGCACGCGACAATTCGACCAGATCCAGCACGGCATTGATGGCGGAGTGGCCACTGCCGACGACGAGGTTGGTCTTTCCGGCATAGCGCGCCCGTTCGGCGCCGAGCACGTCGGGAATGCCATAGGCGATGGTGCCTGCGGCCGCGCGTTCGCCGGGTATGTGATAACCGCTGCTGCCCAGCGGGTTCGGCGCGAACCACGTTCCGGAGGCATCGATCACCGCGCGCGCCAGCAACTCCTCCTCGCTTCCATCGGCGACGACGACACGAAGCGCGAACGACTGGTCGTCACGCCCCACGGTCTTCACCTTGTCATAGTTGCGCCGGCCTACGGCGGTTACCTTTGCATTCAGCCTGATGTGCGGCCGCAGCGCGGGATGCAGCGCAAGCGGCTCGAGATACTGGCTGACCAATTCGCCGCCCGTGGGCAAGGCCTCCGGGCCCGGATGCCTCCAGCCTGTACGCTCGAGCAGCCGGCGCGCCGCCTGATCGACATTGTATGACCAGGGCGAGAAGACGCGGACATGGCTCCACTGCCGGATCGCGTGACCGACCCCGGGTCCGGCCTCGATGCCGAGGAATCGTTGACCCCGCTCGACCAAATGTGCGGCGGCGGCCAAACCGACCGGGCCGGCGCCGATGATGGCGATAGGCAGTTGCTCGCTCATGACGGTCTCCTGTTCGCTCATTGTGCAGGGCGATGCATCGATCATCAAGGTATCGAGGGAAAATTTTTTAGCAGCTCTGGCGTTTGCCCTTGGCGGGCTTGCACGAGCCGCCGAGGCACCCGGCGACATCGAGCCAGGCCGAAGACGCCACGGCGAAGGCCTGGCGGCCCTTTGCGGTCAGTTCGTAGATCTTCCGCTCGCGGCCGTTGACATTCTCGGTGCGGGCGGTGACGTACCCACCGCTCTCGAACTCATGAAGCACCGGGTAGAGCGCGCCTTCCGATGGCGAGCAGCATCCTTCAGTGGTCCGCTCAACGGCGCGCGTGATTTCGTAGCCGTGCATGCCGCGCTCGTTCAGCACGCAGAGGATGAAGAACTTGGACAGGCTCATCTTGATGAGACCATTCCAATATTCCCGGCTGGTGTAGTCCGGGGAGGGGCGGCGGACCGCCTTCAGATGCATTGCAGGGCGAGGCATGGGCGCCAATCTATGCATCGAGGGGTAAGGTGTCAAGCGAGAATGGTCCCACTCGATGCAACAATGCCGGCACCACGCCCTCACGCGCGCGATTGAAGCTCGCGACGGTAGAGCGTCTCCGTCTCGGCGCCGAAGCACACGAAGTTAACCTGGCTGATCGATGGCTCGCCCGCGAGGAATTGCCAGACCGTCTCGATGGCGATGCCGGTTGCGCGCGCGAGCGGGTAGCCGAACACGCCGGTCGAGATTGCCGGAAAGGCGATGCTGGCCAGAGCGTGATCGCGCGCGATCTCGAGCGAGCGTCGGTAGCACGAGGCGAGCAAGGCATCCTCGTTGCGCCCGCCGCCATGCCAGACCGGTCCGACGGTGTGGATGACGTGTCGCGCGCGCAGCCGATAGCCGCGGGTGATCTTGGCCTGGCCGGTCGGACAGCCGCCCAGCGCCCGGCATTCGGCCAGCAGCTCGGGACCGGCTGCGCGATGGATGGCGCCATCGACTCCGCCGCCGCCGAGCAGGCTCTCATTGGCGGCGTTCACGATTGCGTCGACCTCCTGCTTGGTGATGTCACCCTGAACGACGGAGATCCGTAACGCGATCGATGCAGCCATCATCAGTCCTCCGCCAATTGGACCGCCGGGGTCGCGGACGACTGTCCGATCACCCGCCCGAGCCAGATCAGCAGCAGCAGGCCCGGCACGGCTGCCGCGGTCGTGATCAGGAAGAACAGCAGCCAGTCCAGCCGTTCGGCCAGGATGCCGCCCCAGGAGGACAGCACGGTGCGTCCCATGGCGGCGAGCGACGACAAAAGCGCGTACTGGGTCGCCGTATAGGCGACGTTGCACAGGCTCGACAGGTAGGCAACGAAGGCGGCCGAGCCCATGCCGCCCGTGATGTTCTCGATGGCAATGGTCGCTGTCAGAAAGGCCAGGTTGTAGCCAACCAGGGCTTGGAGCGCGAACATGAGGTTCGACAGCATCTGGAGGACACCACACACCAGCAGGCTGCGGAACACGCCGAGCCGGTAGACCACCAGCCCGCCCAGGAACACGCCGAGCATGGTGGCGCCCACGCCGAACACCTTGCTGATGCTGGCGATCTCCGCCTTGCTGAAGCCCATGGCGATGTAGAACGGTCCCGCCATCACGCCGGCCAGCGCGTCGCCGAACTTGTAGAGCACCACGAAAAGCAGCACGGCGAGCCAAGCCGGCCGGCGCGCGAAGTCGGCAAGCGGCTCGATCACGGCCGAGGTCAGCCAGGCGACGAAGCGCGCGGCCGCGCTGGTCGAGCCCCGCGGTTCCTTCGGACCTGCGTCGACGCCGCGCGGTTCGCGCGTCATCAGGACCGCGAGCATGCCGATGCCGACCAGGCTCGACATGACCGTGTAGGCGGCCGTCCAGCCGTAGAACTCGGCGATGAACAGGGCGCCGGCGCCCGAGGCGAGCATGCCGATGCGGTAACCGAGTTGCGTCGCGGCCGCGCCTGCCCCCTGCTCGTTCGGCTCCAACAGCTCGACGCGGTAGGCATCGATGACGATGTCCTGGCTCGCCGAACAGAAGGCGACGATCACGGCGAACAGCGCGGTCATCTCAGGGCTGACGCGCGGATCGGCGTGCCCCAGGGCGAGAATCGCCACGGCGAGCGCCACCTGGATGGTCAGCGCCCAGCTGCGCCGCCGGCCGAGCAGACGCTCGAGCACCGGCAGCGGTGCGCGGTCGATGATTGGTGACCACACGAACTTCAAATTGTAGGCGATGCCGACCAGCGCGAAGAAGCCGATCGTCGACAGCGAAACTCCGGCATCCTTGAGCCAGATGCCAAGCGTGGCGCCGGTCAGGGCGAGCGGCAGTCCGCTCGCGAATCCCATCACGAAGATCGCGACCAGCCGCGGATCGCCGTAGATCCGCAGCGCCTCGAACCAGCCGGTCCGCCGCTCGGACGGCGCGCTCACATGGGCGCTCCCGATGCGGCTCGGGCATTGCCCGGCGTGCGCGCAAGCAAGTCCTTGAGCGGCGTTGCCGGCCGCGCGCCAAAATGCGAAATGACTTCGGCGGCGGCGATCGAGCCCAGCCGGCCGCATTGGGCGGCCGGCAGGCGGCGCGTGTAGCCGTAGAGAAAGCCACTGGCATAGAGATCGCCCGCACCAGTCGTGTCCAAGACTCGCGCAATTGGTTCTGCGGCCACCGGCTCAACCGTCGCGGCCTGAACAACCAGGGAGCCCTTGCCGCTGCGTGTGAGCGCGGTCAGCTCGCATTCGGTGCGCACGGCAGCGACCGCATGATCGATATCGTCGACCTGGTAGAGCGAAAGGATTTCGGCCTCGTTGGCGAAGAGGATGTCGACGTGGCTCTTGACCAGGTCGCGGAATTCCCGGCGATGGCGGTCGACGCAAAACGGATCGGACAGGCTGAGAGCCACCTTGCGGCCGGCGGCATGCGCCAGCGCGGCCGCCTTGCGAAATGCTTCCTTGGCGCGTGGCGGGTCCCACAGGTAGCCCTCGAGATAGGTCACCTGGGCTCCGCCGATCACCATCGGATCGATGTCCTCGGGACCGAGATCGACGCAGGCGCCGAGATAGGTGTTCATCGTGCGCTGTGCGTCGGGTGTGATGAGGATCAGGCAGCGCGCGGTCGGCGGCCCCGAACTCGCCGGCGGCGTGTCGAATGCGACGCCTGCTGCGCGAATGTCGTGGCGGAACACCTGGCCCAGCTGATCGTCGCGCACCTTGCCGATATAGGCGCCGCGTCCGCCGAGCGAGGCGATCCCCGCCATGGTGTTGCCGGCCGATCCGCCGGAGCATTCCACGCCGGGGCCCATGACGCTGTAGAGCTGCTCGGCGCGCTCCGCATCGATCAGCGTCATGGCGCCCTTGGTCAGGCGATGCCGCGTCAGGAAGTCGTCATCGGCATGGGCGAGCACGTCGACAATCGCATTGCCGATTCCGACCACATCGAGCGGTTCGTCCGCCATCATCGCTGCTCCACGTCGATTGCAGGGTGCAATCCGTGCGTCACGGCTGCCCGATCGAGTATAGCGACGGCGACACTTGCGGCAATCCTGGTGCCTGGCTGAAATTGTCCGCAATGGACAATTCTCAGCCAGGCATCAAGCTTGCGGCGAGCAAGCAGGCCCGCTAATCAGGGACATTTCGCATCAGGAACACGGCGCCCCTTGCTCGCCCACATCGCAAAGTCATTTGGTCAGCTCGACGATCCCGCGATCCGCCGCGTCATTTGGTTCGGCGTCGGCATGGCCGCTGTCGTCTTCGTCCTGACCTGGCTCGGCCTGTCCTATCTGCTCGATGGTCAGGTTTCGACCGGCTATGCCTGGCTCGACGGCCCGGCCAATTGGCTGATCCAGGTGCTGGGCGCCGCCGCCGTGCTGATCATGGTCTGGCTCTTCTATCCTGGCCTGGTCGCTGCCTTCGCGGGCATCTTTCTCGAGTCGGTTGCCGACGCGGTCGAGCGGCGTCATTACGCGGCCCTGCCGCCGGCGCGCGATCCTTCCATCTTGGAAGGAGTGGCAATCGGGTTACGTTTCGCCGTCACGACGATCGCACTCAATCTGCTGGCGCTGCCGTTCTACCTCGCCTTGCCGGCGCTCAACCTCGTCCTCTATCTCGTGCTCAACGGCTGGCTGCTCGGACGCAATTTCTACGAAATTGTCGCGTTGCGCCGGCTCCCGCCCGAGCAGGCGGCGAGCGTTCGACGCATGGAGCGATGGCGGCTGCTGAATGCGGGTGTCGTGATCGCGCTCGCCATGGCCGTGCCCGTGCTCAATCTGCTGGCGCCGATTCTGGCGACGATTTTGATGGTCCACGTGTTTCATGGATTGAAATCCGTTCAAATGCTTCGCGAACGGAGCGATAAAACATTGGTTTTCCCCAATAAAATAGGTTAAAAGAAGAGTAAGCGACGTTCCAACGAGGGGTGGAACATGTTCGGCCGCAAACAAACGGGCGCTGGCAAGGACGGCCCGGAAGTGACGACGGGGCAACCAACACCGCCGCTCTTGGGCGGTGCCGGCGACAACCCAGAACCATCACGCGCGCAGCCCATGGCCGCACCGCGGCCTGCTGTCGTGTCTGTCGCGCCAGCGCGGCCGACCGAGGTCACCCCGGTTGCACGTCCGGTGATGGCAAAGCCCGAGCCGCCCCGGCCCGAGCCGGCCAAGTCATCTCAGGTCGAGGGCAAGAAGCTGCTGGTCGGCAAGGACATCTATCTGTCTGGCGAAATCACGGCCTGCGACCTGCTGATCGTCGAAGGCCGCATCGAGGCGACGCTCAAGAACAGCGTCGCCGTCGAGATCGCCGAGAGCGGCACGTTCAAGGGCACGGCCGAAATCGAGAAGGCCGATGTCAGCGGCGTGTTCGAAGGCGACCTGACAGTCCGTGATCGCTTGATCCTGCGCCGCTCCGGCCGGGTGCGAGGCAAGCTGCGCTACGGCAGCATCCAGATCGAGCCGGGCGGTGAGATCAGCGGATCCATCGAAATCCTGCCCAAGCCGGCGGTGATGGCAGAAGTACAGGCGGCGACCGGCGACTAACGCCGGCGTGCAGCAGGGGATGAATCCATGCCGGGGGAATCGTTGAGGGGTTTGGCGGCCGCCGTGTTGCTCGCGGGGCTGAGCGCCTGCGTGGCGCCCCGTCAATCCGATCTGACCAGCGCGCCGGCAACTGCGCTGCCGAACACAGGCGCGGACGGGGCTCAGACGGCTTCGCTCGTCGTGCGGCCCGACACCCAAATGCCCCGCGAGGAGCCGCGCCGGGCTGATCCCAAGACCCTGGTCGGTCTGACCGGCAAGCAAGTGGCCGAATTGCTCGGGCGACCGGGCTTCGTGCGCCGCGACGCGCCGGCCGAGGTCTGGCAGTACCGCGGCGCCGATTGTGTGCTCGATATCTTTCTTTATGCCGAACCCTTGGGTGCCGACGGCGGCACCAAGGTCCACCACGTCGAGTTGCGCGCGCGCCAGATGGCGCAGCCCTCGCCGCCGTCGTGCTTCGACGGCATGCTCGGCCGCGCGCGCAAGGCGAGCTTCCCGGGATCCTGACCGGCCGGTCGCGCGGCCATTCTGCGTCCCGGTATTGCCGGACTTAGGCTGCGACCTTGCCCTTGAAGCGGCAAATCTCCATGACCGGGCAGCCCGCGCAATCCGGCTTGCGCGCCTTGCAGATATAACGGCCGTGCAGGATCAGCCAGTGATGAGCGTGCTGCTTCCAGGTCGTGGGCACGCGCCGCTCGAGCGCGAGCTCGACCGCGAGCGGCGTCTTGCCCGTCGCCAGGCCGGTGCGATTGGCAACGCGGAAGACGTGGGTGTCGACCGCCATGGTCGGCTCGCCGAAGGCGATATTGAGCACAACATTGGCGGTCTTGCGCCCGACGCCGGGCAGCGCTTCCAGCTCGGCGCGGCCGCGCGGCACCTCGCCGCCGTGCCGCTCGATGAGCAGTTTCGACAGCGCGATGATGTTCTTTGCCTTGGCGTTATAGAGGCCGATCGTCTTGATGTGCTGCTTGAGCCGCGCTTCGCCGAGCTTCAGCATCTTGGCCGGGGTATCGGCCACCTTGAATAGCGGCTCGGTCGCTTTATTGACGCTGGCATCGGTCGCCTGAGCGGAGAGCACGACCGCGACCAGCAGGGTGTACGGGTTGAGATGCTCGAGCTCGCCCTTCGGAGCCGGGTTGCGCTCGGCAAGGCGAGCGAAGAACGCGTCGATATCGGCATCTGGCAAGCGCGCCATGACGGGCATGATGCCGCGTCGCCCGGCAGGCGGCAATTCGTCAATCGATGAGGCGGCTTGCGGGCGGCGCAGGGCTAATCTGAACTTTGCCCGAATTTTGACCAAGCCACTGATGTGACTCGCGTTTGTCTGCGGGTCCTGACTACAGGCTGGGCTTGACGGCGAGCAGATCGAGTGCGCGGCGCTGGATTTCGGTCGGGGTGGCGAGCACCGGGAAGGAGGCTGCGCGGCCGAAGCGGACGGTGTTGCGGGTGAGCGTGGCGAGATCGGCGAGCAGCGAT
>VGDO01000045.1 GCA_016869645.1 Alphaproteobacteria bacterium
AACCCACTGGCCGCTTAAGTCCGCTCAGCGCGCCAGGCCGGTGGATTTGTGGATAACGCTCCGCGTTACCCACAACCCCACCGGCCCAACATCATCAGCAGTGGACATATGATGTGCTACAAGACGCGGACATCTTCACGCGCTACCGACAGATAGGGTCCCGCCCGTCGTGCGCCGCACATCACCAGGTTGTATAGCGGCCCGCCGCGATGATCGGCTTGCCGTCGAG
The DNA here is from genome assembly GCA_016869645.1 of Alphaproteobacteria bacterium. Taxonomy (GTDB): domain Bacteria; phylum Pseudomonadota; class Alphaproteobacteria; order SHVW01; family SHVW01; genus SHVW01. The sequence goes on from VGDO01000045.1 coordinate 230, forward strand.
CGCAACCGTGCAGCCCACCGAAACGACGTCGGTGTGCTGCTTGCCGCGGAGCCCGGCGGAACCCAGCCCGATGTTGATGCTGCCCATCACCTTCTCCGCCTCGGACGAAAACCGCGGTGCCGGCGGCTGACGCAGCGACGCTTTCGGATTGAAGCCAAAGGTGAGGTGGTCGAACGCGTACATGCTGGGCTCGTCGAAAGACGCGAGGAAGCGGGCATAGGCTCGGGCGTCGCGCCCACCGGCAATCTCAACAACCCTGCCCCGCTTGAAGCGCAATGTCACGGTCCCGGTCAATTCGTTGATCGGCGGAATGATCACACCGTTGACGACAAAGACGCCGTTCAGCGTTGTCCTGACGACCGGGACCTTGATCTTGCCGGTCGGCAGCGTCGCGTATCCGCCGCGTTCGACCACGACGCCATCGCCGGTCGTTGCGTTCCTGCTTCCGTCGATGTCGAACGACAGCTTCGAGCCCGACCGGCACGTGATGAGCCCTTGTCTGCTCGCGCCGAATATCCGAGCCAACTTGCGCGCGCGCTGGCGAATGAGCGTGTGATCAACACCGAGCACCGCCCGTCGGAGCGCGGCGAAATCGGCGGGGTGAAGGTTCAGAAAGCGTGCACCGGCGGCGCGCGCCGCCTTCTCGAGCCTGGTGTGGGAGAGATAGATGTCGAGCGCGACGACAAGATCGGCGGCCATCACCGCATGCGGGACCGGCTCGGGCGGATGGGTGTAGGGCGGCCGGCGATCGTATGTGACGAGCGCGACGTCGGCGCCGGCGAGCTCCCGCGCAGCGCGATGGAATGCCGTCTTGACCCGATCGTCCGCCTCGGTCTCGGCGAGGATCAGGACACGCTCGCCGGCGCGCAGCCCGGCGAAGCGCTTGAGAATCTGCCGAGCCATCCGAATCTGCGACGCCGACACGTCCTCGTCTCAGCTTCGCTTCGTCTCGATCAGCGGGAGCGCCAGGGTCATCGGCACGATGGCCAGGACACCGCCTGCGAGGATCATCAGCGCCACGCTCAATCCGAGTAAGTCGCTCAAAGCGCCATAAACGAATGGCGCCACGGCACTGCCGGCAGACCCGATCGTGTAGAACAGGCCGAATGAGCGGACGATCTTGTCGCGGGCGACCGTCTCTGGCACGGATCCGTAAAGCACCGAGGAGGTCCCGTTGAGTGCGAGACCGAGCACCGGCAGCAGGAACAGCACGCCGGAGATCGGCAGCAAGACGAGCGCCATGACGCCGACGGCCGTGACGATTTCGGTGGCGATGACCGTGGCGACCGGGCCGAGACGCGTGGCAATGACGCCGCACACGAACTTGCCGCATGCGCCGCCTGCGAAGATCAGGCTCAGGGCGAAGCCGACCGTGGCAATCTCCGCACCTTTGCCGACCAGCACGAAGGGCAGCAGCGTCAAGGCGCCGGCACGGCCGACGCTGTCGAGTGCCGAGATTGCGGCGAGCAGCGAGAATTTCGGCCAGTTCGAGATTGTCGGACCCGCGCTCCCTGCCTCTTTCGATTCGCTGGCGATCGGGGCTGCCGATGTGCGCGGCAGCACCAGAAAGATGGCGATGCCGAGAACGACGCCCGCCGCGCCAAGCGCGAACATCGAATCGCGCCAACTGGACAGCGAGACGATGAAGGCCGCCAGAGCCGGCACCACCACCTTGCCGACGTCGCCCAGGAAATTGTAGGTGCTCAGCGCCACCCGCAGCCGCGCGCCATGGGCCGTCCGGGTGATCAGGCTGCTGCTGAGAGGATGCTGCGCGCTGGCGCCGACGCCGGTCATGAAGATGGCGACCGCGATCAGGATGTAGCCGCCGCTCAGGCTGGCGCCGACGAAGCCGAGGCCGAGCACAATCGTGCCCAGTGCCAGCATGGCGCGCTCGCTGATCCGCTCCGCGATCAGGCTGACGGGAAACTGCAGCGCGGAATTGGCGATCGAATACATCGCGCGCAGCGCGCCCGTCGCTGCGAGCGTCAAACCAAGTTCGACTTGCCACAGCGGCAGGAACAGCAGCAGGCCGTTGCTGAAGCCGTCATGCAGAGCGTGCGTCGCGCCGACGGTCGCCTGGGTCACGCGCGCGCCACTGGCGGCGGGCTGGGAATCTGCGCGGCTCACTCGGGCTCAGAGGTGAGAAGTGTTCGACAGGTCACGTCTGGATATTGGCGGCTATTTGGCTGTCGCGCCAGCCAACTCGTCGGCGAAGCGGTGGTTGACGTCGCGGTGACCGGCCTCGTCGGCGCGCACGGCGACCACGACGTCGCGCAGGCGAGCGCCCCTGTCGAGCTTCCAGTACCGGATGGCGATTTCCGGCGCCGCGACGTTGTCGTGGCGTCCGGCGTCGATCTCCGCCAGGTATTGCGTGTAGCTGACGACCGCCTCCTCCTCGAAGTACCCGACGATCCGATGCGCGACGCGCGGCGCGACGAGGTAAAGGACGAAGAAGCCATTGAAAAAGACGCCTTGAACGATCAGCACCACGATGCGCTCGAGCCAATTCGGTCGTGCGATCTCCACGAAGGTCATGAGGTGCATGCGCTCGTTCTCGGCCTCGTCGAGCAGCGTCTTGATCCAGCCCCGGTCGTCGCGCATGCGCCGCAGGCTCTTGAGATGGTTGAGCACGCCGCCGACCATGCCGGGCACGGCCGCCACCGTCTCCAAGACGACCGCACGGTGGCCGTAGCGTTTGGCGAAGAAGGTATCGGCGACAAAGCGCAGCAGCTTGACGAAGCCGAAAGCGAAGCGGTCGCCAAAGCCCTCGGGCCTGCGGTGAACGTCGAGATCGGTCGAAGCAGCCATGGCGACCTCCCATCGAGAGGCCGAGGCGGGTCCTCAGCTCTGCAACGCCCTCCACATCTCGCGATCGCGGCTTGCGGTCCAGATGCGCGGATGTCGCACGCCCAGAGCCTCGTCATAGGCGCGCGTGATATTGAATGGCAGGCAGTGGTCGAAGATCACCCACTTGCCATAGGCCGGCTGGAGCCGCGCATAGGCGGCCTCGTCGACCTGCTTGAGCGGCCTGCGCGCGCGGGCACCCTTGCGCACCTCGCGCATCATCGCGACGATGAAGGCACGCGTCGCTTCGATGGCGCGGCGCGAGGCGGCCGGCGTCATCATCGCCTCGCCACGGCCAGGCACCAGCTTGCGCGCGCCGAGCGACTTGGCCCGCTCCAGCGTCTGCGGCCACTCGGCGAGATAGGCGTCGCCGCAATAGGGCGTCGCACCCTGCTCGACGAGGTCGCCCGAGAACAGGATCTTCTCCTTGGGCAACCAGGCCACGATGTCGCCCTTCGTGTGGGCGCGGCCGAGATGCATCAGCCAGATCTCGCGCTTGCCCATGAAGATGGTCATCGAGCGCTCGAAGGTCATGTTGGGCCAAGTCAGGCCCGGCACGGTCTCGACCGAATCGAACAGGCGCGGGAAGCGGCCGACCTCGGACTTGAAGTCCTGCTTGCCGCGCTCGACGATGAGTTCGCGCGTGTGGTGGCTCGAGATGATGTAGGGCGCCTCGAATGCCGAGGCGCCCATGACGCGCACGGCATGGTAGTGGGTGAGCACGACATACTTGAACGGCTTGTCGGTGACCTGCCGCACGCGGCGGATGAGATCCTGGGCCATGGCCGGAGTCGCACGCGCGTCGATGACCATGACGCCGTCATCGCCGATGATGATGCCCGAATTGGGATCGCCCTCGGCCGTATAGGCATAGACGCCGTCGGCCAGCTTGGCGAAGGTCACCTTCTTTTGCGCAAGGTCGGCAGTTGAGGCAAAGGCCTTGGCCATGACGGTTCCTCTAATTGTTGGGCCGGCGGCGGTTCAGACCGGATTGTTACACGGATGCTGCATCAACGGGCAACCGGCCCGGGATCCGGCTTTGCGGGCACGATCAGCACGAGCGCCAGTGCGGTGACGATCAGTCCCATGGCCATCACGTCGGTCAGGGTGACGACCTCGTCGAGGATCAGCCAGCCGCTGACTAGGCCGACGACCGGAACAGCCAGCATGCAGAGCGAGGCGATGTTGGCGGGCAGTAGCTCGACCAGGCGGAACCAGGCGAACTGGCAGAACACCATCGGCACGGAGAGGGTGAAGGCCAGCCACAGCCAGGCCCGCTGGCTCATGTCCGACAGGGTAACGCGGAACGATACGTCAGCCTCGAAGATCGACATGCCGCCCACGATTGGCACAACGGCGATCAGAAGCTGCCAGCCCGCCATGCTGACGGCGGGAATGGACCACGTGTATTTCTTGAGGATCAGCGTGCCGAGGCACCAGCCCCAGGACGCGCCGAGGATGATCAGCGAGCCGAATGGCGATGCGCCGGGTCGATCGATGGCGGGCAGGACCAGGAGCGCCAGGCCGGCGATGCCGATGGAGACCGCCGACCAGCGCCGGATGTCGAGCCGCTCGCCGAGCACCGGGCCCGCCAGGATCGCCGCCCACAGCGGCATGGTGAAGGCAAGGATGCCGCCGCGTCCGGAATCGACCGATTGAAGGCCGATGGCAGTCAGCATCTGCCAGCAGGTCTGAAACGACACGGATGCCACGATCAACCGCAGCCATTCATTGCGCGGCACCGACACGCGCTGGCCGCGCAGAAAGGCGATCATCAGTAGGGCCGCGCCGCCGATGCCAAGGCAGAGCACGCGATAGTGCCAGGGCGGAATTTCGGCGACCGTCACGCGCATGGCCGGCCAGTTCAGTCCCCAGAACAGGCACAGCCCCGCGAGCATGAGCAGAGCACCCGCCGACAGGTGGTGCGGCTGCGCGGCGGCATTCGTCGTTTCGGAGCCCGACATCGATTGAGAAATCAGAGAGGAACGGCCTCCCCTCCTAGCATCGCCGCGGGCAGGCGACAACTTATGTCAATCGGCCGTCAGAAGCTCGTGCTGCTGCGAATCTCGCGCGGCATGCAGGCAAGGCAGGAGCATGCCAGCGTCATCGGCATGCCATGCATCGCCAAGGTATTGGTGCGCGCGTAGACGCCGACCTGGACGGCGACTGGCGGCAGAGGCGGCGGGGTGAAGTTCGACGAAATCCCCGACGCCGCGCTCGCGCCGCCGCCCTGCTGTGCCCCGCCACCCTCGGCTTGGGTTGCGCCCGGCGCGGCGGGCTGAGCTTGGCCGGTGCCGACCTGCGGCACCCCCGCCGCCTGCTGGGCTTCAGCTTGCGCTGCCTCGGCTTGCTGTCGGCGCTGAGCAGCGGCGGCCTGGCGCGCCTGCAGTGCGGCGGCGGTTGCCGCCGCGGCAATCGCCTGGTCCGCGCCCGACGGGCTGCCCGGTGCCAGAGCCGCGCGGCGCACCTGCTCCATCTTGCGCACCGTCGCTTCCGGATCGCCCGGGATCGGGCTGGCGTCGATCGGCGTCGAGCCGCCGATCGCGTACTGCTTGCCGTCGGGGCCGGCCTGATAGGTGTAGCTGGGTGCGCCGGCATACTGGCCGCCAGCGGCCGCGTGGGCCTGCTCGTGGCGGCGTACCTCCTGGTCGCGGGCGCGCAGCTTGGCGACGATCTGCTTTTCCTCGTCGCTGAGCTCGCCCTTTTGCTTGGCGCCGTCACCTCTTTCCTGTCCGGGGACTTTGGCTTCCTGTGCGGTCACCAGCCCGGGCAGGTCGACCGGCGCCTTGCGCTGGCCCACCACGGGCGGCGCGGCAGGAGCCCCCGTCGGCGACAATTCACGACGCTGCGTGCCGGGCAATCCCTGCTCGGGCGCCGTCGAACCGGCTCCAATCGATTGGCTGGATGAGGAAGTGCCAAGGCGCGCGCTGGGACCCAGCGCGTTCAGGCCAATTCCGTTCGAGATGGCCGTCACTGCCATAGGGTCCGTTCCGTCGCCTTGTGCGCGGGCCCGTCGTCGCTTCGGACGACCCGAATATCTTATAACAGGCGGAAATAACCGTCAAAATTCGACTTTGGGTTCGCTTAACCCGGTGTAATCCAAGGCCAAATCGCGCTAGCCGTGCCGTTCCCGCAGCACTCTCGACGCCTCGGCCTCGATCTGCAGCTTGCGATAGACCTCGTCCAGGTCGACCGGCGCGGCCGAGCCCGGCGCGAAGCCGCAGTCGGGATTGAGCGTGATGCGCCCCGCATCGACGTGCTTGACCGCCTGCTCGACGCGCGCGACCACGGTCTCGAGGGAATCGACGACGCCGGGCGTGACGCCGACGCAGCCGAGGCCGATCTCCAGGTCCGGCCGGAAGTCGCGCAGCACCGCCATGTCACCCGAGCCCGGCGTGGAGAACTCGATGGTCACGTGATCGACCTTGAGCCGGTTGATTTGGCGGAGGATCGCGGCATAGCCGCCGCGATGGTCGCGCTCGCCGCGCGCCCGCGCGCCGGCACGCCGGCACAGGTGCAGCGCGATCTTGAGCCCGGATATACCATCGACGACGGCGTTGACCATGTCGACGGCGAAATCGGCCGCGCGCTCGGCGTCGTCGTAGAGCAGGCGCACGTCCGGGTCGACGAACAAGCAGAGGTGGGGATCGTCGATCTGCACGATGTCGGCGCCGGAGTCGCGCAGCAACTCGAGCTCGCGGCGCAGCACCGGCACGCAGTCGCGCACAAAATCCTCTCGCTTCGGATAGCAGCGCGACGAGGCCGAGGCGTCCCACAGCCGCTCGCCGAGGAGTGCGGGCGCCGGCATGGTGACCTTGATCCGGCGCGACGTGATCGAGCGCAGAAACTTCGCCTCGCGCGCGATGAAGCCCGGCCGCGACGACACGACCTTGTCCTTGACCACGGTCCAAGGCCGGCCGTCGGCCGGGTTGAAGCCGATCTCGAAACCGTGCGCCAGTTCGGCGATGACGCCGATATAGGAGCGCCGCCGCCATTCGCCATCGCTCACCACGTCGAGCCCGGCATGCTCCTGCATGGCAACGACATAGCGCACCGCCGCATCCATCGCCGCCTCGGCGCGCTCCGGCGGCACAGCGGAATCGCCATTGATCAGATCGCGCACGAAGCGCGAACGCGGCATCGAACCGACGACCGAAGCGGGGAACAGCGTGGCCATGACCTTCAGCCCTCCCAGCCTCGTTCCGCCAGGTGGAGATCCTCCTGGGTGTCGATCTCACGGTAGCGCCCGTGCGTGTCGGCGTGGCCGAAGGCAATGCCGGCCTCGATCATGTCCTGGAACAGGTGGATCAGGTAGGACTTCTCGAAGACCTGCGCCTCGCGGAACGGTTTGCCGGCGAATTCCCTGCGACGGCGATGATAGTGCTCACGCAGCTGACGGGCGCCGTCGGTCGAGAACTTGGCAACGCCAATGAACTCGCCGGACGCCTCCTCGTAGGGAATGCCGCGATGAACGCGCAGCACCCGCCCATCACGCAGGATCAGCTTCTCGGCATCGTGCGGCGGGTGCTGCGTGCGGGGCGCGTAATGGGTGCGCCAGTCCGTGTCGACGCCGAGCGCAATGTCGTCCTGCGACGACGCCAGCGCGCGCACGATTTCGGGCGTATAGAGGATATCCGAATAGGTCGTGATGAACGGCCGGTCCATCAGGTCCTCGGCATACATGAGCGAGGCCAGGATGTTGTTGTTGGGCCAGTCGGCGTTATGCCGGAAGGTAAAATGCGGATAGTGCCGGCGTACATCGTCGATGCGGTAGCCGCCGACAAAGCAGATGTCGTCAACGCCACCGCCCTGCAGCGCCGCCAGGATCCAATCCAGGATGCGCCGGCCGCGGATCTCGGCAAAGCATTTCGGACCGTTGGCCGTCATCGGCATGAGCCGGATACCGCGGCCGGCGCCGATGATGATGGCACGCATAGTGGCGATGTTTCCGGCGGAGAATTGCTCGTTCTTGCTTGGCATTGCTAATGTCGTATTTCGCGCCGGTGCGCAAGGGGGAGACTATGGCCGGGCAGGATGCGTTCGTCGTCGCCGTCGACGTCGGTTCGGCCAGTGCGCGCGCCGGCGTTTTCGACGGCACCGGCCGCATGCTCGCGCGTGCGACCGCGTCGATCCTAATCAACCGGCCGCAAGCCGATCACGCGGAGCACTCGTCGGCAGACATCTGGAGCGCCGTTGCGACCGTCACCCGCCGCGCACTTGCCGAAGCCGGCGTGACGCCCGCGTCCGTGCGCGGTCTCAGCTTCGATGCGACCTGCTCACTGGCGGTCTTCGACGCGGGCGGGAAGCCCGTGACCGTGTCCACCAGCGGCGACAGCAGCTGGAACGTTGTGATGTGGGCCGATCATCGTGCGACCGCCGAAGCGGAGGAGATCACCGCCACCGGACACCGCGTGCTCGACTATGTCGGCGGCGTCATGTCGCCGGAGATGGAAATGCCGAAGCTGATGTGGCTGAAGCGCCATCTGCCGTCGGCCTGGCAGCGCTACGCCCGTGCCTTCGATTTGGCAGACTTCCTGGTCTGGCGCGCCAGCGGCCGGACCGTCGCATCGGAATGCACCGTGACCTGCAAATGGGGCTATCTCGCCCACGAGGCCGAAGGCTGGCAGGCCGATTTTCTCGAGCGCATCGGGCTCGATGATCTGCCCCAGCGCGGTGGTCTGGTGCGCCGCGCTTCGCCGATCGGGGCGCGCGCCGGCACGCTCACTCGGCAAGCCGCGGACGAACTCGGACTCACCACCTCAGTCGAGGTCGGCGTCGGCCTGATCGACGCCCATGCCGGCGGCCTTGCCTTGCTCGGCGGCCAGCAGGTTCACGACCTCGATCGTCATCTGGCCGTGATCGCGGGGACCTCGACCTGCCACATGGCGGCCTCGTCCCAGCCGCGCCCGATCGCGGGCGTCTGGGGGCCCTATTTCGGCGCCATGCTGCCCGGACTGTGGCTCAACGAAGGTGGTCAGTCCGCAACCGGCGCGCTGCTCGACCATGTGCTGTCATGGCTTGCCGAGGGGCGCGCGCTTGGCGATGCGGGGCATACGCGCGTGCAGGCGCGCATTGCCGAGCTCGGCGCCGGCCCCGAGCTTGATGGCGCACTCCTGGTGGTTCCCGATTTCCACGGCAACCGCTCGCCGCTGGCCGACCCCCACGCACGCGGTGTGATCCATGGACTGACGCTCGACGCGTCCTTCGATTCTTTGGTGCGTCTCTATCATGCGGCGGCCGTCGGCGTGGCGCTCGGCACGCGCCACATCATCGATGTGATGAATGCTGCCGGCTACCGGATCGACACGCTGCATCTGACCGGCGGCCATGCGCGTACGCCCTACCTGGTGCAGCTCACTGCCGATGCAACCGGCTGCGCCATCGTGCTGCCGCAGCAGGAAGATGGCGTGCTGCTCGGCACATCCATGGTCGCGGCAACCGCTGCCGGCCTCTATCCGTCATTGCAGGACGCCGCGCGCACGATGGGCGGCGCAGGACGAGTCGTGCGGCCGCAATCAGCCGCGCGGGCGGCCTACGATCGCCGCTACCGGGCGTTCCGGCTCATGCTCGAGCAGCGCGCGGCGGTGAAGGCAATCCTCGGCGGCGCTCACCAGGCCGTGTAGCCGCCGTCGACGCCAACCACGCTGCCGGTGACGTAGCTCGCCGCGTCGCTCGCCAGAAACAGCACCAGCGAGGCGACCTCGCTGGGTTCGCCGACGCGATGGACCGGCGTCATGTCGAGCCAGCGCTCGGCCCACTCGCGGTTCGACAGGCCGCGCTTCGTGAGATCGGTGCCGATGTAGCCGGGCGCCACGGCATTGACGCGCACCCCAGCCTCCGCCCATTCCGCAGCCAACGACTTGGTCAGCATGTGCACCGCGGCCTTCGACGCGTTGTAAGCCGCCTGCGGCTGCGGACGATTGACCACGATGCCCGACATCGAGCCGATGTTGATGATGCTGCCGCGACGGCGACTGAGCATCACGCGGCCGAATTCGCGACAGCACCAGTAGACGCCGTTGAGATTGATGTCGAGAACTTCGAGCCACTCGGCATCGGCCGTGTCCTGTGCCGGCGAGTTGCGCGCGATGCCGGCATTGTTGACCAGAATGTCCACGCCGCCCAGCTCGGCTTCGACGCGCGCCGCTGCCGCGCGCACCGAGGCGACGTTTCGGACATCGACCGGTATCGCGCGAGCCCGGCGGCCGGCCGAAACCAGGGATTCCGCCGTGCGCTCAGCCTCCGCCTGATCGAGATCGGCGATCACGACTGTGGCACCCGCCTCGGTCACGGCCTCTGCGATGGCGCGGCCGATGCCGCGCGCGGCGCCGGTCACCACCGCGACGCGGCCCGCCAGCTTCAGCTTGTCCAGATACATCATTGCCCCCACTCCTCGCAGCACCGGGTCCGCAACTTGCCCGGAGCGCAGAACTGACATAAAAGCTTCATCAAACTACAAGCACAAGCGCGTAAGACACGGACAAGCGGGAGGTCCGGTCCACCACGCGACGAACGGGCTCGCCGTTCGGCCGCGCGGCACCGAAACGATGGCCAGGGTCGATCTCGTCGGCATCCACAAGAGCTTCGGCGCCACGCGGGTTCTGCGCGACGTCTGTCTCGACGTGCGCGACGGCGAGTTTCTGACCCTGCTCGGACCCTCCGGCTGCGGCAAGTCGACCTTGCTGCGCATCGTCGCAGGGCTCGAGCCGCAGGATGCGGGTTCCGTGGCGATCGACGGTGCGGGCGTCGACGCGCTCATGCCCAAGGAACGCGACGTCGCCATGGTGTTCCAATCCTATGCGCTCTACCCCTACATGACCGTCTTCGAGAACATGGCGCTTCCGCTGGTCATGCGACGAATGACGCGCGCCCAGCGCCTGCCGCTGATCGGCCGGCTGATGCCCGGCGCGAAGCAGATCAAACGCGACATCGAGGCGCGCGTCCGCGAGGTTGCGCGCGCGCTCGCGATCGACGAGCTGCTGCAGCGCAAGCCGGCGCAGCTCTCCGGCGGCCAGCGCCAGCGGGCAGCCCTTGGCCGCGCCATGGTGCGCGCGCCCAAGGTGTTCCTGATGGACGAGCCGCTGTCCAATCTCGACGCCATGCTGCGCATTCACATGCGCGCCGAGCTCGCCGACCTGCATCGCCGGCTCGCAGCGACCTTCATCTATGTGACGCACGATCAATCCGAAGCGATGACCATGTCGGACCGCGTCGCCGTGATGATGGCAGGCGAGCTGCTTCAGGTCGCCTCGCCGGCTTCCCTCTACGCCGATCCCGCCAATCTGCGGGTGGCGGAGTTCGTCGGCAGTCCGAAGATCAACGTGCTTCCCGGCATCGTCGCCTCGTCCGCAACCGTGCGCGTGCTCGACACGCTGCTGCCCGTCGCGGCCGGCGCGCCGGCCGGCACGTCGCTGCGGGTGGGAATCCGCAGCGAGTGCCTGGCCCCGGGCGCGGCCGACGGTCCGAGCGCGCTCCCTGGTCTCGTTCGTCATGTCGAGAATCTCGGCGCCGATTGCTTCCTGCATGTGCAGGTTCAAGGCAATGCCGAACCGGTGATCGCGCGCACCGCGGGCGCTCGCGCCGGCGAGTTCAAGATCGGTGCCGTCGTTCACCTCGCGCCCGACGCGGCGTCCGTCCTGCTGTTCGATGCCGCCGGCAACCGGATTGCGACGGCGCCAGCGGCCCAGAGGATGCGCACCCTTGGCTGATACGACCCGAGCCGACACGCTTGAGCGCAGCCGAGGCCGGCTGCGCCGCCAGCAGGCGCTGACCGCTGCCGGTCTGGCCGGCCCGGCGACGTTTCTCCTTTTTCTGCTGCTGCTCGGCCCGACGACGGCGGTGGTCGCACTGTCCTTCACCGACTGGCAGTTCGGCGCCAAATCGCTCAACCTGATCGGTCTCGGTAACTATGCCGAGATGTTCGGCGATCGCGTGTTCTGGCGCTCGCTGCGCAACACGCTTGTCTATGTCGCAATCACGGTCCCGACCTCCGTCCTGCTGGGACTTGGCTTCGCCCTGCTGATCGAAGCGCGCAGCTCGGCCCAGGGTTTCTACCGGACGGTCTATTTCCTGCCGGTGACTGCGACGCTGATCGCAATGGCCGTTGTGTGGGAGTTCCTGTTTCACCCCAACATCGGACTGGTCAACCTCCTGCTCGGCCTGGTCGGCATCCGCGGCGGGCACTGGCTCAACAACCCGGCGACGGCGCTTTACGCCCTGGCGGCGATCGGCGTGTGGCAGTCACTCGGCTTCAACGTCGTGCTTTTCCTCGCCGGACTCAAATCCGTGCCGCGCGATCTCTATGACGCCGCGGCGGTCGACGGCGCCGACAGCGCCTGGGAGCGCTTCCGCCGGGTAACCTGGCCCATGCTCGGCCCCACGCTGATGTTCGTGCTCGTCATCATGGCGATACGTTCTTTCCAGGTATTCGACACCGTGGCTGTGCTGACCTCCGGCGGCCCCAACAAGTCGACCGAGGTCCTGCTCTACACGATGTACACGGAAGGCTTCACCTATTTCCGGTCGGGCTATGCCTCGGCGATCACGGTCGTCTTCCTGGCTTTCGTGCTGACGCTGACGCTGCTGCAGGCGCGCATCCTTGACCGCCGGGTGCACTACACATGATCGGCCGCCCCTCACCCTGGTTCGACCTGGTTCGCCACGTAACCCTCTTGGCGGGCGCCGCCGTCATGCTGGCGCCCTTCGTGTGGATGACGGTGACCTCGTTCAAGCCGCCGCATGAAATCTTTGCCGCCGAGCTGACGCTGCTGCCGCGGCAATGGCATGCCTACGAGAACTATCGCGAGGCCTTCACCAAGGTGCCGATGCTGCGCTACCTGCTGAATGGCGCGATCGTGACTTCCGCCATCTTCGCGCTGCAGGTGCTGGTCGCCGTGCCGTGCGCCTATGCGCTGGCCAAACTCGATTTCCGCGGCCGCGGCCTCATCTTTGCCATGGTCCTGCTCGGCATCCTCATCCCGAGTCACGTGCCTGCGATCCCGCTCTACATCATGCTATGGCAGGTCAAGCTGCTGAACACCTACGCGGCCCTGGTCATCCCGTTCGTCATTTCCGTGTTCGGCATCTTCCTGATGCGTCAGTTCTTCAAGACCGTGCCGGACGAGCTGATCCAGGCCGCTCGGCTCGACGGACTGAGCGAGTTCGCCATCGTCTGGCGCATCATGGTGCCGGCTGCCATGCCAGCCGTGATCTCGTTCGGCATCTTTTCCGTCGTCGCGCACTGGAACGACTATTTCTGGCCGCTGCTCGTGATCAACAGCCGCGAGCTCGCGCCGCCGCCGCTCGGGGTCGCCTATTTCCGCAACGAGGAGGCGGGCCACGACTATGGACCGTTGATGGCCGGCGCCGTCATCATCATCGCACCGCTCGTGCTGGCCTTTCTGGCGGCGCAGCGACGCTTCATCGAGGGCATGACCATGACCGGCTTGAAAGGCTGAAACAAGATTCGACCAGGAGGACATCCATGAAGCGCAATCTCTTCGGCCTCGTTGTACTGGCGGCATGCCTGCCGCTTGGCGCATTCGCAGCCACCGAAGTCCAGGTCCAGTATCCGGCGCCGGGTCTGTTCAAGGAACCGATCGAAGCGACGGTCGCGGCCTTCGCCAAGAAGCGTCCGGACATCAAGATCAACCTGCTCGGTCCCCAGCAGGACTATGAGCAGATCGTGCAGCACAATCTGCGCGCCTCGATCACCAACACGCTGCCCGACGTGGCGGTCCACGGCATGAACCGGCAGCGCATCCTGGTCGACCGCGGCATCGCTCAGCCGATCGACGGGCTGATCCGCGACGATGCGGACTTCGCCAAGCTGGGGATCACGGAGAAGAGCCTCTCGGTCGGCCAGGTGCAGGGCCGCCAGTACGGCATCGCGGTCGCCATGTCGACGCCGGTCATCTACTACAACGCCGATCTGGTGAAGCGCGCCGGCGGCGATCCCGACAAGTTCCCGACCGACTGGGACGGCGTGATCGCGCTCGCCAAGCGCATCGAGGGATTGGGTGGCAATGTCCGCGGCGCCTTTTTCAGTTGGCAGATCACCGGCAACTGGATGTGGCAGGCGCTCGTCTTCTCCCATGGCGGATCGATGCTGGATGCCACGGAGAAGAAGGTCGCCTTCGACGGCCCGGCCGGCCAGAAAGGCATCCAGGTCCTGTCGCGCCTGGTGCACGAAGCTAACATGCAGAACACGACGTTCCAGGCCGCGGCACCCGACTTCATCGGCGGCCGGCTCGGCATGATCTCGGACTCGTCGGCCCAGATCGGTCGCATGAACCGCGAGGTCGGCACGGCGTTTCCCGTGCGCGTCGCCAAGTTCCCGATTTCGGCACCCGACGGCCGCATTCCCACGGGCGGCGCGGCGGTCATGCTGTTGACCAAGGACGCGGCAAAGCAGAAGGCAGCCTGGGAGTTCATCAAGTTCCTGACCGGCCCCGAGGGTGCCACCATCATCGTCAAGTCGACCGGCTATGTGCCGGCGACCGACCTGCCGGCCAAGGACCCGGCCATGCTCGGCGATTTCTACAAGAACAGCCCGAACCACCGCGCGGCGATGGAGCAGCTGCCGCTCGTGACCGCGTGGTACGCCTTCCCCGGCGAGAACGGCGTCAAGATCACCGACGTGATCAAGGACCATCTGCAATCCGTGGTCGACAAATCGGCCAAGGCCGAGGACGTGCTGAAGAAGATGACGAGCGACGTGCAGCCGCTGCTGCCGCGCTGAGTTGCCGACATGCCGTTGTCGTGTCGAGGGATGCGGGTTGCCGGCAAGGCACAACTGACATAAAACCGTAACGGTCTCGTCAAGAAAGCAAAAGCCGAGGGAGAATAGCTTGGCCGTCGCCCGCGCAGCGCGGGCGCACCGGCCCGGCTGCGATGCGGAGACAATGGCGCAAGTCGAACTGACGGGAATCGCTAAGAGTTTCGGCGAGGTTCGAGTCCTGCGCGACGTCTCGCTGGAGATCCGTGACGGCGAGTTCGTCACCATCCTCGGCCCGTCCGGCTGCGGGAAGTCGACACTCCTGAGGATCATCGCGGGACTGGAACGCCAGGATGCCGGCCGCATCAGGATCGGCGCCAGAACCGTCGACACGCTGCGCCCGAACGAGCGCGACATCGCCATGGTGTTTCAATCCTACGCGCTTTACCCGCATCTCACGGTCGCCGGCAATCTCGCTTTGCCCCTGCGCATGCGCCTGCTGTCGTGGCAGCAACGTCTGCCAGGCGCCCGGTGGTTCTCGCCCCACATCCGTGCGGTTGAACGCGACATCAATCGTCGCGTCAGCGAGGCCGCGGCGCTGCTGCAGATGGAGACGCTCTTGCCGCGCAAGCCGGCTCAGCTTTCGGGCGGCCAAAAGCAGCGCGTCGCCGTCGGCCGTGCCATGGTGCGCGAGCCTCGCGTATTCCTCATGGACGAACCGCTGTCCAATCTGGACGCCGAATTGCGGGTGCACATGCGCGCCGAGATCGCGCAGCTTCACCGCCGGCTCGGCGTCACATTCATCTATGTCACCCACGACCAGGCCGAGGCGATGACCATGTCCGATCGCGTCGTGGTCATGATGGACGGGCAGCCGCTGCAATTCTCGTCGCCCGGGGCCATCTACTCCGATCCCGTCGACCTGCGCGTCGCGCGCTTCGTCGGGAGCCCACGCATCAACACCCTGCCGGGCGTGACGACGGGCCGGCGCTCCATCGATCTGGCAGGTCTCGAATTGCCTTTCGATGTTGCCCTCGCCGCCGGCGAACGGGTCACGGTTGCGATTCGGCCGGCGGCGACCGGTGTCGCCGGTCAGCACGGCTTGCCTGGTTCCGGAGTTCCGGGGCTGAGCGGTCGGCTCGTTCATCGTGAAAATTTGGGGTCCGACCTTTTCCTCCATGCCCGGATCGACGCCCTCGATACGACTGTCATCGTCCGGCAAGATCCCTCGGCCATCGATGCCTTCCCGCTCGGCATGCAATTGCAGGTCGACATTCCGGTCGATCAGGCCCTGGCCTTCAACAGCGCCGGCGCCCGGATCCGTTCGCGGGTCGTTGCCCGGGCAGCCGCGTCATGACGGTCGGCAATCTGGCGAGCGCCGCTGACACGGTCGAGGCCGACCGCCAGCGCGATTGGCGCGAGGCTTTGGCGGCGATGGCGCTGGTCGGGCCGGCGACGGCGTTGATCGTCGTCTTTCTGATCGGCCCGCTCGTGTGCATCGCCCTGCTGTCGCTCACCGACTATCAGCTCGGCGCCAAAGCACTGCGATTCGTGGGGCTTGCCAACTACGCCGAGATGTTCGGCGACCGCGTGTTCCGCAGGTCGCTGGAGAACACGCTGACCTATGTCGGGGTGGTCGTGCCTCTGTCAGTGTTTCTCGGTCTGGGCGCAGCCCTATTGATCGAAGCGAGCGCCTCGCTCCGTGGATTCTACCGCACGATTTTCTTCCTGCCGGTCATGGCGACTCTCATCGCCATGGCCGTAGTCTGGGAGTTTGTGCTGCACCCGCAATTCGGCATGCTCAACTTGGCGCTGAATGCCATCGGGATGACCGGCCAGGATTGGCTGCACGACCGCAAGATCGTGCTGTTTACGTTTTGCGGCATCGGAGTTTGGCAAAGCCTTGGCTTCAACATGGTCCTGTTCATGGCGGGCCTGACCTCGATTCCGCGCGACCTCTACGAGGCGGCCGAGGTCGACGGCGCCGGTCAGGCTTGGAACCGATTCTGGACCGTCACCTGGCCGCTGCTGGGTCCGGTGACGCTGTTCGTGGTCGTGATCAGCGCCATTCGATCGTTCCAGGTCTTTGATGCCATCCAGGTTTTGACCAAGGGCGGACCAAACCGCGCCTCGGAGGTCCTGCTCTACACGATGTATTCTGAGGGATTCGAGTACTTCCGCAGCGGCTATGCCGCAGCCGTGACCATGGTGTTCCTGGCCTTCGTGCTGGCGCTCGCGCTTTTCAAGACTTGGTTCCTCGATCGCCGGGTGCACTACGGATGACGACGCGCGAACTCGGTCCGATCGCCGGAGCTCTTCGCCACATCATCCTGATGGTGGGTGCGGCGGTGATGATCGCGCCCTTCGTCTGGATGGTCGCCACCTCGCTCAAGCCGCAGGGCGAAATCCTCGTGGCCGAGTTGCGCTTCCTGCCCGAGCGTTGGGCGGCCCTGCACAACTACACGATGGCCTTCACGCGCGTGCCGATGCTGCGCTTCCTGTTGAACGGCGTTCTCGTCACGGCGGCCATCTTTGCGCTGCAGATCCTGGTCAATCTGCCCTGCGCCTATGCCCTGGCCAAGCTCCGCTTCCGCGGGCGCAACGCGTTGTTCGCAGTCGTGCTTCTCGGGCTTCTGATACCGCTGCACGCGACCGCGATCCCGATCTACATCCTGTTGCACATGCTCGATCTCGTGAACAGCTACACCGCACTCGTGCTGCCGTTTACCATCTCGGTCTTCGGCATCTTCCTGATGCGCCAGTTCTTCATGAGCGTACCCAACGACCTGATCGACGCGGCACGCATCGATGGCGTCAGCGAGATCGGCATCGTATGGCGCATCATGCTCCCGACCGCGATCCCCGCCGTCACCGCCTTCGGCATATTTTCCGTCGTCGCCCACTGGAACGACTATTTCTGGCCGCTCATCGTGGTCAGAACCAAGGATCTCTACACGCCGCCGCTCGGCGTCGCGTTTTTCCGGCTCAACGACGCGGGCACCGAGTACGGGCCGCTCATGGCAGCAGCAACCATCGTCATCCTGCCCCTGGTCACGGCTTTCCTGCTGGCCCAGCGCAGGTTCATCGAGGGAGTCACGTTCACTGGTCTGAAACGATAACCCGAACAAGGAGAGCACAGATGGACAGACGAGACATGCTCAAGGTAGCCGGCGCCGTCCTGGCAATCGGCCTGATCGCGGGCGAGGCCTCCGCGCAGACTACAATCGAGGTGCAGTATCCGCTCGGCTTCATCTTCGACAAGCCCATGGCCGAGGTGAAGACGGAATTCGAGAAACGCAGTCCGACGATCAAGGTCAACTTCCGACCGGCGTACAAGGAGTACGAGGACGCAGCCCAGACCGCGTTGCGCGACTCCTTGTCGAAAACGCTGCCGGACGTGACGTTTCAGGCGATCAACCTCCAGCGCATCTTCGTCGATCGTAAGATTGCGGCGGACCTTTCGCCCTTCATCGCGCAGGAGAGGGACTGGAAGGGCCAAGGCTTCGCCGACTCGATGATGGCGCTGTCGACCTACGGCGGAAAGCCATATGGCCTGGCCTTCGCCGTGTCGACGCCGATCATCTACATCAACGAGGATCTCGTGCGGAAGGCCGGCGGCGACCCGGACAGGTTTCCAAATACCTGGGAAGGTATCTTCGATCTGTCACGCAAGATCGACGCACTCGGCGGCGGCACGGTCGGCTTCTATCACTCCTGGACCATCACAGGAAATTGGATGTGGCAGGCCCTGGTATTCAGCCACGGCGGCGCCATGATGTCGGAGGACGAGAAGAAGGTCGGTTTCGACGGCGATGGCGGGCGGCGTTCGATTCAACTGATGGGGCGCATGCTGAAGGAGGCCAAGATGCCGAACCTGGCGCACGAGGCCGCGCGCCAAACCTTCTTCGCTGGAAAAATGGGAATTTGGACGGAGTCGACCTCGCTGCTGCGCGTCGCAGATGACGGCGTCGGCGGCAAATTCAAATGGCGCACCGCCGTGTTCCCGGTCCCAGGACCTAATCCGAAGCTGCCGACCGGCGGCATGGCCGCCATGATGACGTCGGCCTCCCCGGACAAGCAGAAGGCGGCTTGGGAGTTCATGAAATTTGCGACCGGTGCGGTCGGAGCGACCATCATGGTCAAGAACACCGGCTATATGCCGCCGAACTCATTGCCGGCCGACGATCCGAACCTGCTGAAGCCGTTCTACGCCACGCACCCCAATCACCTGACCTCGCTCAAGCAGCAGCCCTACATGACGGCGTGGTATGCCTTCCCGGGCGACAACGCGCTCAAGATCATCGCGCTGATTAAGGATCATCTGCAGAGCGTGGTCGACAGCTCGACCCAACCGGACGCTGCCCTGGCGGCCATGACCAAAGACGTGCAGGCATTGTTGCCGAAGTGACGGGCGCAATCCTGTCGCGCTCTCATCATCCAGCCTTGCCCTCCCCCGATCGGGGGAGGGCCAAGGGTGCTGGAGAGACTGCCGGTTGATCCTAGGTTGCGATCGTTCCGCATTGAAGCCGTGCCTCAATGCGGCACGTGAATCGTACACTGATGGATTGTGGTAGAAGACCGTGATTGACGCTTCAGATTGCATCGCTCGGTTCGTACCAGGGCGAAACGAGCTTCGCCCGAGGTTCAGGAGTCGATTCAATCTGAACCGATCAACGTCTCGTCAGCGACGCGGCTCGTGGATGGTCTTGAGGCCGTCGGGCCCGGCCTGCATGACCGTGAGCGTCCGTTCCATGTGCTCCATGCGCCAGGTCAGCATGCGCTGCGCGTAGTCGCGCACGAGACTGGCGTAGCGGGCCTCGCCCGCCAGGTTGCGCATCTCGTGCGGATCCTCGCGCAGATCGAAGAAGAGCGGCGGCAGCGACGGGAAGTGAACGTATTTGTAGCGGTCGTCGCGCAGCGCGGCGAGCGAGCACTGCTCCATGCGCAAGCCGAGCATGCGCTGCGGATCGCCGGTCAGCACATCGCGAAAATCGAACTCGTAGTGCACGTCGCGGCGCGGCTGCGCCGGCGCCTGGCCGCGGCAATAGGACAGCAGGGACTGGCCGTCGCACTGGTGCGGCACATCGCGGTCCAGCCATTCAAGAATGGTCGGCATGAGGTCAACCGCTTCGGTGAAATCGTCGACCAGCTTGCCGCGCGCCCCGTCCGCGTCGCGGCCGGGTGCGCGCACGATCAGCGGAATGTGGTAGCTCGCTTCGAAATAGCCCTGCTTGCCGAGCAGCCAGTGGTCGCCAAGCTGCTCGCCATGGTCGCTGCTGAACACAATGAGCGTATCCTCGTATTGGCCGCTTTCGCGCAAATAGTCGAGCAGTCGTCCGACGTGATGGTCGAGCTCCGCCATCATGCCGTAGTAGGTGGCGCGCAACTGGCGCAGCGCCTTCTCGTCGAGATCGGTTGCGAGGCCGACGCCGGTCCGGAAATATTCCCTTTGCGGCGTCGTCTTGAGCAGGAAGTCGAGCAGCGGATGCTGTGCGCCCTCTTCGGCCGCGCTGGGGGCGCGCACGAGAGCCGGCACCTCGTCCGGATGAAAGAGATCGTGATAGGGATCCGGCGCGATGAAGGGCGGGTGCGGCCGCATCGTCGCGACGTGGACGAACCACGGCCGGTCCTCGCGCACGCGCAGATACTTGATTGCCTCATCGACTAGGAATGCATTGTCGCTGTGCTCGGTCTTGAAGCGCGCGGGCGCGTAGGTTGGACCGCGCTCTTGGGCACCAGGATAGTTTTCGGGCGGCAGCCAGAAGTCGGCCCGCTCTCCCGGCACGTGATAGCCGAGCGATTTTACATGGGCCATGTAGGGCGGCGCGGTCGGCAATCCGGGCGCGATCTCCTCGAAGCCGGGGATGTTGCCATGCTGCTCGCGCAGTGTCGGATCATCGGGCGACAATCCGCGTGGATCGGGCGTATTGCTGGTATAGCCGAAGATCGCGGGCTTGGTGCCGGACTTGCGCACCTCGAGCGCGAGATTGGTGTGGCGCACGTCGAGCGGCGTGCCGTTGCGCACCACGCGATGGTTCATCATGTAGAGGCCGGTCAGCAGCGAGGTGCGCGCCGGACCGCACGGTGTGGCATTGGTGTAATGACGCCGGAAGGTCACACCCTCCGCGGCCAATCGGTCGATGTTCGGCGTGCGCACCAGCTTGTGCCCGGTCGAGCGCAGCGTATCGCCCCGCCACTGATCGGCGAGGAAAAGCAGGACGCGCTTCGGTCGCTTCGTCGTGGCCATGATTTCCCCTCGGTTTCCCTGCGCGATTCTGGCGGTTTTGCCGGGTCAAGCGCAAGGGTGGCCCTGCGCACGCACAGGCCGGCCAAACCGGGATTGGACGGCAAGAAGCGGGTAGAGCCCTTGCCCGGCTTGCCTGACTGTGCCCTCCGACATGGATCGGAGATCAGTCATGAGCACGCAGGGCTTTCGTCTTCTGTCGCATTCCAACCTGACGGCCCAATCGGCCGAGCAGATCGCCCTCGCTGCCATTCCCATGGTTGCCGTCGTTGCTCTCGGCGCCGGTGTCGCCGAGACCGGGTTGCTTGCGACGTTGCAGACTCTGCCATTCCTGATCCTGGCATTGCCGGCCGGCCTGCTCGCCGACCGGCTGCCGCGCCGGCAGGTCATGGCCGGCGCCGAACTGCTACGGGCCGCCGCATTGGCCGTCGTTCCGATGTGCATCCTGTTCGGTGGGCTTTCCGTACCGCTGCTGGCCGCCATCGCCTTCGTCGCCGCAACCGGCACGGTCGCCTTCAGCGTCGCAGCGCCGTCACTCGTGCCGGCCCTGGTTCCGCGCGATGGCCTCGCCGCCGCCAACGGCCGGCTGGAGCTGGTGCGCAGCCTTGCCTTCGCGGCCGGTCCGGCGCTGGCCGGCGCATTACTCGCATGGACCAATGCCGGCGTCGCATTCGCGCTGGCCGCCTGCCTGTCGGTCGCGGCCGCAGCGCTGCTGGCGCAGGTCGCTGAGCCGACGCGCATTCCAGGGCCCCGGTGCGCCATGCTGAACGAGCTGCGCGAGGGCGCCGCCTTTGCGCTGGGCAATCCGCTATTACGTCCGATCCTGCTGACCGCCGTCGGCTGGAACGTTTCCTGGTTCATCCTGCAGGCGGTCTATGTGCCCTATGCGCTCGACATCCTCGGGCTGACGGTCACCGGCGTCGGCATCACGCTGGCGGCTTACGGCGTCGGCATGGTCAGCGGAGCCGTGGCGGCACCGGCGATTGTCAGAGCCCTGCCCTTCGGCTGGTCAGTTGCGTTCGGACCGATCGTCTCGATGGCCGCTGCGGGCGCCATGGCGCTTTCGATCTGGTGGCCGAACCCGGTCCTGCCGGCACTCGCCTTCTTCCTGTTCGGCGCCGGGCCGATCGTCTGGACGATTTGCCAGACCACGCTGCGCCAGGCGATCACGCCGGAGCGGATGCTCGGTCGCGTCTCGGCCCTGGTTCTGATGGCAACGGCGGGCGCGCGCCCGATCGGCGCGGTCGTGGGTGGTCTGGTCGGCGCGGCCTATGGCCCGGCCGATTGCATCGCGCTGGCGGCGCTCGGCTTCGTGATGCAGGCGATCATCATCATTGCGTCGCCGGTGCGCCGCCTCGTCGATCTGCGGCAGGCGCAGCCGGCCTAATCCGAGGACATCGTCAGCGGCCTGACGATGCCGAGCGCCGGGTCGAACTCGCTGCGGCCGGTCATGTTGAGGTTCCGGCCGTAAATGTGGATCGACAGCGCGACCTTGTCGGTGTCGTTCTGCACGCTGTGAATGTCGTCCGGCAGGAAGGCGACGACGTCGCCGGAACCGAAGCTGCGACGATGGGATTCGACGACAGTGCATCGACCCGGTACCGAACCATCGTCGTCGCGCTGCCAGAAGACATTGGTTTCGGTGCCGTCGACGCCGGCGACGAGCGCCCAGGTCTGGTGATCGTGCGGCAGCACGCTGCTGCCGGGCGGCCAGGCGACAACGTAGACCGCCAGCGCGTGATCGGGCTCCTCATGCAGCAATGTGACGCCGATGCCGCGCTCGCCCGCGGGCCGATAGTGCTCGGGCTTGAGCCATGACTTGTCCATCGCCGCCCGGCGCAGCGGCGCCGTCAACCGCTTGATAATGGCGCGCGGATCGCTGGTGGCTGCGGCGGCGCGCCGCATTTCCGCGAGCAACTCGCCGAGCCCGTAGGACGCCGCAGCGCGATCCTGGATCGTCATGCCATTGAGGCTAGGCGGTGCCAGCCGTCATGACAAGGTGGGCGAGCGCATCGGCGGAAAGCCCGTGAGTCGGCCGATCGAGCACCATGGCGCCGCTGTGCAGAATGATCACGCGAGTCGTGACGGCGACGATGTCGGCCATGTTATGGCTGACCAGCAGGACCGTGCGGCCAGTGGCCGCGAGCGTACGGATCAGGTCGAGGACGCGTTGCGTCTCCTTGACGCCGAGCGCCGCGGTCGGCTCGTCCATCACGATGACGCGCGCCTGCCAGCGCAGCGCGCGGGCGATGGCGACAGCCTGGCGTTGTCCGCCTGACAACTCGGCCACCGGCGTGGTCATCGCAGGCATGTCGATGTTGAGCTGTTCAAGGTAGTCGGCCGCCGCGCGCCGCATCGCCCGCTTGTCCAGCAGCTTGAGACCGGGCACGCCGCTGGCCCGGGTCAGTTCGGCGCCCATGAACACGTTCTCGGCGATGCTGAGCGTCGGCGCCAGCGCCAGGTTCTGATAGATCGTGGCGATGCCGCGAGTCAGCGCTTCGCGCGGGCCGATAAAATTGGCGGGCGCGCCGTCGATCAGCAGCCGCCCGCGGCTCGGCCGCTCGGCGCCGGAGATCACCTTGATCAGGGTAGACTTGCCGGCGCCGTTGTCTCCGCACAGGCCCAGGACCTCGCCGGCCGCCACGGCGAGCGTGATCCGCTTGAGCGCCTCGACGGCGCCGTAGTTGAACGATACGCCGTCCAGCGCGACGACCGGCGGCGGCGCGGCCGGTACGGAGGTGTTGGTCACTTTTTCACGCTGCCCCCGCCTGTCCATACTTGGGCCTGCGTGTGCCTCCCCGTCACGCCGCAGGCAGTTCGGCGACCAATGGTTTGTCCTTGGGGAAACGACTGACGCCAAGGATGCTGAACCCGATTAGAATTCCGGCGGCAACACGCTCCATCACCGCGTCGTGCGTGATTGCCTTCTCATAGCCCGCAGCATCGGAAAATCGCACCTCAAGAAAGTCCGCCTCGGCATCGAACCATAGCTGCACTTTGTCGACCATAGCTCTTCTCCGTCCTTGGGCTTGTCGGTCAGGTAGGCAGTGACTTGGTGTCGGTCCCTATCTGCTGAAGTAATCGCCTGACCTCCCGCTCCAGCGTTGGCAACTCGTTTTCGATCACGTTCCACACCGCCCCCAGATCGATTCCCATATAGTTGTGAATCAAGACGTCGCGGAATCCTGCGACACGGCGCCAGGGAACTGCAGGAGCGCCCGTCGTCGCCGCGGGCGACAGTCGTTTGGCCGCTTCGCCGATGACTTCAAAATTGCGAATGACGCCATCCTGAACTAATCGATTACCCAGAAATTCCTCCCGCCCCGCGCGGGTATAGATCCGTATCTGATTGATGCTGTCCGCGATATGCGACAGATACAGCCGGTCGTCGCTCATAGAGCCACGGCTTGCGCCAACACGCGGTCACGGATCAAGGGATTCAGCGCCGCTTCCGTCACCAGATCGATGCGGCGGCCAAGCAAATCCTCGAGGTCTTGAGCCAATGCGATATGGTCGACGAGGCTTCGACGCGGGTCCATGGCCACGAGAAGGTCGATATCGCTATCCGGCCCGGCCTCGCCACGCGCGGTCGAACCGAAGACGCGCACATGGCTTGCGCCGTGGCGAGCGGCGAGCGACAGAATCTCACTGCGCCTGGCGCGAATGCCGGGATCAATGCGATCGGAGGCTACCACCTTAACAGAAATGTCGCTCATGGTTTTGGCGCCTCATGTACAGAAGTCGGGGCAATATTAGCAAACCCTATCAGCCCATGCCGCATTTTATCCCCTGCCTCTATCGCTGCACCCGAACGCCGAGACCTTGTCCCGTCGACCTCAACGCACTCATGCCGAGCCCTTCTTCTTTCGGCCAACCCCCGTCTTCGGCGAGTCTTGCGCACCGGCGCGCTCCTGGTTGAGCGCGAACAGGCTGGCGAGCACGTCGTCGTCGGCAAGATCGGAGGGCCAGCCATATGCGGCAACGACGGCGGCATCCAACTCGCGGTGCAGATTGTCGAGCCGGGTTGGGCGCTCATTGTAGAGAGTGGTCAGGGTGCGCTTCTTGAGAATGGCGGCGGCTCTTTCGTTAATCGGCAGAAGCCGGTCGGGGTAATCCGGCACGACCTCCGGCTCGCGGCGGACTAGATCAGGCGAGTTGAGCCAGGCATTGCGTTTCTCGTCCAGCGCCCTTGCCGCCCGCCGCGATGCGCTGCGCGCGTGGGTCGGCGGCGCATGCGGCGGCCGGGATATTGGGCATCAGGCCATCGGGGAAGGGGAAGGTTTCAAAACCGGCGGTCGGCGTGTATTGCGGATCATTGCCAACGCCGTGCCAACCGCCCAAGCGGACGGACCAAAGCTCATGAAACCGTGAGTAAAGGACTCCGAAGATGGCGTCGTCGTCACATGCGATCACAACGAGCCTTGTATTCGGTAGGATGGCGCAATCTACCCCTGCGGATTCTACCAGGGCCACTTGCCAGCGGCGGGCACGTTGGTCTCGTCGACCAGCACGGGATCCATGTAGAGGAACGGTCCCGGCGTGATCGTGGCCTTCGCCTGCTTCTTGACCGCGATGCGGTCGATGCCGTCGATCGCCGCTTCGCCCATCTTCTCGAACGGAATGGCGACCGTGGCGATCACCAAACTGTCCTTGTCGCGGATGCGGTTGAAGGTCTCCTGGCCGCCGTCGACACCGGTCAGCAGCACCTGGCCCTTCTTGGCGCCGGCCGCTTTGAGCAGGTCGTCGATGATGAAAGCCTGGCCGTCGAACGACGCCCAGATCGCGTTGATGCTGCCCTGGTTCTTGAGGATGAGGGCTTCCATGCCGGCCTTGACGTCCTCGCGCCAGGTCTGCGGGCGCGCCATGGTGTAGCTGCCCAGCAGCTTGACGCCGGAATTCTCTGTCAGCACGACGTCCATCACCTTGCCGCGCGCGCGCGTGCCGCCATGGCCCTCGTAGCGCTGCATCAGCAGGTTGCCCTGGTAGTTCATGCGCGCGAGCAAATAGGTCGCGATCTTGGCGCCGACCACGAACTCGTCGACGTTGACGTCGTACTGGGCATGCGGGCTGGCGCCCGACATGACTGAAATCACCGGAATGCCCTTAGCCTTGGCTTGCGCGAGCTGCGCATCGAGCTCGAGCATCTTGCCCATGGCCATGACGATACCATTGACGCCTGACTGGATCAGGTTCTCGACCTGGGCGGCATGCTCCGGCGTCGATCCGCGCGAATTCAGCACCGTGGCCTGCCAACCCTTGGCCTTGGCGGCTGCCTCGGCGGCATTGGCGACGCGGGCATGGGTCTCGGCCGACATTTGATAGGCGACGATGCCGATCTTCGTCTGCGAAACCGCCGGCACGCTGCCGACAAGCGCAGCCGTCGCGATGGCAACCGCAAATGTCGTCAGATTCTTCATGATGTCCCCCGGTCGAACACGCGACCATGATCGTCGAGCCTCGTGGTGAGCCTCGGGCGAAGCCCAGTTCGCCCTGGTACGAACCACGAGGCCCTCACAGCCCAACAAGCCTTGGCCTGCTGAGCCTCAGAAGTGGCAACGGCCTCATGGTTCGACAGGCTCACCATGAGGCAGGATACGTCTTTACTTGGTCACCGTCGCATACCAAACGCGATCCTCGTTGACCTTGATCTCCTTGATCGACTTGTTGAGGCCCATGACGCGGAAGGTCTGGAACAGGTACGCAAACGGCCCCTCCAGCATGTGCCGCTTCTGGATCTCGTGATAGAGCGCCTCGCGCTTGCCCTGATCGCGCTCGAGCAGGGCCTTGTCGGTCATGTCGTTGAACCACTGATCGAAGAAACTGACGCGCCAGCTTGGATACTGGACGTGCTTCGCCTCCAGGCGATTGTCGGGATTGTAGGCCATCTGCTCGACGAAGCCGTGCGCGTCGGGAATGGTGATGTAGTAGGCCGACATGACCATCTCGAAGTTGCGCGCGCGGTGCTTCTGGATGACCTGACCGTAGGCCATTTGCACGATATTGAGCTTGATGCCGATCTTGGCGGCATTGGCCTGGATGTGCTGGGCGAGATCGGGATAGGGGAAGGCGTTGCCGATGGCGAATTCCTTCTCGAACCCGTTGGGATGGCCGGCCTCGGCGATGAGCTGCTTGGCCTTCTCGAGATCGAGCTTGAAGGGCTTGCCGTCCTCGACCGACAGGGCGCCGAAGGCGCCGATCGGCACGAGGGTCTGGCGCGTGCGCCCCTCGTATTTCATCACTGTCTTCTCCAAGCCCTCGTAGTCGACGAGGTACTTGATCGCCTGGCGCACCTTCGGCTTTGACAGGATCGGATCCTGCATGTTGAACGACACGTAGTAGAACTGCGTGCGCGGCGTGCGCAGGATGCGCGTGTTGGGATTGGCCTCGATGCCGGCGAGATCGCTGGCGTTCAGCACGCGGCCCATGTCGATGTCGCCCTTCTCGAGCTGCAGCCGCTCCGGTCCGGATTCCGGCACGTGCCGGACGATGACGCGGCGCATCTTCGGCTGGCCACGCCAGTAGTTGTCGTTGCGCTCGAGAATGATGGTCTCGTTCGCCTGCCAGCTGCGGAGACGATAGGCGCCGACGCAGGCGGTATTCGCGGCCAGCCACTTGTTGGCGTGGTCGCCGTCCTTCTCGTGCTTCTTGGCCTCGACCGAGTCGAGCACGAAGGCGGCGCGGCCGGCGAACATGTAGGGACCGACGATCGACTGCGCATAGGGCTTGTCGAAGGTGACGACCAGCGTCTCGTCATCGGTCGCGCGGATCGCCTGCATCACGTTGTCCTTGGTGATGCCCCACTTGGTGATGAGGTTGGCCGAGTTGAGGTTGAGCAGAACGACGCGACGGAGCGACCACTCCACGTCCTTGACCGTCACCGGGTTGCCGGACGGGTGCGTGAGGCCCTGGCGCATCTTGAAGGTCCAGGTCATGCCGTCCTCGCCGATCGACCAGCTCCGGGCGATGCCAGGCTCGAGCTTGGTCGCGGACTCGTAGGACGTCAGGATCAGCGGATCGCAGACATTGTTCATGATCTCATCGGTCGTCGTCTCGCCGATGCCGGCCGGATCGAAGGTGTAGAGGTTGTCGATGTTCCACGCGATGACCAACGTGTCGCGCGGCGTCTCTGCCACGGCGGCGAATGGGATTCCCAACGCGATGGATGCTGCGAGAGCGATAGCCTTGCTCGGGTGACGCAACATGAAAGCCTCCTGAACCTTCTTGCGATTGACCGGCCACGGTGATCCGTCGGCTCAATCTTCATCCAGCATAGCCCATACCGATGCCCGCGCCATAGGCATGTGGCATGCCCGCCCGCGCCGCATTCAGCTTGATCCAGGCAACGCGATCGCGGCAATTGACTGTGGTAGCGATCGAGATATCCTGCCGCCGACCGGGCTGGAACCGCCCAATTTTTCCGCGTGCTGCGCAGAATGAAAAACCAGGATACCGCTGACCTGCTCAAGCGGCTGTCAGCAGCGAAAGACAAAGGCGACACGGTCGGCGCGGAAGCGATGCTTCGCGCGCTCGTCGAGAGAACGCCGGGTGCTTTCAAGATGCGACTTGCCTGGGGCAGCGCGCTGTTCACACTGGGGCGCGCTACAGAAGCCGAGGCCGTTTTTCGGCAGGCGATCTGCATATCACCGGGCTGGAGCGGCGGCTGGATGAAGCACGGCTACCTTCTTCTGGCATTGAGGCGGCCAGAGGACGCCTCATTGGTCTTTCAAATGGCGTACCTGCTCGAACCCGATCGCGCAAAAATTGTCGAAGGCATCGCCCGAGCGCGCGCGGAATGTTCCGATTGGGCCGCGGCCGAACCGGCTCTGCGTCGCGCTCTCGCGCTCAACCCCAGGAACGGAGCAACCCATTACTGGCTGGCGAAGACGTTGCAAGGCCTTGGTCGGCTCGACGAAATATCCGGGTTCGTTTTGCCCGCCTTGAGCCTCGGGTGCAACGTGCTGCTCAAGGAATTTCATGCCCTCGCCCGGCATCTTGCCGAGGCCGGGTTGCCGGCCGAGGCGAGCAAGATCCTGAAACTATTAGTCAAAATGTTACCCGATGACTGCGACGGCCATATGGAATTGGCCATGGTGACCAAGCAGATTGCCGTGACCGAGGGCAGGCACGCGCACGAACCTTCACTCATTCCTCAGTGCCCAGCCTTTGCGCCAATGTCCATGACTTATCAGGACAAGCGCACATTGGCGGCGCATGCGCCACCGTTCCGAATCTTCGCTCAACTGACGACGATGTCGTTCGCCGGATTCATTGCGGGCCATGTCTTTGCCGCGACGATCAAGCAGCAATTCAGCAACGCGCATCTGACGATGTACTTTCGGCCCGACCGACCTTTCAAAGAGGACATTGTCGCACTCAACCCGTACATCGATGTGCTTCTGCGACCAGGCGAATCCAAGCCAATTTCGCTTGATCATTTCGAGCTCGACTATGCGACCTATGCCCAGCCGCTGAAGAAGTCGGACCCGAGGTGGTACCAAAATCGGCGCTCGTGGGTCGATTTCATGATCACGTCATCGATGATGTCCGATCTGCGGCTGATGGGTTTCGAACATGTCGCAAAGTTGAAGGTGCCCGACGCCCGTGTTGCCGAGCTTTCGGAACAGCTTGTCGAGCTTGGTCTCGATCCAAATCGTTGGTTCTGCGCTCTTCACTATCGGGAACCGAGCTGGACCTATGTCAAACCGAACTGGCTTCGTGATGGCAATCCCGCGACATTCGAGACGGTGGTGCATCAGATCATTCGACAGCTTGGCGGACAGGTCGTCCGGCTCGGGCACAAGGGAATGACGCCATTTGCGCCTGTCGCAGGGTTCGTCGACCTGAGCGAGCATTCGACTTTGCTCCAAGCATTCGCCGTCAGCCGCGCCAGATTTCTGGTGAACGGTGCCTCGGGTCCGGTCACGCTCGCCTGCGCGTTCGGCGTGCCCATTCTCGGCGTCAACGCGGTCGACATCTGGGGCGGTTGGGGCAAAGGCCACTCGATCTTGATGCAGCACGTCTTTACGCCGGAGGGGTATCGGATCTCGGCGCGCCGTGCCCAGGAAGACGAACTGATTTCGACGCAGGCATTGTCATACTTGGTGAAGAAGCGCGGTTATCGGATCATTCAGAACTCCGCCGAGGAAATCATGGCCGGGGTGCGCGTCATCGGCGATGAAACCGCTGACGTGGCCGGCTGGCGTGCGCAAGCCGATCAGACGCTTCCGCCGCCGCCCAACCGGCTGACATGGCCGCCACCGATCGCCATGCCGTGGCGGCTGCTGGAATTCCCTCATCTGGCCCCGCCGGGTCCCGTGATCGAGTGACGGGCCCCACTACCCTCAAGGTAGTTGCTTCGCGACCCAAACGGTTCTACTCCCGCACACTCATTTCGAGAGCATCCATGCTTTCGACAGGGCGGCCATGAGCGAGCGGATCGGCGTCATCGCAGCAATCGTTTCGTGCGCAGCCGGCGGCGCGGCTGCGGTCGCGACGCGGTTCGTCATCGGGGCCGTCGATCCGATCACCATCGCGGCGTTCCGCTTTGGACTCGGCTTCGCGGTTCTGCTGCCGCTCACGCTCGCGCTCCGCAGCCGATGGCCGAGCGGCCACGACTGGATTGGCGTCGCACTGCTCGGTCTCATGTTCTTCGGACTGTTCTTCGTGCTCTACAACATCTCGCTGTCTCACACGACCACCGCGCGCGGGACGCTGGCCCTGTCTGTGCTGCCGCTCGTGACGATGGCGGTCGCGGCCTTGCTCGGCGTCGAGCGCCTGACGGCGCGCAAGTCCACCGGCGTCGTCGTCGCGGTCCTCGGCGTTGCGGCGACGCTGGCTGCCGGGCTCGGCGACGCGCCCGAGGGTGCCTGGCGGGGCGACCTGATCATGGTTGGCGCCACGCTGTGCATGGCGCTCTACAGCATCTGGTCGCGGCCATATGTCCGGCGCTCCAGCCCCCTCGCCTTCGTGACCGCGGGGATGGGCTGCGGCGCGCTCTGTCTTGTCGTTGTCGCGGCCTGGTCCGGCGGCTTCGTGGTGGCGCGACAATTCGACTGGGCACAATGGCTCGCCATTTTCTATCTCGGCGCGGGCGGCGGAGCGCTCGCCTTCTATCTCTGGGTCTTTGCCTTGGAGCGCGCGTCACCCACCAGGGTCGCCAACACCATGACGGTCAACCCAGTCGTGTCCTCCGTGCTCGCCGCCTGGCTGCTCGGCGAGCCGCTCGGCTTCCACATCGCCGCGGGAATCGCCGCCGTCGGGGCCGGCATCTGGATCGCGACCGTGGAACCCCGGTCCGCGACCTGACCCGCTCGCCGGCCCACTTGCGCCGGCCCACTTGCGCAGTTGCGCGCTTCCGCGCTAGGCCATTGTCGTTGCTCGAAGCCGACAAGGGCGGACCCCCGTGCACGCACCGACGCCGAGAACACAAGCCGACACGACAGGCCGCGGCGCCAATGCCCGCGACATGGCCGACCGTCAGGCCAATAGCGAGACCGGCAAGACCTATCTCACGCTGCACGAGCTCGCGCGCGCCGCGCGCGAGAAGCTCTCGATCGAGAACTGGGACTATCTGGTCGGTGGCACCGAGACCGAAACAACTCTGCTGCGCAACCGCCAGGCGCTCGACGCCATCGCGCTGCAGCCGCGCGTGCTGCGCGACGTGTCGCACATCGATACGTCCGGCCGGCTGTTCGGACGCCCGATGCGGCTGCCGGTCCTGCTGGCGCCGGTCGGCGGCATTGCGAGCTTCGACCCGGGCGGCACCGCGACCGCCGCGCAGGCGGCCGCCGAATTCGGCGTGCCCATCATGGTCAGCTCGGTCAGCAAGCCGGGGCTGGAGCCGACCGCGGCGGCCGCGGCCACGGGCCGCAAGCTCTTCCAGCTCTACGTGCGCGGCGACGAGGCGTGGACCGACGACAAGGTGCGCCGTGCCAAGGCGGCGGGCTACGAGGCGTTCTGCTTCACCGTCGACAGCGCGATCTACAGCCGGCGTGAGCGCGATCTCGACCGCCGCGTGATCAAGCGCACGCTGGCCGATGTCGAGGAGGAGCTGTTCCAGGCGGGGCTGACCTGGGACCACATCAAGCGCTACAAGGACCGCCACGACCTGCCGCTGATCCTCAAGGGCATCGCGACGCCGGAAGACGCCGATCTCGCCTGCCGGCACGGCGTCGCCGCCGTCTACGTGTCGAACCATGGCGGCCGCCAGCTCGATCATGGGCTGGGCGCCATCGATGTCCTGCCCGATATCGTCGCCGCCGTGGCGGGACGCGCCGAGGTGATCGTCGACAGTGGCTTCATCCGCGGCACCGACATCATCAAGGCCTTGGCGCTCGGCGCCGATGCCGTCGGCATCGGGCGCGCCTATGTCTACGGCCTCGCCGCCGCCGGCCGCGTGGGCGTCGTTCGCGTGCTCGAGCTGCTCGAGGCGGAGATCTGGACCAGCCTCGGCCTGCTCGGCGTCACCCGCTTCGCCGAGCTCGACAAGTCCTATCTGCGCAAGGCGACGCCGGCCCTGATGCCGGGTCTGACCAGCGCGTTGCCGCTGCTCGATCTCGATCGTAAGGCCTGAGGCGTCAGCGCGGCACGCCGAACGCCGCGCGGCGCATCTGGCTCGCCGAGACCGCAACCGAGGCGATGATGATCACGCCCAGCACGATGTCCTGGATGTAGTAGGTGGCGCCGAGCAGCGTCAGCCCATTGGTCAGCATGCCGATGATGAGCGCGCCGATGACGGTGCCGGGCACGTTCGGCCGGCCCGGCTCGACCGTGGTCATGCCGAGCAGCACGGCGGCGATGCCGCGCATCAGAAAATCGCCGGCGATCGTCGCGCTGCCGCTGCTCAGGCTGGCGGTCAGCATGATGCCCGCCGCCGCGGCGCCCAGACCTGACAAGGCCAGGCCGAGCACCTTGAGGCGCACGACTGGAATGCCCGCGAGGCGCGCAGCGTCCTCGGCCTCGCCTGTGCAGACCATATGGATGCCCGTGCGCGTCTGCTTGATGAAGAACTGCGCGAGCACGACCGCGAGCACGGTCCATACGATCAGCATCGGAACGCCGAGCAGCTCGCCGCGCCCGATGAAGAGAAACGAGGGCGGCAGGCGCCCGACATAGGCGACGCCGCCGGTGATGAGAAAGGCGAGGCCTGCCGCGATCGTGGCGGTTGCCAGTGTCGCGACCAGCGAGGGAATGCGCAGCCCCGTGACCAGCCAGCCATTGACCAGGCCGATGCCGATGCCGACCGCGAAGGAAGCGAGCAGCGCGTGCGAGACCGGCAGGGCGGCGTGCATCAGCCCCGCGGCCACCACCGAGCACAGGCTGGCCACGTTGGCGAAGGACAGATCGAGCTCGGCTGCGATCAGCGCCATGGTGAAGCCGAGCGCGATCACCGTCAGATAGCTGATCTGCTTGAGCACATTGAGCAGATTGGCCGGATTGAGGAAGTGCTGGGTCGACAGCGCGAAGCCGGCGAACACGGCGGCGCAGGCGAGCGTCGTGCCATAGCGTTGCACGAATCCACGCGCTGCCGGGCTCAAGGCAAGCGCCATGACGAACGGTTAGCCTGAACTTTGCCCGAATTTTGACCAAGCCACTGATGTGACTCGCGTTTGTCTGCGGGTCCTGACTACAGGCTGGGCTTGACGGCGAGCAGATCGAGTGCGCGGCGCTGGATTTCGGTCGGGGTGGCGAGCACCGGGAAGGAGGCTGCGCGGCCGAAGCGGACGGTGTTGCGGGTGAGCGTGGCGAGATCGGCGAGCAGCGAT
>VGDO01000046.1 GCA_016869645.1 Alphaproteobacteria bacterium
AGCGGAAAATCGTTGCCGAATCGCCTCGACGTCAATCATCCTCGCAAGATATGGTGTTCTCGTCGCTTTGAGAATCCCATATCTATCGATCGACCAATCCCGATTCGTTTATTGTCTTACGGGCCCTAAGCTCCCGCCTTGGCCAGCGCCTGCTCGCGAATCTCGGACAATGTGGTGCGCGGCGAGATCGCCTCCGGATCGATGCGCAGCTCGATGAGCGCCGGCCGGTCGGCGGCAAGCGCGCGGGCGAAAGCCGGCGCGAAATCCGCGGTCCGCTCGACGATCTCGCCCTGGGCGCCGAACGCGCGCGCATAGGCGGCGAAATCGGGATTGACGAGATCGGTGCCAGACACGCGGCCGGGATACTCGCGCTCCTGATGCATGCGGATCGTGCCGTACATGCCGTTGTTGATGACGAGGAACACGACGTTGGCGCGGTACTGCACGGCGGTCGCCAGCTCCTGCCCGGTCATCAGGAAGCAGCCGTCGCCCGAGAAGCAGATGACCAGCCGCTTTTTGTGCATGATCTTGGCGGCGACCGCGGCGGGCACGCCATAGCCCATGGCGCCGCTGGTCGGCGCCAGTTGCGTGCCGAACTCGCGGAACTGGTAGAAGCGGTGCGCCCAGACGGCATAGTTGCCGGCGCCATTGCACAGGATGGCGTCGGCCGGCAGCCTGGCGCGGAGTTCGGCCATGACCTCGCCCATGTCGAGCGTCCCGGGCGAAGGCCGATGCTTGAGGTTGACGAGGTACTGCTGACGCGCCTCGACGACGCTCGCGGCCCACGCCTTGTGATCGACCGGTGCCAGCGTGCGCGCGGCAGCGGCGAAATGCGCCGGGCTTGCGTTGATGCCGAGCACAGGCTGGTAGACGCGGCCGAGCTCCTCGGCGCCGGGCTGGACATGGACGAGGCCCTGGCGCGGGCGCGGCACGTCGAGCAGCGTGTAGCCACCGGTGGTCATCTCGCCGAGCCGCGGACCGACGACGATGAGCAGATCGGCCGCCTTCACGCGTTCGGCGATCAGCGGGTCCATGCCGAGGCCGACGGTGCCGATGTAGTTGGGGTGATGATTGTCAAAACTGTCCTGGCGGCGCCAGGCGCAGGCGATCGGCAGATTGTTGGCCTCGACGAAATGCTTGATGTCGGCCGTGGCCGGCGCGCTCCAGCCGCCGCCGCCGACGATCAGCAGCGGGCGCTTTGCTTGCGCCAGCAGCTCGCGCAGGCGCGCCATCTCCGCGGCGCCGGGATGAGCCTGAGCCGGTGCGTAGCGCGCCGCGTCGACGGCAGCGGCCGCCTCGGTCAGCATGTCCTCGGGCAGGGCCAGCACGACCGGCCCCGGGCGGCCCGATGTCGCGGTCTGGAAAGCGCGCGCGACGTATTCGGGAATGCGCTCCGGATCGTCGATCTGCGCCACCCATTTGGCCATCTGGCCGAACATGCGGCGGAAATCGATCTCCTGGAAAGCCTCGCGCTCGATCATGTCGCGGCCGACCTGGCCGATGAACAGGATCATCGGCGTCGAATCCTGGAACGCCGTGTGCACGCCGATCGAGGCGTTGGTAGCGCCCGGCCCGCGCGTGACGAAGCAGATGCCGGGCCGGCCGGTCAGCTTGCCATAGGCTTCGGCCATGTTCGCCGCCCCGCTCTCGTGCCGGCACACGATGAGCGGAATCTCGTCGCGCGCGTCATAGAGCGCGTCGAGCACCGCGAGGTAGCTCTCGCCGGGCACGCAGAAGGCGAGGTCGGCGCCATGAATGCGCAGCTGATCGACCAGGATCTGGCCACCCGTCCGCATGTTGCCAGGCGCACCGCTGCGCTGCGTGGCGCCGATGGCACCCAGGGTCTTGCTCATGTGCTGACTTTCCGGCCGCTATGCGCCGGCAGCATTCGCCGTCGGAGGGAGCGTTGTCAATGCGCCAATCGACGATGCGCCGGTCGGTGCGCGCAGAGCCGCCATCGGACGTCTGGCGTCCGATGCGCTCGCCATGATACTCAGCCCTGGACCATGCTCGCCCAGCCGCTCGATGTTCTCAGCCGCGTCTTCGGCTATACCGCGTTCCGCGGTCAGCAGGCTGACATCATCGATCACCTCATCGCCGGCGGCGATTCGCTGGTGCTGATGCCGACCGGCGGCGGCAAGTCGCTCTGCTATCAGATCCCTGCCCTGTGCCGAGACGGCACGGCCGTGGTCGTCTCGCCGTTGATCGCCCTGATGCAGGACCAGGTCGAGGCGCTGCGCCAGCTCGGCGTGCGCGCCGCCGCGCTCAATTCCACCGTGCCGTTCCCCGAAGCGATCCGCATCGAGGAAGCGCTGCGTGCCGGCGAGCTCGACCTGATCTACGTCGCGCCGGAAAGGCTGCTGACGGAAGGATTCCTGAAGCTGCTGGGCGCCTGCCGCCTCGCCCTCTTCGCAATCGATGAGGCGCATTGCGTCTCGCAATGGGGGCATGATTTCCGCCCCGAGTATCTCCAGCTCGCGATGCTGCACGAGCGTTTCCCGACGGTGCCACGCATCGCGCTGACCGCGACCGCCGACGGGCCGACCCGCGCCGAGATCGTCGAACGGCTGCGCCTGGGCGAAGGCCGCGTCTTCGTCGCCGGCTTCGACCGCCCCAACATCCGCTACCGCGTCGTCGCGCGCGCCAGCGCGCGCCAGCAGCTGCTCGATTTCATCCGGCGCGATCACGCGGGCGATGCCGGCATCGTCTATTGCCTGACGCGGGCCAAGGTCGAGGAGACGGCGGACTGGCTGAGCCAGCAGGGGTTGACCGCGCTTCCCTACCACGCCGGCCTCGCCGCCGAGGTGCGCGCGCGCCACCAGATGCGCTTCATCAAGGAAGAGGGCGTCATCGTCGTCGCGACGATCGCCTTCGGCATGGGCATCGACAAGCCCGACGTGCGCTTCGTCGCCCATCTGGATCTGCCCAAATCGCTCGAGGCCTATTACCAGGAGACCGGGCGCGCCGGCCGCGACGGATTGCCGGCCGAGGCGTTCATGGTTTATGGCGCGGGCGACGCCGCCAAACTGCGCCAGCTGATCGAGGGTTCGGACGCGCCCGACCGGCAGAAGCGGATCGAGCATCAGAAGCTCGATGCGCTGCTTGGATTTTGCGAGACGACGGACTGCCGCCGGCAGGTGTTGCTCCGCTATTTCGGCGAGCAGCATGGGCCCTGCGGCAATTGCGACGTCTGCCTCGAGCCGGTCGCGAGTTTCGACGGCACCGAGGCGGCGCAAAAGGCCTTGTCCGCGGTCTATCGCACCGGGCAGCGCTTCGGCATGGGTCATGTCATCGACGTGCTGCTCGGCGGCGACACCGAGCGGATTCGAAATCTCGGCCATGACAGGCTCAGCACCTACGGCATCGGCGCGGAGTTGTCGCGCCGCACATGGCAGTCGGTGTTCCGGCAGCTCGTCGCCATGGGATTGCTGGTCAGCGATACCGCCGGCCACGGCGGCCTCAGCCTCGGCGCCGATTGCCGCGCCGTGCTCAAGGGCGAGCGACGCATCAAGCTGCGTCACGATCCGGCCGACGATCGCCGCGCCAAGTCCCGCACGGCCGGGGCCCGCGTTGCGGGCGCCGTGAGCTTCGTCGAGCCCGGCGATGCGGCGCTGTTCCAGGCCCTGCGCGCGCGACGCCGTGCCCTCGCCCAGGCCCAGGGCGTGCCGCCCTACGTCATCTTCCACGACACGACCCTCGCCGAAATCGTGCGACACAAGCCGCGCGACCTCGAGGGCTTTGCCCGCATTTCCGGCGTCGGCGAGGCGAAACTCGCGCGCTACGGCCTCGATTTCGTCGCCGTCGTCGTCGAAAACTCATAGAGAAATCAATATCTTGAAGAGCTGATACGCCATCCGATAGGACGGCTGCCAGGCCGGCGCCCGATGTGCTATGGTATTCGTGCCTGTTTCGATCTTGCGAAGCCGGTCGGTTCGCTCCCGTCGCGTCGATCAGAAGAGTCGCGGTAACGCGCAGGGCGAATTGAGGTGTTCCGCCGTCGGACCTGCGTCCGATGAGCCCAATTGCAGCAGAACGTGCAGTTGAGGAGTGGACATCATGGCGACCATCGACGCCGCAACCCGCAGTCTGCTGCCGTCCACGGTGGCTGACATGATCGAGAGGCTGCTCAACGGCAGCTTCACGACGAGCAACGCGCCCAGCGGCTCGACCTCGACCGATTTCCTCAAGGGCTCGCCGCTGCAGGCCGCGATCGACGCCTACAAGTCGAGCAAGACGTCATCGACCAGCTCGACCTCATCGACCTCGGGCACCGCCGCAGCGACCTTCGTCAGCCGGCCGTCGACGACGAGCACGGTGACACCCGGCCCCGAGAAGATCGATCCGCGCGGCACGGTCCTGCCGTCGACCTCGCTGCTCGCCTTCAAGAACACGGTCGACTTCACGCAGTTCAAGGAGGCGACCTTCGTGTCCTTCGCCGGCGGCACGCAGGATCTCGGCGATCCGACGCGCCTCAGCGACGCCTTCAACGCCATCGTGTCGAAATACGGCTCGACCGTGCTGCTGGGCTACGACGTCGACGGCAATGGCAAGCTCGACAACGAGGGCGAGCTGTTCGGCTTCGACGACGGCGATCCGACCACGGCCGAGCTCGGCAGTCTGAGCCAGTTCGCGCCGGGTGCGACCACGATCGGCGCCTATAACGGCATCGGCGTGACGACCGAGACGGCCAACGCCGACGGCGTCGCTCAAGTCGACCGCATCACCTTCGGCACCGACGCGCTCGAAGCGGGCGACCAGTACAAGATCGACATCGGCGGCACTTTCGTCGGCAACTACACGGTCGCCACGGGCGACACCACCACCAATGTGATCGATGTGCTGGTGAGCCAGATCAACGGCGCCGGTGCCGGCGTCACCGCGCTCAACGACAGCGGCGTGCTCAAGCTGACCGCCGGTGTGGCCGGCACGGGCTTCACGACCAAGGCCTACGGCCTCGACGCCGGCGAGGCCGGCATCACCAGCGACATCAACGACGCCAACATCGCCAATGGCGGCGAGTACGGCCGCCTGATGTTCCTGACCGCGGGCGGACAGTCTTATGCCGTGTCGTCCTTCTACAGCGCCGTGATCGGCGGCGAATCGACGGTCGCCGAGATGCGCTTCAACTACGATGCGCTGCTCGGCGGCACCGGCTCGCAGTTCCAGGTGAACCTGCTGCTGTAGGCTATCCTGTCTCGATCCAAACTACTGACGCGACGAACGGTCGTAGGGCGGAAAATCATTGCTTTCGCGTGTCAGCATTTCCAGCAGCCGGGAGTGAATGAACGCCGCCTCCCGGCCGGATTTTCGTTCGCTCAGGACACCGATACCTGCGAGCGCCTTGAGATATTTCGATGCTGACTGACGTTTGGCGATACCCGCATCCACTAGGCTGCCGATTCGGCAATAGGGTTGCTCGAAAATGACGTCGATCAGCTCGCGGCTGTAGATTTTGGGGGCGCGTTCTTGGACCCAGGCTGCGGTTTCCACCGAGAGGGTGCGAATGGCTGAAATTTTCGTTGTCGTCCATTGCGCCGTATCGGCGACGCCATTCAGCACGTAGATCACCCACGGCTCCCAGGCTTGATCGCGCGTCACCGCCAACAGCAGTCGGTAATAGTCGGCCTTGTTCGCGATGATGTAGCGGCTGAGATAGAGGATCGGCATCGTCAGAAGATTTTTCTCGATCAGGAATAGGCTGTTCAACACACGGCCGGTACGACCGTTTCCGTCACTGAACGGGTGGATCGCCTCGAACTGATAGTGGGCAACTGCCATGCGCACGAGCGGATCAAGCGCCGATTTCTCGTGCACGAACTGCTCCCAGTTTGCCAGAAGATCTCGGATCAATGTTTCCCCGACTGGCGGCGTGTAGATGACCTTGCCGGTCGCTTCGTTGGTCAAGGTGGTTCCCGGCACCCGCCGCACCGTCATGTCCACTCCGGTGATCTGACTGCAGACGTCCTCGGCGGTACGTGTACTGAGCGGACGTCGGCCAAGGGTCTTATGGCCCTCCAATAGCGCGCGACGGTACCGAAGTGCTTCCTTGGTGGCAGGGTCCGCTCTGCCATCAGCGCGGGCGTGCTCGAAAAGTGCATCGGCCGTCGTCATGATATTTTCGATTTCAGAACTGGCTTGAGCTTCGAGCAAGGGTAGAGTTCCGATGAGCATGCTTGGGTTTGGGATGAGTTCCGCCGCCTGCTTCAACTCAGCCAGCGCCGCGCGCGCGCCAATACATTGTTTCAGAACGGATTTTGTCTCAAGTTCGAGTGGCGGTGGCAGTTTGGGTAGAGCATTATGGGGCTGATCCGGCTTCCATTCTGCCGCGCTCGTGTTAAGATTTTTTGATTTCATCGACATGTTTTGACGATATGTCGACGACGGCGACACGTCAAGACAATGTGTCGAAAGAATCGAGAAATTTCGACATATGCCTACAGGCGGCCGGCCTTCAGAAAGATAAAGCACCAGACCGAACGGAGATGATCTGGTCGCCGCGGGCGACACCACCACCAATGTGATCGATGTGCTGGTGAGCCAGATCAACGGCGCCGGTGCCGGCGTCACCGCGCTCAACGACAGCGGCGTGCTCAAGCTGACCGCCGATGTGGCCGGCACGGGCTTCACGACCAAGGCCTACGGCCTCGACGCCGGCGAGGCCGGCATCACCAGCGACATCAACGACGCCAACATCGCCAATGGCGGCGAGTACGGCCGCCTGATGTTCCTGACCGCGGGCGGACAGTCTTATGCCGTGTCGTCCTTCTACAGCGCCGTGATCGGCGGCGAATCGACGGTCGCCGAGATGCGCTTCAACTACGATGCGCTGCTCGGCGGCACCGGCTCGCAGTTCCAGGTGAACCTGCTGCTGTAGAACTCATCGGGGACCGCGGAGGCGGGCGGCTGCCCTTCCCTCCGGGCCCCGGCCTCGCCTATGATGCAACCCGAGCGCGCGGGAGGCGCGCCCGGATCGGGTCAAGAGGGGATCATGCGCATCATCGTCAACGGACAGCAGGCCTTCGGCAAGGCTGTGCTCGAAGCCATGCTCGCGCGCGGCGACAATGTCGTCGCCGTCTATTGCGCGCCGGAAAAGCCCGGACAGAAGATCGACCCGCTCAAGGAATTCGCGCAATCCAAGGGCCTGCCCGTGCATCAGCCCGCGTCGTTCAAGACGCCGGAGGTGCACGACCAGGTCAAGGCGCTCAATCCCGATCTGGGCGTCATGGCCTATGTGACGCTGTTCGTGCCCTCGACCATCCTGAACATTCCCAAGCTCGGCACGATCCAGTACCACCCGTCGCTGCTGCCGCGTCACCGCGGGCCCAGCTCGATCAACTGGCCGATCATCATGGGCGAGACCAAGACCGGACTGACCATCTTCTGGCCGGACGACGGTCTCGATACCGGGCCGGTGCTACTGCAGAAGACGGTCGACATCAAGGAGAACGACACGCTGGGCACGCTCTATTTCGACCAGCTCTTCCCGATGGGCGTGAAGGCGATGCTCGAGGGCATCGACATGGTCAAGTCGGGCAACGCGCCGCGGGTCAAGCAGGACGAATCCCAGGCGACCTACGAAAGCTGGTGCCGCAAGAAGGATGGCGAGATCATTTGGTCGAAGCCGGTTGCCGAGGTTCACAACCTGATCCGCGGCTGCAACCCGCAGCCCGGCGCCTGGACCAAGAATCAGGGCAAGACGGTCGAAGTCTACGACTGCGTCAAGGTCGCGGGCGACGGCGGTGCCGCGCCGGGCACCGTCACCGATGTGTCGGCCGAGGGCGTCAAGGTCGCGGCCCAGGGCGGCCAGATCCTGATCAAGCGCGTCAAGCCCGAGGCCGAAGCCAAGCTGGGTGCTGCCGATTGGGCGGCCAAGGCCGGCGTGGCGAAAGGCGCCAAACTGGGTTGACGCCGGGTCAGCTCCCGGATTTGACGGTCGACGGTTCGGCGGGCTGATCGGTTCCCTGCCACGAGATCGATTGGGCGCTCGCCAGGCGCCGCTCGCGGCCAGCCGCATCGTAGAGGAACGGCAGGAAGGCGTAGCGGCGGCCGCGCGTGACGGGCAGCGCCTCGTGCATCAGCGAGCATGAAAAGACCACCGCGCCGCCGGTCGGCGCGCGATAGGCGTCGCGGCCATATTCCGGAAACGCGAGATCGCCGCCTTCGTAGTCGCCGGTGTTGAGGTTGATGGTCACGGCGAACTTGCGATGCGCCGTGCCCGACGTCGTGTTGTCGCGGTGCGCGGCGAAACCGCCGCTGTCCTCGGCGTCGTAGCGCGCGACGAGGAAGCGCTCGACCCACATGGCGTCGGTCGCGAACGCCTTCCTGATCTCCGGGCGGATGCGACGGCCGATTGCTTGCAGCAAGTCAGCGCGCACTCCTTCATCGTCGATGTAGACGTCACGGCGACGCTTGCGGCGGTGATCGACGACGCCGATTGTGCGGCCGCCCGCCTCCTTCATGAAGCCGCTCTCCCGGCTGGTTCCCGCCTCGAATGTTTCGATCAGGCGCCGGCACAGCGCCGGATCGAGCACGTCGGGTACGATCAGCACAGGCGCCTGGCGCGAGATCGTCCGCGGCGTGCCCGGCTCCGGCAGTTCGCCGATCAGCCTCACGAGCGCATCGACATGAGAGGCCGGGCCGTCGAGCGGCAGCGCGGCAAGGAAGCGCAGATTCTCGTTGAGCACGATGCTGCCGCGCCGGCCGGTCATGCCGTACAGCCTGGCGACCACACCGTCGAAATCCCAGAAGGCAAGGATGCCGGCCTCGTCGCAGCGCCGCACCAGCGCGTCGTTGCGGTCGGCGGCGGAGAGGGAGACCGCGAAGGCCCGGGTGCGCCGCGCGGTCAGCCATTGTCGGCGCGCACCCAGCCCATCGAGCACCGTCCGCGAATCGACCGCTGACAGGTCGCCGAGGAAACACAGGATGGCGCGCCACCCGCCAGCCGTGTCGAACGCGAAATCCCCGTCCAAACCCGCGGCGACGGTAAACATTGGCGCGAAATCGCCCGGCATCAGAACGGTCATCGGTCGCCCTCGGTCTAAGGGCCGCAATCCGCAGCACTCTGGTGCATGAACGCCTCTCTGCGCCGGCAATTCCCGCCGCTACATCCAGCCAGTATAGATCGCCAATCCTCGCTTCTTGATCTGGCCGCCGATGACGGCGCGCTGGATCTCCGAGGTGCCTTCCCAGATGCGGTCGACGCGCACATCGCGATAGAGGCGCTCGACCGGATTCTCGCGCATGTAGCCGCGACCGCCGAGGATCTGCAGCGCCTTGTCGACGACGCGTCCGGCCATTTCCGAGGCATAGAGCTTGACCGCGCTGGCCCGCGCATGGACGAGCTTGCGGTCGAGCCCGGCGTCGATCTCGGCGGCAACCCGGTAGACCATGCTCTTGGCCGCCATGATCTCGACCGCCATGTCGGCGATCATGAATTCGACCGCCTGGAAGTCGCGGATCGGCCGGTCGAACTGGACGCGCCCGGCGGCGTAGTCGTTGGCCACCTCCGCGGCGCGCGCTGCAGCGCCGACGCAGTTGGCGGCTATCTGCAGTCGCGCCTCGACGAACCAGTCCTTGGTCAGCTCGAAGCCCTGCCCGACGCCGCCCAGCACCTTGCCGGCGTCAAGCTCGACACGGTCGAAGACGAACTCGGGATGCTCATAGACGTAGGTATGCATGAATTTCGGCACGCGCTTGATGCGCACGCCGGGCAGGTTCTTGTCGACCAGGAACAGCGTCGGCTTGTCCGGGTCGCCATCGACATGGGCATGGACGATCAGATAATCCGAACAGTCGCCCGAGGTGACGAACCACTTCTCGCCGGACAGACGGTACTTGCCCCGCTTGAGGTCGGCGCGCGTCTTGACCATGCGCGGATCGGAGCCGGCACCCGATTCGGTGATGGCGAAGGAGCCGCGCCGCCTGCCCTGGCAGCTCGGGATCAAATAGTCGCGGATCTGGGCCTTGGTGCCATGCTTCAACGGATCGGCCGGATGCCAGACCACGGCCCACAAGGCGCCCGTCGCCTTGCCCAGCTGCTCGTTGATCAGCGTCTGCTCGAGCAGCGTGCAGCCCTGGCCGCCATGCTCGACGGCGTGATTGACGCCGTTGAGCCCGGCCTTGACGACGGCGCTGCGCTGGCGCCGGAGCAACGAACTGGGCAGGCGGCCCTCGTGCTCGAGCTCGACCTCGTGGGGAAACAGCCATGTCTCGGCAAAGTCCCGGGCGCGTCTTTGCCAGGCCAGCTCGCGCGCCGACAGCTTGAGATCCATCGCTCTAACCCTCCGTGGTGTGCGGACGCGGCACGACCAGCGCATCGACCGCCAGGGGACCCTGCGGGCCGGCGATCAGCGGATTGACGTCCGCCTCGGCGAGGAGATCGCCGAGATCTGCCGCCAGGATCGAGAAGCGTGCCACGGCTGCCGCCAATGCCGACAGATCGGCGGCCGGCCGGCCGCGCATGCCGTCCAGCAAAGGACGCAGCTTGAGCCGATCGAGCATCCTGCGCGCGGTATGCTGATCGAAAGGCGCCAGCCCATAGCTTACATCGCGCAGCACTTCGATCAGCGTGCCGCCGGCGCCGATCATGACGACCGGGCCGAATTGCGGATCGACAATGAGGCCAAGCGCCAGCTCGATTCCGGCCGGCGCCATGGGTTCGACCACCGCGCGCGGGCCGAGGCGTGCCGCGATCTGCGCATAGCCGGCGCGAAGCGCGCCCTCGTCGCGCAGCCCGAGCTGAACGCCGCCGACATCGCTCTTGTGGTGGATGCCCGGCGCGGCGGTCTTGAGCGCCACGGGATAGCCGATCGCCGCCGCCGCCGCGATGGCCGTGTCCGCGCTGTCGACGACCTGCGCCGCAACGACGGGGATGCCGTAGTCGGCGAGCAGTGCCAGGCTGTCCGCCTCGTCGAGCGCGCGGCCGGCGGCAAGCCGTCCGCGCCACCGCGCCGACAGCGCGGG
The DNA here is from genome assembly GCA_016869645.1 of Alphaproteobacteria bacterium. Lineage (GTDB taxonomy): Bacteria > Pseudomonadota > Alphaproteobacteria > SHVW01 > SHVW01 > SHVW01. Next base: position 10,963 of record VGDO01000046.1, read on the forward strand.
ATCGGCAGAGGATGCCGTTTGGCGCGGACGCGTCAGCGCATCGCGGAATTCCAGCGCATGGCGCGCGGCGAGCAGCGCCGGCTGGGTGCCGTCGAGCACGGGAATGCCGGCGGCCATCGCGCGCCTGACCACGTCGTCATGGCGCACGCCGCTGAAATGGGTGGCAATCAGCACGGGCTTAGTCGTTCGCGCGGCGACCGCCTTGGCCGCCTCGAGATAGCCGTCGCTCAGATAGTAGTTGTCGCGGACATCGGCGAACAGGATGCCGAGCGCCGTGTCGGGATCGTCGACCAGCGCCTGCAGGCACTCCGTGAAGATGCCAATGAAGTCATTGCCCGTTCCCCACGCATCGAGCGGGTTGTGCGGCTCCAGGCCATACTCCAGACGCTTGGCGAGACGCGCGCGTGTCCCGGCGTCAATGCGCCCGAACGGCACGCCCAAATCGGCGGCGAGATCGACCAGCATCTCGCGCTGGCCGCCGGAATCGTGGATCGTGGCGATGCCGCCCGGCGCGGCGCCGCGCTCGTGCGCCAGCAACATCAGGGTCGCCGCCATCTCGTCCTCGGTCTCGACGCGGATGACGCCGTAGCGGTCGAAGAGCGCGAGATAGGCCGCATCGTTGCCGGCAATCGCGCCGGTATGGCTGAGCGCCAGCTTGCGGCTCTCATCCGTCCGTCCGATCTTCAGCACGACGACGGGGATCCGGCGCCGGCTTGCCTTGTCGAGTGCCGCGACGAAGCGGCCGGGATCGCGCACCGTCTCCAGGAACAAACCGACCACCCGCGTTGCCGGCTGATCGAGCGCGTAGTCGAGATAGTCGGCGACCGTCGTGACGAGCTCGTTGCCCGGATTGACCACGAGGTTGTAGCGCAGCCGCGGGTCGTTATGGGCGAGCGCGCCGAACACCGAGCCCGACTGCGCAATGAACGCGATATTTCCCGGCACGGGCTGGCGCGGACTGGGAAAGCCGCAGATCCACACCCGGCTCTCGTCGTTGTAGTAGCCCATGCAGTTGACGCCGCACACCGGCATGTCCGCCGCACGCGCCTTCGCGCGCAGGCGCTCGATCAGCGGTGGGTTGGCGTCATCCTCGAGATAGCCGCTGGCGAAGACGACGGCGGCGCGTGCGCTGGCCGCGATCGCGGCGTCGAGCGTCTCCTCCAGCCGCGCATTGGCAACCGACAGGACCGCGAGATCGACCGGCGCCGGCAGGCGGTCGAGCGCGGGCAGGCAGGGAAAACCCTCGACTTCCTGGTATTTCGGATTGATGCCCCAGACCTGTCCGTCGAAGCCGGCGCGCTTGATGATGCGGAGCATGTCGTGACCCGGCGTGTTGGGCCGGGGCGAGGCGCCGACAAAGGCGATCGAGCGGGGGGCCAGCAGCGGCGTCAGGCGGTGAGGCGTCGATGCAACCATGGACGTCACGCTGGACACGTGGTCCGCCGCGCGCGGACCGGCAGGCGGTTCACCGGGGATTCACTCAGGGGGCTCGGCTGCGCGCGCAGCGGTTCCGGTGCCGGGCAGGACGCGCACGCGGTCGGCCGCCCAGCCGACGCCCACCTTGGCATCCTCGGGCGCGCCCAGTCGCGCCAGGCGCCGGCACCAGAACTCCTGGCCATTGGCGAGTCTGATCCGGATCGCCACCAGGTCACCCAGATAGACGACCTCCTCGACCTGCGCCGGCCACCCCGCCCCTGCGCCATCGACGACGACGTCCTCGGGCCGGACCAGAGCCGACGCTTCGGCGCCGACCGACAGACCCGCGGCCGCGATACCGTCGACCGCGCCGAGAAGCGGCACGACGAGGCGGGCACGCGCGCCATCGAGCGCTTCGACGCGTCCCTCGAGCAGGTTCGATTCGCCGAGGAAGCTGGCGACGAAGACGTCGGCCGGCCGCTCGTAGAGCTCGCGGGCCGTGCCGAGCTGGGCGATCCGGCCCTCGCGCATCACCCCGATGCGGTCGGACATGACCAGCGCCTCTTCCTGGTCATGGGTGACGTAGATCGTCGTGCGGCCGAGCTCGCGATGCAGCCGGCGGATCTCGAGCTGCACGTGCTTGCGCAGCTGGCGGTCGAGCGCACCCAACGGCTCATCCATCAGCAGAACATCAGGCTCGATGATAAGCGCGCGCGCCAGCGCCACGCGTTGCTGCTGTCCGCCCGAGAGCTCGCGGATGGCGCGCCCGCCATAACCCTCGAGCCGCACCAACGCCAGCGTATCGCCGACGCGGCGCTTGATCTCATCGGCCGGACGGCCGCGCGCCGACAGCCCATAGGCGATGTTGTCGGCGACCGACAGGTGGGGAAACAGCGCATAGTTCTGGAACACCATGCCGATGTTGCGCCGTCGCGCCGGCAGATCGGTCACGTCGCGGCCGCCGATCAGCACACGGCCTCCGCTCGGCGGGATATAGCCGGCGGCTATGTTGAGCAGTGTCGTCTTGCCCGAGCCCGATGGGCCCAGCAGCGTGAGGAACTCGCCGGCCGCGACGTCGAGGTCGGTCGGCCGCAGCGCCTCGATGATGCCGAATGACTTGGCGATCGCCCGGAACGCGACGGAGAGTGCTGCCGTCATCGCTCAGCCACCCACGTCCTTGAGGATCTCGTGCGCGGCGTTGTGCCCTGGCAGGCCGGACACGCCGCCGCCCGGGTGCGTCGAGGACCCGCACTGATAGAGGCCCGGAATCGGGCTGCGATAGTCGGCATAGCCCGGCACGGGGCGCATCATGAAGATCTGATCGAGCGCCAGCTCGCCGTGGAAGATGTGTCCTTGCGGCAGACCGATCTTCGCCTCGAGATCGGGCGGGGTCAGGATCTGCTTATGGATGATGGCGCCCTTCACGTTCGGCGCGTACTCGGCCAGCGTGTCGATCGCAGTGTCGAACAGCCTGTCGCGCTGCTCCTCCCAATTCGTGCCCTTGAGCGCATAGGGCGCATGACCGCCAAACAGGTTGATCACGTATTTGCCCTTGGGCGCCAGGCTGTCGTCGACGATCGAGGGCGCCACCGGCGTCATGAACGGCCGCGCCGAGAAGCGTCCGTACTTGGCATCGTCATAGGCGCGCTCGAGATATTCCATGCTCGGCGCGATATGGACATAGGTCGGATAGTCGAAGCCGGCCTTCGCGGCATCGAAGGCTGTGTAGCGCGGCGGCTCATCCATCGCGAGATTGATCTTGAAGGCGGTCGAGAAGGTTCGGTAGCGCGCCAGGTCGGCGAGGAACTCGTCGGACAGATGGCGCCTGTCGACCAGCTTCTGGAACGTTGTTTTGGCGTCGACATTGGAGACGACGATCTTGCCGCGCACCTCCTCGCCCGAGGCGAGGCGCACGCCGGCCGCGCGGCCGCCCTCGACGATCACGTCCGCGATCGCGGCATCGGTGCGGATGACCGCACCCTTCTCGCGCGCCGCACCGGCAATCGCGTTGGAGATGGCGCCCATGCCGCCGCGCACGAAGCCCCAGCCGCCCGCGCCCGCGTGCTCGCCCAGCATGTGGTGGAGCAGCACATAGGCCGAGCCCGGCGAGCGGGGTCCGACGAATGTGCCGATGCTGGCGTAGTAGGCGAGCACTGTCTTGATTGCGTCGGACTCGAACCAGCCGTCGAGATAGTCGCCGACGCTCTGGGTCAACAGATCGGCGAAGCGGAACAGCTTTCCGCCGATGCGCCGAAAGCGCCATAGCAGCAGGGCCGTGTCCCTGATGTCCTTCCAGCGCCGGCCGACCGGATTGGGCGGCGTGACCCAGAACAGCTCGCGCACGAGCTTCGCCGCCTCCTGCAGCTCGCGATCGAACGCCGGATACGCTTCGGCATCGCGCCACGAGAAGCGCGCGATCTCGGCGCAGGTCTTCTTCAGATCGTCATAGAAGAAGATGTGATCGCCATTGGCCAGCGGATTGAACAGCGCGTTGGCCGGCAGCACCTGATAGCCGTGCCGCGCCAGCTCGAGCTCGCGGATGATACGCGGATTGAGCCAGCTCATGACGTAGGACGCGACCGACACGCGGTAGCCTGGCCAGACCTCCTCGGTCACCGCCGCGCCGCCGATCACGCTCCGGCGCTCGAGCACGCAGACCTTGAGACCGCTGCGCGCCAGATAGGCGGCGCATGTCAGGCCGTTGTGCCCGGCGCCGATGATCACCGCGTCGAAGGTGTCGGCCATGACGGATCAGCTCAGGTCTTCTTCCGGCGCCGCGCCGGCCTTTGGGCCCGCGCGATCGCCGCGCCGATCATCGCACAGGCCTCCTTGGCGTTGCCCCAGCGTTTGACTTTCACCCATTTGCCCTTCTCCAGGTCCTTGTAGTGAGTGAAGAAGTGCGCGATCTGGTCAAGCAGGATGCGCGGCAGCTCGCGGTAGGAGCGGATATTCGTGTAGTAGGGATGAAGCGCATCGACCGGCACCGCGATCAGTTTCTCGTCGCCACCGGCTTCGTCCTCCATCAACAGCACGCCGATCGGCCGCGAACGCACGACGGCGCCGGGCACGACCGGAACCGGGCCGACAACGAGGATGTCGATCGGGTCGCCATCATCGCCCAGCGTGTGCGGCACGAAACCGTAGTTCGCCGGATAGTACATGGCAGTATGAAGGAACCGATCGACGAACATCGCGCCCGACGCCTTGTCGATCTCGTACTTCACCGGCGATCCGCCCATGGGGATTTCGATGACGACGTTGACGTCGCGCGGCGGGTCCCGCCCGATCGGGATCTTCGAAATGTCCATTGTTCCGCGCTGCCCCCCCTTGGTCGGCGCGAAGGCCATGTTGCCTTCAGGGGACGGAGAACGCCAAGCAGAATCGGCAGTGCGCGGGGCGCTTGTGGCAGCGGCTCCTAGGCAGAAGGATTGGCGCTGCCGCGCTTGCGCTTGCTGTGCGACCGGCTGCCGCCCCCTCTGGCGGTGATGTCGCGTTGCGGAACCGGCTTCGACCTGGCCGTGCGCAATCGGACCTTGGCGCGTTGCTGGTCGTTGGTCGGCTTCTTCGCCATGGGCTGATCTTCCATGCGTGATGGATGTCGAGGAAACGACCATGGCGCAACGATCTTGGCCACGCATCGTTCCGCACGGACCAGACTGGTTCCGCATCCGCCGCGACGCAAAACCCCGCATCCGTCAGCGGGCGGAGTACGCCACGCAGATTGGTCGGTCCGCCGGCGCCGGGCTCAGGTCGACACTGTCTGCCAGGCGAGCCAAGCCAGCATGGCGCTGTTGGCCAGCAGAAGCGCCGGCGTCGCGCGGGCAATGCCGGGACGCCAGGCCGGTGGCATGAGCAGGCCGCTCCAGCCGATCGCAACCAGAGCCGGCATCGTGCCGAGCGCAAAGGCGAGCATGCCCAACGCGGCGAGCCCGAATTCGCCCGTCGACGCCACGGCCAGGAGAGCGGCGTAGACCAGCCCGCATGGAATGAAACCAAGCGCCAGGCCCAGCGCATAGCCGCGCCAGCCCAACGGCGAATTGGCGAACGGCCGGGCAAGACGCGCAATCACGGCAGCCGGGCCAACCATCGACCTCTGACGGATGCGGAGCGCGATGCCAAGCCGCGACGCGGCGGCAAGGGCAATGACGAGTGCAGCGGCCAGGAGCGCCGCAGCGCCGAGCCAGTCAGCCCCGATGACACCGCCGGTTCGTCCGAGGGCCGCTGCTGCGACCATGCCCAGGACCACATAGGTGGTGGCGCGTCCGAGGTGATAGGGCAGCAACGCCGCACCGGCAAAGCGGTGGAATTCGCCCATGCGCGCGGCCGGGACCGCGGCCAGCCGCGATGCGGCCTGGCCCAGGACAAAGGGACCGCACATGCCGGTGCAATGCGTCGCGCCGCCGATCAGGCCGGTCAGGAACAGTGTGCCGATCAGCGCCAAGCCGGCGGTGCCGAGCTCCGCGGCGACCGCCTGACAGGCCGCCAGTCCAGAGGCGAGGATGGCGACCAGCGCACCTTCGCCGGTCATCGCGGCGGCCCAGGTCGCCGGTCGTCGTCAAACAGGATGCGATGCGCCGCGCCGTCCAGGTCGTCGTACTGCCCATGGCGCAGCGACCAGAGGAACGCAGCCAGGCCGAGCACGCCCAGCATCAACGCGATCGGGATCAGCACGGCGAGCACGGTCATGGCGCGCTGCTCCTCGCCATGAGGCGACACGAATTGGCGATGACGACGAGCGACGATGTCGACATGGCGATGGCCGCGACCAGCGGCGTCACCAGCCCCATGACGGCGAGCGGCACGGTCAACAGGTTGTAGGCGAGCGCCAGCCCGAAGTTCTGACGAACCAGGCGCTCCGCGCGGCGCGCCACGTCGAGCGCCTCGCGCACGGCGTCGAGCCGTTCCCCTTGAAAGACAAGGTCCGCGGCGGTCTGGCTGATGTCGGCGGCGCTCGCCGGCGACATCGAGACGGACGCGGCGGCCAGTGCCGGAGCGTCGTTGAGCCCATCGCCGACCATCAGGGTGCGACGGCTTGCGCTGTTCAATGTCGCCAGACGCGCGACCTTGTCGGCCGGCGCCAGCTCGGCTTGCCAGCGCGCGATGCCGAGCTGTGCGGCGAGCGCAGACACGGTGGGCGCGCGGTCGCCGGACAGCAGCTCGACGTCCAGCCCCGACCTCTTGAGGCGATCAACGGTATCGGCCGCGTCAGTGCGCGGCCGATCGAGCAGAGCGAAACGAATCGGCGTGCGTCCAGGTTGGGCCAGCCACAGCTCGGGGCCCGCAGCCGCTCCCTCGTCGACGCCGCACCAACGGCGGCTGCCGAGCCGGATCTCGCCTTGCGGCGTCGACAGCGAGAGACCCTGCCCGGCCACCTCGCGCACCGCCGGCGCCGGGACAACGGCGGGTGCGGCGCGCACCAGGGCGCGCGCCAATGGATGGCGGCTGGCCGCGGCGAGGCTGGCGGCGACATGGAGATCGTCGTTGGCCGCCGCTCCGACCAGCTCGAGCCGGCCCGTCGTCAGCGTACCCGTCTTGTCGAACACCACGGTGTCGACGCGCGCCAGCCGCTCGAGCGCCGTCGGCGATTTCACGAGGATGCCGCGGCGTAGCAATCGGCCGCAGGCGACGATCTGGACGACGGGAACGGCCAGCGCCAAGGCGCACGGGCAGGTGACGATCAGCACGGCGATGGCATTGAGCAGCGCTGGTTGCCACGGCGCGCCGACGCCCAGCCACCAGCCGAGAAACGTCGCGAGCGCCGCGGCGTGTACGACCGGCGCATAAAGGCGGCTGACCCGATCGGCGATCGCGACATGGCGCGCGCGACCCTGCTCCGCCGCCTCCATCAGTCGCACGATCTCGGCGAGAAGCGTTCCTTCGCCGACCGCGGACACCTCGAGGGTCAGCGGCTGGCCGAGATTGACCGTTCCGGCAAACACCCGATCGTTGACCCCGACCTGCTGCGGCACGGTCTCGCCGTTCAACAGGCTGATATCTAGCTCGGAGCTTGCCGACAGCACGCGTCCATCAGCCGGCACGCGTTCGCCCGCCGCGACCAGCACGCGCATGCCCGGCTCGAGCGCGGCCGCGGCGACGCGCCGATGCAGGCCGCTCGCGTCGATCACGGTCGCTGCGATGGCCTGGAGCGCGACCAGGCGCTCGGCCGCCGAGCGCGCCTTGCCGCGCGCGCGCGCGTCGAGGGTGCGGCCGATCAGCAGGAAGAACAGAAGTGCCACAGCGGCGTCGAAATAGGCATGGGACCCGCCGGTCCAGGTCTCGGCGAGGCTCATCATCGTGGCCAGGATCACGCCCAGGGAAATCGGCACATCCATGTTCGTGCGCCCGCCCCTGAGCGCGGCGAGCGCGCTCGCGAAGAAGGGGCGTCCCGCGTAGGCGATGACCGGCAGCGCGACGAGCGCCGACAACCAATGCATGAGGTCGCGCGTCGCCGGTCCCATGTCCTGGACATGGCCCGCCCAGACCGAGACCGACAGCAGCATGATGTTGGCGGCGCCAAAGCCGGCGACAGCCATGGCGCGCAGCAGCAGCCCCTCTTCGGCGGCGCTGGCTGCATCGAGACGGCGCGGATCGTAGGGTGCCAGGCGGTAACCGAGCTTGACGACCGGCGCGAGGATGGAGTCGGCATCGCGGTGATCGCCCTGCCATGCCAATGCCAGGCGCCGGGTCGTCATGTTCAGGCGCACGGCGGAAACGCGCGGATCGCGGCGGAGCACCTGCTCGATCAACCACACGCATGCTGCGCATTGCAAGCCGTCGACCATCAGATCGAGACGCAGTGCAATGCCGTTCGGGCGTACGAACGCCGACCAGTCAGTCGCGAGATCGGCGCCGTCGGGCCGCGTCGGCGCCTGCGAAGGGTCGAGCGCCCTGCGCCGGTAGTAGTCGGCAAGGTCGAGGTCGCAAACCAGCGCATGGGCCGCCGCGCAGCCGGCGCAACAGAACGGCGTACCGGCGTCTCCGCCGGCAATGACCGCCGCGTCGACCTCCGAACCGCAATGCGCGCAGCGCGTCATGTCATCAACGCACGAGGATGCGCTTGTCGATGCGGTAGCTTTGTCCACCAGCAAGGACCATCGCCTCAACATCCCATTGGCCGGGCAGCGGCAGGATGAGCTCGGCGCGGTACTCCCCATTGCCGGCGTCGACAAACACGACCTTGCGGTCCGCACGCGCATCGGTCGGGCGGCGCAACGTGGCGACGACGTCGGCGCCGGCCACACGCGCGCCCGTCGTGTCGGTCAGCGTCAGGGCAAGCGCACCAGCCGCGCTGCCGATGCCATGGAAGTCGATCTCAATGCGCCAGCCGGTCTTTTCCTGCTGGCGCACCGCCGCGATCGTCTGGTTGTGCTTGAGGCCGCGCTCGTAGGAATTGGCCGTCGCCAGACCGGGAAAGCTGTAGAGAGCAAAGTAGATCAGCGCGGCATTGGCCAGGATGACGACCAGGAATCCGGCGACGAAGGTCCACGGGATCCATAGCGCGGGCCTGTTCGAGTTCGCTGCTGTGGTCATGGTTTCGGTCCCAGAAAGACGGATTTGTGGGTCGCGGCCTTGCCGCCGGCGAGATCGGTCAGCACGAAAGTGATCGGCACGGACTCCGCCTTCAGCTCGGCGCGCGGCACGGCGATGTAGACCTTGTAGGTGGCGACCGAGTCGGGAGCCGCCTCGAAATGGACGTACTCGCCTTCGCCCTGTCCGGTGACCTGCAGGTGCGGCGCGCCGATGCCGAACACAGTCAGCATGTAGCTGCGCTCCTGGCGCAGCTTGTTGAGAATCTTGACCGTGTAGCCGTTGCGGATGGCGCCGTCCGACAGGGTGACGAACAGCGGGCTGCGGTCGCGTTGGACGGTCACGTCATGCGTCGAACGCGTGGCGAGGCCGTAGACCATGAGTGCGCCGATCGCGGCCAGCAGGACGGCATAGATCGCCGTGCGCGGTCGAATGAGCCGGTAGACGGCAGGGAGCCTGGCGGCTCGCCGGGCCTGGTTGAGCACGGTGTCGTAGCGGATCAGGCCGGTCGGCAGGCCGACCTTCGCCATGACCGTATTGCAGGCATCGACGCACAGCCCGCAATTGATGCATTCGAGCTGCTGGCCGTCCCGAATGTCGATTCCGGTCGGGCAAACGGCGATGCATTGCCCGCAGTCGACGCAGTCGCCCTTTCCGGCGACAGCTTCGTCCTTCTTGCGCTTTCCGCGCGGCTCGCCGCGCCACGCCTGGTAGGTGACGACGAAGGAATGTTCGTCGAGCATCGCGCCTTGGAAGCGCGGCCAGGGACACATGTAGGTGCAGACCTGTTCGCGCGCCCAGCCCGCCAGCAGATAGGTCGTTCCGGTGAACAGCGCGACGAACACCGCGACCGGCGCGCTGACATTGCCGTAGATCGCATTGTGGATCAGCGTCGGCGTGTCGTTGAAGTACATGACCCAGGCACCGCCCGTGGCGAACGCAATGACGAGCCACGCGGCGTGCTTGGCGGTCTTCTTGACCAGCTTGGCGGCATTCCAGGGGAGCTGGTCGAGCTTGATCCGCTGGTTGCGGTCGCCCTCGATCAGCCGCTCGATCCACATGAACAGATCGGTCCATACCGTCTGCGGGCACGCATAGCCGCACCAGAGGCGGCCAGCGAGGCCAGTGGCGAGGAACAGGCCGATCGCCGCCAGGATCAGCAGGCCTGCCAGGTAGTAGATTTCCTGCGGCCAGATCTCGATGAAGAAGAAGTAGGCGCGGCGCGCCTCCATGTCGATCAGCACGGCCTGGTCGGGGATGCCGGGTCCGCGGTCCCAACGGACCCAGGGCAACAGGTAGTAGATGCCGAGCAGCGCGATCAGTGCCGCCCATTTGATGCGGCGGAACGTGCCGTCGACTCCCTTGGGATAGACCTTGAGCCGGTTGGCATAGAGCGGGCCATCGTCCTCGTCGGCCGTTGGTGCCGACGCCGACGCCGCGCGCGGCTTCGACTCGAGGTTCACGCCACCGTCCATGACCGGCCGCGGAATTACCTACCGCCGCCGAGCGAGTGCACGTAGACCGTCAGCATCTTGATGGTCTCGACATCGAGCCGTCCGGCCCAGGCCGGCATGACGCCGGCACGCGCTGCGTTGATGCTGGCGACGATGCTTTGCTTGTCGCCGCCGTAAAGCCAGATCTGGTCGTTCAGGCGCGGCGCGCCGACGTCCGGCTTGCCCTCGCCGCTGTCACCATGGCAGGCGGCGCAGTTCTCGGCGTAGAGCGGCCTGCCGCGCTCGGCCGAAGCGGCCATGGCGGCATCGCCGCGCCCCGACAGCTGCAGGACGAATTCGGCGAGATCGTCGATCTGCGGGCCCGTCAGCATGCCATCGGCACCGAAGCGCGGCATGTCGCTGACCCGCGTCTCGGCGTGCCCCGACCGGGCGCCAACCTCGATCGTACGCTGAATCTCCGCCAGTGTTCCGCCCCACAGCCAGTCATCGTCGGCGAGGCTGGGATACCCGATGCGACCGGCCCCGGCGACCGCATGGCACGGCACGCAGTTATCGGCGAAAGCGGCGCGGCCCCCGGCCAGCGCGAAGGCCAGCAGGTCGGGGTCCTTGCGGATGTCGTCGGTGCTCAACGCGCCAACGCGGTCGCGATAGCCTTTCTGGGCTGCGCGCGCCTGCGCGATGTCGGCTTCGACCTCGACGCGTTGCGAGTAGCTCCATATGCCCTTGGTGTAACCGCTGAGGCCTGGCCAGGCCGGATAGACGATGTAGTAGGCGATGGCCCAGACGATCGTCGCGTAGAAGGTGTAGACCCACCAGGTGGGCAACGGCGTGTTCAGCTCCCTGACGCCGTCCCATTCGTGGCCGGTCGTGTCGGTGCCGGTCACCGAATCCTTTTCGATCTTGGTCGGCATGGCGTCAGACCTTCCCCTGGTCGTCGAACGGAATGCGGCTGGCGCGCTCGTAGATTGGCCGGCGGCGCGGCCAATAGACCCAGAGAATGATTCCGGTAAACAGCGCAAGCAGCCAGATCACCCAGATCTGACGGGCAAGCACGGCGAGAGCGGCGAGTTCCATGGTCGCTGCTCCTACTGCTGCAAGTCTTTGGCGCGGTAGGCCGAAACGTCGACCAGCGTGCCGAGCATCTGAAGGTAGGCAACCAGCGCGTCGAGCTCGGTCACCGTGTCGGGATCGCCGTGATACTTCGCGACCACGGTCTTCGGATAGCGCCGCAGCAGGTCGGCGCTGTCCTTGCGCGGATCGGCCTGGGCCACGAGGTCGGTGGCCGCATGGGTGATCATGTCGTCCGTGTAGGGCACGCCCAGGCGACGGTTGGCGCGCAGGTGCAGCGCGATGTCGCGGTACTCGAGCGGCCGATGCGCCATGAATGCGTAGGCCGGCATGATCGTCTCGGGCACCAGTCCGCGCGGCTCGATGAGGTGCTGGACGTGCCAGTCGCCGGAATACTTGCCGCCGACCCGCGCCAGATCCGGACCGGTCCGTTTCGAGCCCCACTGGAAGGGGAAGTCGTACATGCTCTCGGCCGCCAGGCTGTAGTGCCCATAGCGCTCGACCTCGTCGCGGAACGGGCGGATCTGCTGGCTGTGACAGTTGTAGCAGCCCTCGCGGATGTAGATGCTGCGGCCGGCAAGCTCGAGCGGCGTGTAAGGCCGCACGCCCTCGACCCTCTCGATGGTCGTTTCGATGGTGAACAGCGGCACGATCTCGACGATGCCGCCGATCGCGATCGTGATCAGCGTCAGCGCGCCGAGCAGCACGATGTTGGTTTCGATCAAACGATGGTGCTTGAGCATGGCAGGCCCTCTCTCGTCACGCCGTCGCCAGCGCCGGGAGCTGGCCGTAGGCCGCCTCGCGGCGCACCTCGCCGCGCGTCGTTCGCCACAGGTTGTAGACCATGATCAGCGCACCCAGGACGAACAGCAGGCCGCCGAGGGCGCGGATCAGATAGAAGGGATGCATGGCCTCCACCGTCTCGATGAAGGCGTATTGCAGGAAGCCGAGCCGGTCGTAGGCGCGCCACATCAGGCCCTGCAGGATGCCCGACACCCACATGGAGGAGATGTAGAGCACGATGCCGAGCGTCGAGATCCAGAAATGGACGCTGACCAGCTTGAGCGAATAGAGCTGCGCGCGGCCCCAGAGGCGCGGCACCAGGAAATAGATCGCGCCGAAGCTGACGAAGGCGACCCAGCCGAGCGCGCCGGAATGGACGTGACCGATCGTCCAGTCCGTATAGTGGCTGAGCCCGTTGACGGCCTTGATCGACATGACGGGTCCCTCGAAGGTCGCCATGCCGTAGAAGCCGACAGAGGCGATCAGGAAGCGCAGGACGGGGTCGGTCCTCAGCTTGTCCCAAGCGCCCGACAGCGTCATGAGGCCGTTGATCATGCCGCCCCAGCTCGGCATCCACAGCATGACCGAGAAGGTCATGCCCAGCGTCTGCGCCCAATCGGGCAGAGCGGTGTAGTGCAGGTGATGGGGACCGGCCCAGATATAGAGGAAGATTAGCGCCCAGAAGTGGATGATCGATAGCCGGTAGGAATAGATCGGGCGCTCGGCCTGCTTGGGCACGAAGTAATACATGATGCCGAGGAAGCCCGCGGTGAGGAAGAAGCCCACGGCGTTGTGGCCGTACCACCACTGAACCAACGCACCTTGAACGCCCGGCCAAATCGGGTAGCTCTTCGCCGAGAAGGGCGAGACCGGCATGGCCAAGCCGTTGACGACGTGGAGGACCGCGACGGTCAGGATGAACGCCAGGAAGAACCAGTTGACCACGTAGATGTGCGGCTCCTCGCGGCGCAGCAGCGTGCCGCCGTAGACCACGAGATAGACGACCCAGACGATGGTCAGCCAAAGGTCGGCATACCACTCGGGCTCGGCATATTCCTTGCCCTGGGTAACGCCGGTCAGATAGCCGATCGCGGCCAAGACGATGAAGAACTGGTAGCCCCAGAACAGGAACTGGGCTGCGGGCGGACCGCCGAACAAAGGCGCTCGACAGGTACGCTGGACGACGTAGAGAGACGTGGCGAACAGGACATTGCCGCCGAACGCAAAGATCGCCGCCGAGGTGTGCAGCGGCCGCAGCCGTCCGAACGTGGTCCACTCCAGACCGAGGTTGAGGACGGGAAAGGCGAGTTGAAGAGCGATGAAGAGGCCGACCGCGAACGCCGCAACGCCCCAGAACATCGCCGCGATCACGAAGGCGCGGACGATGTCCTCGTCATAACGGATGGGCTCGGCATCAAGTGAATGCGCGGCGGATGCCATGGGCAGATTCCTTCGAGTCTGGTGCCTCTCGAATACCGAGCGGCATTACCGTGCGTCTCGCCGCCGGCTGCCTTGAGCTAGATCAAATTTCGTCGCGCGGGAGGAGGCGCGACGAAAGGTCAGCGCACGGATGCCACACGAAATGGCCGCTGAACGCCGTCATGTTCCGTGATCGACACGTATTCGCCAGGCCTGAAGATGTGACCGTCGAACTTGAAGATCGGCTCATCGTCCGAAGTTTCATCCGGAACATATGAGAACACCCACTTGCGGCCGCGCGTGTGGACGAGCAGGCCCGATTCGTCTTCGGCGCCGTCCCAGAAGCGACGTACGGTGCAATCGTTGCGGTGGCGCTTCCAAGCTTCCGCGTCGATCTTGCCGTCGGCATCGAGCGGCGCGCGAAACTCGTAGCCATGCCGACTGCTCCCGGCCGGAAATTCATGGCTACGGGCGAGCTCCAGGCGAATCGTGCGCAGGCTCATCAGGCATGTTCCTCAGTCTCGGCCGCCGGCGAGCGCGGCGGCATCCGGGTTGCGGGGTGGTTGCGGCCGAAGTGGTACAGCACCAGCTTGAGACGCCGAGCCTGCTCGAGTTCGCCGCGCGCGACGTGGTGGGCAACGTCGTCGAGGATCATGCGCTTGATGCAGGGGATCCCGTCCTCGCAATGTGTGAGGTAGTTGCCGAGTTCGGCGGCCAGCACGAGGGGAAGATGCTCATGCTCGGCGATGGCCTCGACTTCCTCTTCGGTCAGGTCGCTGAGGGCGATGCAGTCTTCTCTGGTCAGCATGGGTGCACTCCGAAGTCGATGGGTGTTTCTAGCATCGGCGCGGCAAGGGCCGGTTGACCCAGGTCAATGGCTCCGACTTGGCGTGCCGCCGACGGCCGTCCCGCTGGCCGGCCACCCCCTCGCCTATCCCGATGGCTGAGCAACCGGCGACGCAAAAAACCTTGCGTTGTGCGGGTTTCGTCCCGCACCATGGTGCGGGCGCGCAGGGTTGGCGGGCCGGCCGGCAAGGCGGTGCTGCGGTCACCGGCGGGTCCGGAGGGATGTGTTGAATTCCATCGAAAAGACGCTCAAGGAGCTGAGCCAGGTCATGGCTGCCCATCGGCGGGCACTGGCCATGGACGGCGCTCCGGCTCCCATTCCCGCACCCGTGTTCGAGCCCGCCCCGGCATTTGCGCTTGACGACCCGCGCGCCGCCGCCGTGCACGGATTGATGCACGACGTGCAGCGCATCGCCGGCATCCAGGTCAGCGACGTGCTCGAGCAGAAAATCGTGCGCCTGTTCGCGGAGACCGGTGCGGACGAGCTCGATTCATGGATCCGGCATCTCAGACTGGTCCCCGACGACCATCCGCAATGGCAGGCGCTGGTCGAGAGCCTGACGGTTCATGAGACCTATTTTCATCGTGACCGCCCGCAGCTCGATTATCTCGCCAACACCGCCCTGCCGGCCATCATCGAGCACGTTCGCCGCACCGGCCGACGCAGCATCCGCATCTGGTCGGCCGGCTGCGCCACGGGGGAGGAAGCCTTCTCGCTGGCTATCATCGCGCTCGACGCGATGGTGCGCGCCGGCTGCGCTGATGAGCTGACGAATTCCGGAATACATCTGCGCCGCGGCTGGTCGATCGACGTGCTTGGCACCGACATCTCGGAGACCGCGCTCAGGCGCGCCAAGCATGCCGAATACTCGACGGGCAGCTTGTCCTCGTTCCGCGACCTGCCGCAGGATCTGATCCGCTTCTTCCCCGCCGTCGAGTTCGCGCGCTCCGGCGGCACGCTCGAGCCGTCGCTGCGCCGCGTACGCGACGATGTGCGCCGCATCGTTCGCTTCCGCCCGTTCAACCTTATCGCGAGCGAGCCGCCGGAATTCGGCTTCGATATCATCGCCTGCCGCAATGTGATGATCTACCTCGCGCCCTCGGCGGCGCGCACGGTGCAGCAGGTGCTGCACGATGCGTTGAGGCCTGGAGGCTATCTTCTGCTCGGTCCGACCGACTCCTTGGCGAGGCCGTCGCATTACGAAATGGTCGCGGGCACCAGTACGTTGGTTCACAGGCGCCGGGAGATGCCGGAATGACCGACGGCACATGGGTGATCGCCGAGCTCGACGGCGCACTCATTGGTGTCGCGGCCGAAGCCGTCCTCGGGGTGATCGCGCCGCCGCCGGTCACCCCGATTCCATTCGCACCGCACTTCGTCGACGGATTGATCGGTGCTGCCGGCGATGTCGTGCCGCTGATCGATCTCGGTCGGTGTCTTGACATGGCCGCAACCGGGCAACGTCACGACGTGATGCGGCTGAAGGTCGGCGCTTCCCATTTCTGCCTCCTGGTCGACCGCGTCGTGTCGCTCGCGCAGCTGACGCTCGACGATGGCATCGAATCGGCCACGGACGACGGCTTCACCATCGGCACCTGGCGCTGGCAGGATCGATCCGTCCGCCTGCTCGACGCGGCGCGTCTCGGAATCGACGACATTGCAGCCGTCGAGCCATCCGCCGGCGCCGAGGGCCTGGTCGGTCAGGCGTCGTCCGCCGAAGAGTCCGTTGCCGGCGCCGCCGAGGAGAAGGTCGTCGTCGTCGAGCTGGGCGGCGACCGCTTCGCCCTGCCATTGGCCGGCGTCAACGAGGTCATCGAAATCAACGACTGGACACCCGTTCCCGCCGCCGCGCTCGCCGTGCTCGGCTTGGCGTTTCCGCGCGATGCGCCGCTCCTGTTGCTGTCGCTCGGGCGCCTGATCGGGCGACACCAGAGCGACGGGACTGCGCATCGTTTCGTCGTGGTCGAGCGCGACGGCGCGCGCTTTGGTCTCGCGGTCGATCGGGTGATCGGCATGCGCTCGTTTCGCCCGAAGGATGACAATCCGTTGATCGAGGCGGCCCCTGGCATCGAAGGCCACTACATCGAAGCCGATAACACACCGGTGGGCGCCATCGTCATCGAGCGCCTGATCGAGGACGCCCTGCTCAACACCTTCCGCACGCTCGCCCGCTCGGCCTCCATCCAGGCGACCGCCGAAGCGCGCGTCGAGCTGCAGCGCTTCCTGACCTTTGCCGTCGGCGCCGAGACTTGCGCCTTGCCGATTGAGGCGATCGAACGGGTGATCGAGTACAGCGACCCCCATCCGCTGCCCGACGGCGGGCTTGCGACGGTCAAGGGCGCTATCGAGGTGCAGGGACGAATCGTGCCGGTGATGCTCGCCAGCGAATGGCTGGCCAACGACCGCGGCACCACCCAAGGCACCGACACCGTCGTGGGCGAGTTGCCGGGCGCCTATGTCGTGCTTCGTCTCGACGAGGGACCCGTCGCCCTCGCCGTTGACCGCCTGCACCGAATCCTGGCCATGCCCGTCGATCGCATCGAGGCATTCGGGAGGGGGGGCAGCGCCATTGCCGGCGTGGCGCGGCTCGACGGTCACGTCTTGTGGGTTCTGGCTGCGGATCGCATGGCGGGCGCAGGACGCGAGGCGGCGGTCCGGGCGGGCATGTCATGATCCGTGTGCTCGTCGTCGACGATTCGGGCTTCATGCGCATCGCGCTGCGCCAGATCATCGAGGCGGACGGCGACCTCGAAGTCATCGGAGAAGCGCGCACGGGAACCGAAGCGATCGAGCTTGCGCAGCAGCTCAAGCCCGATGTCATCACCATGGACGTCGAGATGCCGGAGATGGACGGCATCGAAGCGACCAAACGCATCATGTCCAGCAGCGCGACACCGCCGCGCATCGTCATGGTATCCAATCATACCCAGGCCGGCGCCGATGCTGCAATCAAGGCGCTCAGCCACGGCGCGGTCGATTTCATGTCGAAGTCGTCCAACTTCGTAAAAACCGACCTCGGCATGCTCGATGCGGAGCTGCGCGCCAAGTTGCGCCTGTGGGGCGAGCGCCGCATCGCGCCGCGACGCGACCGACCCAACTTCGTGTCCCCGTCGGCACAGGCACCCATGCGTCCGCCGGTCGCTGCGCCGTCCGGCCCGCCGCCGCGCCTGCCGGAACCGTCGGCGCGCCCCGCGACCGGACCGGTCGACCTGATCGTCGTCGCCGTATCGACCGGCGGACCCCAGACCTTGCCGGAGATCCTCGGCCACATGGGTCGCGTTGCCGCACCTATCGTCGTTGCCCAGCACATGCCCGAGCTGTTCACCCACAGCTTCGCCCAGCACCTGCGTGACGACACAGGGCTCAATGTGCGCGAGGGCGAACATCGGATGGAGCTGCTGCCCAATTCTATTACCCTCATACCGGGCGGCCGGGACGGCATCCTTGCCCGTGTTCCGACCGGCCTCGAGCTTCGGCTGTGCAAAGGCGAAGGTGCGGTACACCCCTCGGCCGACATGCTGTTCCAGTCGGCCGCCGCCACCGCGCGCCATCCGCTCGCTGTGATCCTGACTGGCATGGGCAGCGACGGCACCAGAGGTGCCCGCTACTTCGTGCAACGCAAGCTCCCCGTGCTCGTCCAGATTCCCGACAGCTGCGTCGTCGGCGGGATGCCGCAATCGGCCATCGATGCCGGCGTCGCCAGCGACGTGCTGACGCTCGAGCAGATCGGCGCCAAGCTCAGCCAACTCGTGGCGGCCTCTCAGCCGTGGCCCACCGGGTCGGCCTGAGGCCACGAGACGGGCCGCCGTGCAGTCCGAAGACGATTTTGCCGAGACCCTCTGGCACGAATTCGCCAACGAAACGGAAGAGCATCTGAACCTGGTGGAACCGATCCTGGCGCGCGGCGGATCGGCGTCATCGAGCGCCGACGACATCGCCCAGCTGTTCCGCTCGTTCCATTCAATCAAGGGCCTGGCCCGCGCCATGGATCTGCGCGGCATGTAAGCTCTGGCGCACCGCGCCGAAGACGTTCTCGGCATGGTGCGCGACGGCAGGGTCGAGCTCGAGGACCACATCACCGACGCTCTGCTCGAAGCCGTAGATGCGCTCGGTCAGCTGCGCCGCAAGGTGCTCGACAAGCGCAAGAACGCCGCGGCGCCGCGCACGCTGGTGCGCCGTCTCGATCAGCTGTTTGCCGACCTCGGCGGTCGCACGGGTCGAGCGGCGGGGCACGAGCCAGAGACTCCGGCCCAGGTTGATGACGCCGAGGGCGCCAGCCCGTTCCACGACAACATGGACATGGTCGTCATCTTCGTCGAGATGATGCGCGACCGCGTTGCCGATCTGTCGCTGGTGCTCGGCGTGACCATGTCTGACGAGGTGCGCGCCCAAGTGGCCGACGCCGCCAGCTCGCTCGCCCACGGCGCCAATGTCATGGGGTTCGAGCAGCTTGGCGCGAATCTTCAGTCGCTCGAAGCGATCATTCCGTCCGGGCCTGGCGGACTCGACGCCGAACAGCGCGTCCGCGCCTTCTCGTTGCTGTCGTCGATCAGTACCCAGGCCGCAACCCTGGCCGAGCTCTCCGGCCACGATGCCGGACATGCCCGGCTGGCCGAAGCGATGGCAAGGCTGGCGGGCGAGGACGGCGTGCAGCGCATCGCCGAAGCGACCGCGCTCCTCCAATCGGTGGCGCCCGGCGACGTTCGCATCGTCGCCGCGTCCCTGCGAGGCCATGTCCAGCATTTGCATGCGGCGCTCGGCGGGATCGGACGACCGCACGCGGCGCGGCTCGCACTCCTGCTCGACAGCGTGGTGGCTGGCCTGACCGAGGGCGACGTGGCAGGCGGCGCGTCGCTGGTCAATGCCATGCGTGCCGCGCTCACGGCGCTCGGCCCGACGGTTCAGGGTTCCGGCGCCGCCGATCTCGATTCAGCCACGGCCGAGAAACTGGCCGACGCGGTGCGCGCATCGATCGGCGGCGGCGCCACGGCGGCGGCCGACCAGCTGGCGCTCGAGATCCGGCCGGAACTGCGCGAGATCCTCTCGCCCGGCAATCTCGCCGAGCTGCACGAAGCGCACGAGCGAGGCGAACACCTCTACGAGATCCTCATCGATTTCGAGGCCGATCCGACGGTTGCGAGCTCACTGCTCGCCTGGCTGTCGGATGCGGTGCGCTCGATCACCAACCGCACGATCCTCAAGGGCGGCGCATCCTGGTTCGAGTTCCTGGTCCTGGCATCGCTCGATGCCACCACACTGAAGGACAAGCTGTTCGACCTCGACGCGAATCTTGCCTGCATCAAATCGGTCCGTCGCGTCACCGAGAGCGACGAGGGCGAGATGATTCTGGGCGACGCGGACATGGTGACCGCCGAGGAGGCCGCACCGGCGGCGGCCGTCGGCGATGCCCATGTCCAGCATGGCCCGATGGTGCTGCGCGTCAGCGGCGAAACCATCGACCGGTTCATGACGCAGATCGGCGAAGCGCGCATCATCGCCACCGCCCTCAGCCAATTGGTCGAAGACGGCGGTCTGCCGGAGATCCTGGCAGCGCTGCGCCGGATCGGCGCGCGGTTGCCGTCCGACGCAGCCGAGGATCTGGCGCGCGCCGCGCAGCGGCTGGACGAGCACAACCGCCTGCTGCGCCAATCGGACCAGCGGATCGATGGCGCGCTCGCTCGTCTCCACTCGGCAGCGCTCGACCTTCGCGTCGTGCCGATTGACACCATTCTCAATCGGTTCCCGCGCGTGGTGCGCGACTTGGCGCAGGCGTCGGGCAAGAAGATCCAGCTCCTGCTCGAGGGCCGCGACGTCAAGGTCGACAAGAGCACGGTCCAGCTTCTCGTCGATCCGCTGATGCACATGGTGCGCAATTCCGCCGACCACGGCATCGAGCCGCCGGAAGAGCGCGCGGCCAAGGACAAGCCTGTGACGGCTACCATCGTCATGCGCGCCGCGCAGCGCGGCAACGAGGTCCTGGTCGAGGTCAGCGACGATGGCCGTGGGCTCAACACCGAAGCGATCCGGAGGAAAGCGGTCGCGCGCGGACTGGTCGGCGACGAGGCGAGCCGGCGGCTCAGCATGGAAGAAATCTGCCGGTTCATCCTGCAGCCCGGCTTCTCGACCGCCGAGAAGGTGACCGAGACGTCGGGCCGCGGCGTGGGCATGGACGTCGTACATGCCAGCGTCCTGCGCCTGGGCGGCGAGATCGAGATCAAGACGCGGCCCGGCCTCGGCGCAACCTTCATACTCCACTTGCCGTTGTCGGCGGCGCTGCAGACCGCCCTGATCGTCGATGTCGGCGGGCAGAGCCTCACCGTG
This sequence comes from Alphaproteobacteria bacterium, assembly GCA_016869645.1. GTDB lineage: Bacteria > Pseudomonadota > Alphaproteobacteria > SHVW01 > SHVW01 > SHVW01. The sequence continues at coordinate 31,798 of VGDO01000046.1, forward strand.
CCCGATCGCGCCGTCGCCGCAGTCGAGGAAGTCGCAAGCGATGCGGTGCGCATGGTTGGCCACCAGCGGACCATCATGCGCCAGGGTCAGCTCATGCCGATCTACCGGCTGGGACAGCTGCTGCGGCTGAGCGCCGGGGAGGACGCGCCGCGCGCGAGCTTCCCCATGGTGATCGTATCGAGCGGGCCGCATGCGATCGGCCTCGAGGTCGACCGGCTGCGGCGGCGCCAAGAGCTGTTCCTCAAGGACCTGCATCCCAAGCTCGCCGCCTTCCCCGCCATTGGTGGCGCCTCCGTCATGGGCGACGGGCGGGTCATCCTCGTGCTCGATGCCGACGGGCTCATCCAGCTGGCGCGGCGCGGCGGCGGCAATGGCCTCCAGGCCCCGGCCCGTGGCGCTTCGCCGCTCGCCGCATCATGACACTCTATGTCCAGGGCCGCGCCGGTCCGCACCTCCTGCTGCTGCCTGCCATCCGCGTCCTCGAAGTCTGGTCGGCCGGTTCCAGCAGACAACCGGGCCAATGGCGCGAGCGGACGCTCCCGGTCATCAATCTGCGCCAACTGCTGGCCGGAGATGGCCGGCGCACCGACGTCCGGACCGATGAGACCCTTGCCGCTTATGGCGCGGACGCCGACGATGACGAGGCCGTGGTCTTGGCGCTCGATGCCGTGATCGGCCTCATGACGCTTGAGCCGGCAGCGTTGGTGCCGTTGCCGGCCGTGTCCCTGGCGGCCCGTCAGTTGTTCGACGCCGTGACGCGCGCCCCGATCGGCGAGCGCCACCTGCTGCGTCTGAGGGAGCGGCCGGAATTCGCCAGCGTGGCCACCCGCTAGCGCCGGATCGCTTCGCCCATCTTGCGCAGGGCCACCTTCTTGGCGATTTCCTGGAAATCCGGCGGCGGCAGGCCGGCGGCGGCCCGGGCGACCTTGAGAATCTCATGGCCCTTCTTCGCCTTGAGGTCGAGGCTGATGGCGCCCGACGGCTTGGGAATCACGTCGAAGGCGCCGAGCTTCTTTGCCTCGAGAGCAGCCGGCGAGCCGATCTGAGCGACAGAGGACAGGATGACGACCTTGGCCTTGCTGACCAGCGCCAACCGCTTCATGGCGTCGATGCCGTTCAGCTTCGGCATCTCGATGTCGAACAGGATCACGTCGGGCTTGTGCGCCTTGGCGCGCTCCACGGCCTCGTAGCCGTCGGCGGCCTCGGCGACGATCTCGAAAGCGTCGTCGATCTGGATGATCTGCTTGACGATGCCGCGCATCATGCCCGAGTCATCGACGATCATGATCCGTTTGGTCTCGGGCTTGGTGCGGTCGGACGTTATCGACATTCGCTGCCCCTCATGGCGCATCCCCCCTTATGCGCCGCCCGGCCGCGGCGCAGGATGTATAATGTATTCCTAGCATAACATCCTTAGAGCCCTTCCGGGAAGTTTCGATTCAGAGTGAATGT
>VGDO01000047.1 GCA_016869645.1 Alphaproteobacteria bacterium
GCGCGACTTCGAGCGCTACGAGCGAACCGTCGCCGCCTTCTTCCGCCTCGCCATGATCCGCCTCATGCTCCGCCGCTTGACCCGAACAACAGCTTGCTCCTGAATCTCAACTTCCTGGATCGGCTCTCAGTGGCGCCAGGTCGAGAGCGATGCCGCCTTCGCCCGCGAGCGCGCGCAGATCGAGCGAATCCTGGCGCACCTGGTCGCTGTCATAGTAGGTCGCTGAGCCAACCAGCTTGTGGCGCTGCTGATAGCCGAGATCGTGGCTGAGATCGACGCGGCCGATCGCATTGAACGACGCGTCGCCGCGATGCCTGGCCGTCCCGGTCGCGGGAATCTCCGATCCGACGAAGAACAGGCGGCCCGAGCTGGGGCCCGAATTTCGGTTGGTGTCGTATTGGGCGCCGACGCTGGCCAACGCCCGGATACGCGTGCGTTGCCGCCGCTTGCCGATCTCGTCAAGATAGAGGTCGATTTCCGTGCGCAGGCTGGCCGGCATGTCGAGCTCGCGCACGGCGAGCAACTCGCGCTCGGCGTCATCGAGATTGTCGAGGCGGAACAGCACGACGGCATAGAGCAGGCGCACGCGCGGCAGATCGGGCTCGATCAACAGAATGCGCTCGAGGGTCGCGGCCGCGCCGCGCACATCGCCGAGCGCGATCTGGGTCTGGGCATACCGATAGTTGAGATCGATATTGTCCGGGTCGCGCATCACCTCGTCGAAGGTGACGGCGCCGCCTTCGATCACCGGCAGCTCGCGCGCCTCGCGCCCTGCCTCGCCGGCACGAATGCCGGTGCGCACGTCACGCTCGGGCCTTTCGATTTCCTGTGTGGTCGGCGCCTGTGCCTGAATGCCGGTTTGCGCGAGCCCGGCAGACGACATCAGCGCCGCGGCGATCAAGGCGGCGAGTGCTGCGGACCGGCACGCCCCGCGCCGCCCCCGCTGCCGATCGCCTGTCGACGTCACGCTCAATCCGAGGCCCCCGATCCTGGACGGCACGGGCCGCGCGCGGCAACCCGTGGCGGGCCATGCGACACACTGGCCCTTTCCCACCGCAGTCCAGTTATCTCGTCTTTTCAGGCATTTGGCAAGCAGCGCGCCGCTTTGGCACGCGTCGCCGCCACCTTGAACGCAGGCGAGGCGTTCCTATATCTCCGGAGTGCTGCGGGCGCCTCCAGAGAGGGCCCGGGCCGATGAAACCGGGCTCGATCCCAGGTGGATGGGCCCATCCCAGACCATGTTGCTCATAGGAGGACATGATATGCGTACGATCGATTTCTCTCCCCTGTTCCGTTCCACTGTTGGCTTCGACCGGCTGATGCAGGTCGCCGATGCGGCGCTGCGCACCAGCGAGACGGGCGTGGGCTACCCGCCCTACAACATCGAGAAGCTCGGTGAGAACAGCTATCGCATCTCCATGGCGGTGGCAGGCTTCGGTGAGTCCGAGCTCGACATTACGTTCGAGGACGGCACGCTGACGGTGGCGGGCAAACCCGTCGCCAACGACACCGAGCCGCAGTACCTCCATCGCGGCATCGCGCGACGGGCGTTCGAGCGGCGTTTCGAGCTGGCCGAGTTCATCAAGGTGAGCGGCGCCAAGCTCGACAACGGCATGCTCCATGTCGATCTGGTCCGCGAGGTGCCGGAGGCGCTGAAGCCGCGCAAGATCGCGATCGGCAACGGCAAGGAGAAGGTGGTCGAGTTGGACGCCAAGGCCGCTTGAGGCCGGGTGCGACCTGACTTACCACTGAGGATAGCCGGGCCGCAGAGATGTGGCCCGCGCTTGCGCGGGGCGCGACGCCTCCCTCCCCCCGGGAAGTCGCGCCCCGCCGCATTTCTAGGCATCACGTTTGGACACTGAGCCGCTCGAGCGCCGCACGCACGCGGGGCGGAATCGGCGTCGGCTTGTTGGTCGCACGGTCGACCCAGACATGAACGAAGTGGCCGGACGCTGCCGCGTCGTCGTCGCCGCGCCGAAAGATCGCAATCTCGCAACGCACACTCGAATTGCCCAGCTTGCCGACGCGCAGTCCCGCATCGATGACCTCCGGGAAGCTGAGCGGCTTGCGATAGCGGCACATGGTCTCGACTACGAGACCGACCACCTGGCCGTCGTGAATGTCGAGCCCGCCCTGGTTGATCAGGAACTCGTTCACGACGGTGTCGAAGTAGGAATAGTAGGTCACGTTGTTGACGTGGCCGTAGTTGTCGTTGTCCATCCAGCGCGTCGGGATGGCGAGGAAGTGGCGATAGCGCCCGCGCGTTTCGACGATGTCATCGGCCATGCTGTGCAAGATCCCCCGAGCTATATGAACCCGACCAGCGCATCGAGCGTTTCACCCGGCTGTTCGATCATCATGAGATGCCCGGCGCCCGGCAGCACGGTCACGCGCGCATCCTTGAAGGCGGTGGCGAACTCGGTCGCCTGACGCGGCGGCGTCATGCGGTCCGCCTCGCCGAGCAAGAGCAAGGTCGGACAGGCGACCGCGCCGGCCGCGTCGACCCCGCGCCGATAGGCGTTGCAGGCCGCCAGGTCAGTTGCAAGTGCCGTCGAATCCCCGCGCTCGAGCAGCCTGAGGCTGCCGCCGCTGATCCACAGCCCCGGTGCCGCGTTGCCGCCGAGCTGCGCGCGGCGACCGAGCCCCCATCCTACCATCATCTCGAGTGCGGCATGATCACCGGCCGAGGCCGCCTTGAGCAGGTCCGCGTGGACCGGCATGCGCGGCGCGACGCCGAGCATGGCGAGACGCTCGATCGAAAGGCCGGCACAGCCCCCACCGGGACGCAGGGCTGCACGCGCGGCAGCCTCGAGCGCGATGATGGCGCCCATGCTGTGCCCGACCAGCGTCGCGCGCTGCGCGCCCGACGCCGAAACCAGATCAATCAGCCAATCCCCTGCCGTCTCGATCGAGTCGAGCGCCGGACCGGGCGAACGCCCATGCCCGGGAAGGTCGAGAGCAAGCACGGCGCGGCCGTGATTGGCGAAGTAGCGGGTCTGCAGGGCCCAGACCGAGTGGTCCATGCCCGCGCCGTGCACGAAGACGACCGCCGGCAGCGCGGGATCGCAACGCTTGCCGCCGGTCGCTGCGAAGACGGTCCGGCCCCGGACGGTCAGTTCCATGGCAGGGTCAATTCCAGCGCCACGATCACTCCCACCGCTTGGCGTTCTTGGGGAATCCCGGACGCCGAATACGGACGACACAGAAACGTTGCCCGGTCGGCGCCTGCATCACGACCCAACGCTCCAGGCGAGCGACGACCCTGGCGCCAAGCGTCTCCAGTCGTGCCACTTCGGCGGGGATGTCGTCGGTCTCGATATCGAGGTGGACGCGGCTCTCGTGGTCCACGCGCTGGATCTCGACGATGGGTTCGTCCGTCGGCGTCTCGAGCATGCGGTAGTTGCCCCGGCTCGCCGGATGGCTCGGATCCACCGGGCGACCCAGCGCGGCCCCCCAGAACCGCGCCGCCTCGTCGACGTTGTCGGTGCGGCAATCGATCAAGACGGCGCACAGGCGGGAGTGGTGCATGCCGATGTTTCCCTGCGATCAGGATTTTTGGGCGGCGCGCAGCGCTTGATCGAGGTCGGCCAGCAGATCGCCCGTATCCTCGAGCCCGATCGACAGGCGAATCAGCTCCTCGCCGATACCGGCCGTACGGAGCGCGGCCTCGTCCATCTGCTGATGGGTCGTGCTCGCCGGATGGATGACCAGGGATTTGGCGTCGCCCACATTGGCGAGGTGGGAGAACACCGACAGCCGCTCGATGAACCGGCGGCCGGCGGCACGCGCGCCCGAGGCGCCGCCCCTGATGCCGAAGCTGATCATCGAGCCGGCGCCGCGTGGCAGCAGCCGCCGCGCAAGCTCGCGGTCCGGATGGCTCGCCAGCTCTGGATAGGCGATCCACGCGACGCCGGCATGGCCGGCGAGAAATTCGGCGACCTTGCGGGCATTCTCGACATGGCGCGCCATGCGCACCGGCAGCGTCTCGACGCCCTGGAGGATGTAGAAGGCGTTCTGCGGGCTCATGGTTGCGCCGAAGTCGCGCAACCCTTCGGCGCGCGCGCGCATGATGAAGGCTTGGGGGCCGAACTCCTCGGCAAAGTCGAGACCGTGATAGCCGGCATAGGGTTCGGTCAGCGTCGGGAACTTGCCCGATGCTTCCCAATCGAAACGGCCGCCGTCGACGATGACGCCGCCGATCGCCAAGCCATGGCCGCCGAGCCACTTGGTCGCCGAATGCATGACGATGTCGGCGCCCCACTCGACCGGGCGGCAGAGATAGGGTGTCGCGAAAGTCGAATCGATCATGAGCGGCAGACCGGCCGCGTGCGCGATGGCGGAAACGGCCGGCAGATCCAGGATCTCCATGCCGGGATTGCCGATCGTCTCGCCGAACAACAGGCGGGTTTCCGGTCGAATCGCCGACTTGAAGGCAGCCGGGTCGCGCGGGTTGACGAAGCTCGTCGTGATGCCGAATCGCGGCAGCGTGTGGGTGAAGAGGTTGTGACTGCCGCCATAGATGCACTGCGAGGAAACGATGTGTCCGCCTTGCCCCATCAAGGTGACGATGGCGAGATGGAGCGCGGCCTGACCGCTCGCCGTGCAGATCGCACCGACTCCACCCTCGAGTGCGGCAATCCGCTCCTCGAGCACGGCGACGGTCGGGTTGGAGATTCGCGAGTAGATGTGGCCGGCGCGTTCGAGGTTGAACAGCGCGGCCGCGTGGTCGACATCGCGGAACACGTAGGACGTCGTTTGGTAGATCGGCACGGCGCGCGCGCCCGTCGTCGGATCTGGGCGCTGCCCGGCATGGAGCGTCAGCGTGTCGAACTTGAACGTGCCGGCATCCGCCATGGCGGCTCTCCCCTCGACGGACCGGTGGCCTCGCTCGGTAGTCCACGCCGGCCCGGCACCACTAGAGTTCGCGATCAATGCTGAAACCCACCATACCGGTGGCGGACTTGGCGCTCAATTGTCGGATAGGTGCGGCGGTCGGCGGCGCCCGGCAGACAGGGCCGAAAATTATAAAGGGTCGCCCGGGGGCGACCCTTTCGTCACTCGTCGGCTTAGCCGTTCCCTGTTCAACTCGCCGTACGCAGGGCGGACGTTAGCCGGCCTGTTATTCGGCCGTCAAGACCCCGAAATAGGTCTCTCGAACTGCCCCATTACGGTCTTGACAAGTTGCGCGAGAAAATCCTTGGAAGGCGCAAGAAAAGGCCGCCCAAACGGGCGGCCAAGTTGAACAGGGAGGCTATGACGAAGGAACCGAAGATCGCGGTAAGCGGTCAGGTCGATTCGAGCGTCGATAGCAAATTTAACAGCCGAAGATTAAAGAAGGGTTAGCGCGGTGACGAAATTCTTGGTCGGAATCGACGGCTGTCGCGCGGGCTGGATCGCCGTGCGACGCGCCGCAACCGGAGGCGCCAGCGAGGCGATCATCGCGCGCAGCTGGTCGGAAGCGATGGCGCGCCGCTTTCGCATGGCCGCGGTCGACATGCCGATCGGTCTGCCTGATTCCGGTCCGCGCCTGTGCGACTCCGAGGCGCGCCGGAAGCTCGGCTGGCCGCGCATGCTCAGCGTCTTTCTCCACCTGCGCCGGCCGCTCCTGACGTTCGATACCTACGCGCCGGCCAACGACTGGGCGCGCGCCGATGGCAAGGGTCTCAGCAAGCAGGCTTGGTTCCTGCTGCCCAAGATCGCCGAGATCGACGCGTGGATCACGCCCGGCCGCCAGTCGCGATTGCGCGAGGCGCATCCGGAGCTGATCTTCCAGGCGCTCAACGGCGGAAAGCCGCTCACCGATGGCAAGAAGACTCCGACGGGACATCGCCGGCGCCGCCGGCTGCTCGAACGCGCCGGCTTTGCCGACATCGGAACATGGCTCGACCGGCTGACGCCCGCCTTCCGTCGCGGCGAAGCGGCACCCGATGATCTGCTCGATGCCTATGCGTGCTGCTGGACCGCGGGACGGCTGCTCGACGGCACGGCGGTGCGGCTGACCGGTTGCGGCGACCGGCCGTCGCGGCGCGACGGAAGAGGGCTCGTCATGGAAATCTGTTATTAGTTTGGACTATGGAGCCCTGGCTCGCCTGGCTGATCCTGCTTGTCCTGTTCGTGGCGCCGCTCGTCCACGTCGCGGTCTCGCCGCGCGGCGGTCCATTCCTGCCGCCGCCAGGAACGCGCTGCCCGTTCGGGCCGCGCACCGGATGGCTCGTCATGGTGCTGCTGCTGGGCCCGATCGGCTGGCTGCTCTATATGCGCCGGAGGCGTCCGGGCATGCCGAAACCTAGCGCTTGAACAAGGAATCGGCGCCGGCGCGCACGGACTTCTTGGACTTGATCATTTCGCGCGTGCGGGCGATCTCCGCCTCGAGCTCCTCGATGTAGGCATCCAGCTCTTCGATCGACATACCCTGCAAATCCCGAAGCTGCGGCTTCTTCTTGCGCGGTTCCAGCTCGTCCAGGTCCATGATGCGGCCTCGTCCCTTGCCTTCCCCAGGGCCATCATACTAGACGTTAGGCCCGCGCTGCACATTCCCCCGTCAGACCAAGAGATCCGCCCATGGCCACCGCCATCCCCGATTCCATGACCTGCATCGAGATCGCCAAGCCGGGCGGGCCGGAAGCGCTGGTGCCGACAACGCGGCCGGTGCCGAAGCCGGGCAAGGGCGAGGTCCTGGTCAAGGTCGCGGCCGCCGGCGTCAATCGGCCGGACGTCGCCCAGCGCCAGGGCAACTACCCGGCGCCACCCGGCGCATCCGACATTCCAGGCCTGGAGATCGCGGGCAGCGTGGCTGCGCTCGGACCAGGCGTCACCGATTACAAGGTCGGAGACCAGCTCTGCGCGCTGGTGTCGGGCGGCGGCTATGCCGAATATTGCACGGCGCCGACGCCGCAATGCCTGCCCGTGCCGCGCGGCTACACCATGCTGCAGGCGGCCGCCCTGCCCGAGACTTTCTTCACCGTGTGGACCAATGTGTTCGAGCGCGGCCGGCTGGCGGCGGGCGAAGTGTTCCTCGTCCATGGCGGCAGCAGCGGCATCGGCACCACGGCGATCCAGCTTGCGCGCGCCTTCGGCGCCCGCGTCTTCGCGACGGCGGGCTCCGACGACAAGGCGCGCGCCTGCGAGCGCTTCGGCGCGGAGCGCGGCATCAACTACCGCACCGAGGATTTCGTCGAGATCCTCAAGCCGGCCGGCGGCGCCAACGTCATTCTCGACATGGTCGGCGGACCCTATCTGCAGCGCAATCTGGCGGCTCTCGCCGTCGAGGGACGGCTGGTGCAGATCGCCTTCCTGCAGGGATCCAAGGTCGAGCTCAATCTCATGCCGATCATGCTGAAGCGCCTGACCTTCACGGGCTCGACGCTCCGGCCGCGCACGGTCGAGCAGAAGTGCGCCATCGCCGCCCAGCTGCGGGAAAAGGTCTGGCCTCTGCTCGACCAGGGGAAAGTGGCGCCGCACATTCACGCCACCTTCTCCTTGGCCAAGGCGGCCGAGGCCCACCGGCTGATGGAGTCATCGGCCCATGTGGGCAAGATCATGCTCCAGACCTAGGTCTTTGATTTCACTAGAAATTTCAAAAACCCTTCACCCCGCCGACATGACCGCCTATATTGCCCGCAAGTAATGGATTGATGTCAGCGATGCGCCGTCCGGACCGCCGGGCGGCGCCGCTGAGTTTTTGGAGGAGCTTTATCATGATGGCCCGACCGCTCATGCCGAAAGCGACGGCCGTCTGGCTGGTCGAGAACACCCCGCTGACCTTCGAGCAGATCGCCGAGTTCTGCGGGCTGCATTCGCTCGAAGTACAGGCGATCGCCGATGGCGAGGTGGCAACCGGCATGCAAGGCCTCGATCCCGTGGTCAACGGCCAGTTGACCAAGGAGGAGCTCGAGCGCTGCATCGCCGATCCGGCGGCACGCCTGAACATGGCCAGCTCGGACATTCCGCAGCCGGTCGCGCGGCCCAGGGGCCCGCGCTACACGCCGATCGCCAAGCGCCAGGACAAGCCGGACGCGATTGCCTGGCTGATCAAACACTATCCGATGCTGACGGATGCACAGATCAGCCGGCTGATCGGCACGACCAAGCCGACGATTGCCGCGGTGCGCGACCGTTCGCACTGGAACTCGCCGAACATCCGCGCGCGCAATCCTGTGGCGATGGAGTTGTGCAGCCAGGGCGACATCGATGCCGCGGTCGGCAAGATCCAGGCCAAGGCCGCCGCTGCCGAGAAGGCGAAGAAGAGGGCGGCCGAAAAGGCGAAGGCTGCGGCCGAAGCGGCAGCAGCGGCGGCGGCGGCCGCCGAGGCAGATGCCGCCGCAGCGGCGGCGGCACCCGAGGCTGCCGCCGGCGCCGCGCCAGAGCAGCCAGAACAGCCGGCCGAAACTGCTGCCGCAGAGCCGTCGACGGAGTCGACGCCGCCGGCAGAAGCGGCCGAGCCGCCGGCGCCCGACGAGGACAAGCAGGTCAGCGGGCAATCGAACGCGGAAAATCCGAATCCGCAAACGAAGGAACCGACCGCGGCTTAATTGCGAAGCAGCGGGACGCAGCATACGGGCGCGGTGTACCGCGCCCTGCCGATAGGTCGAGCGAAGCTCGAACGGTAGGCGCGCTCCGCGCGCCGCGCCCTTTTCTTAGTCCTTCACGGGCACGACGTAGTTGAGCGCAAGCCGCCCGCCGTCGGGATAGATCGTCTGCCCGGTGACGTAGCTCGAATCCTCGCTCGCCAGGAAGAGCGCGATCGACGCGACCTCCTCCGGCATGCCGAGCCGGCCGATCGGCGTGCGGCTCATGATGCGCTTGCGCGCGGCGTCATCGGTCAGCACCGACTTGGCGATCTCGGTCAGGATCGTGCCCGGACCGATGGCGTTGACGCGGATGTTGTGCGGCGCCAGCGCGATCGACATGGTCTTGGTCAACTGGTTCACGCCGCCCTTGGCTGCGACATAGGGCGCGATGTTGGGGATCGCCAGCACCGCATTGACCGATGACATGTTGATGATTGTGCCGCCCTTGCCGCGCCTCGCCATCTGGCGGCCGGCCGCCTGGCCGCACAGGAACACGCCCTTGAGATTGGTGCGGATCACCGTGTCCCAGTCTTCCTCCTTGATGTCGAGGAAATCCGCCGAGCGCACGATGCCGGCATTGGCGACCATGATGTCGAGCTTGCGATGGACCTGCACCGTCGCCTTTACGAGATTGTCGACCGCCGACTTGTCGCCGACGTCGCACACGACGAAGGCCGCGCGCTTGCCGATCTTCTTCGCCGCAGCCTTGCCTTCCTTCTCCAGCACATCGGCCATCACCACCTTCGCACCTTCCTTCGCAAAGCGCTGGGCAATGGCGAGGCCGATGCCACGGGCCGCGCCGGTGACGATCGCGACCTTGTTCCTGAGGCGCATGGGTCTCCCCCTGTTCCGTTCCTGGCGCGATGTTAGTGCGTTTCCCGCTCAGGTGTCATCAGGCCAACCGTGCGCCATCTGAACGCGACGGTGGCGGGGCGTGCATCACGCGGTCTCGAATTCTTGCCCATCCTGAGCCGTCCCACGTCGACCTGCCACGATTTCCTGGCAGTGCATGACCCCAGCCGCGCTTGACGCCGGCGCGGGTTTGCGCGATCAGGAGGGCCCGCGATCGGCCCCCCAACTCCAAGCGAGAAGAATCATGCCACTCCATGTCGCCGCATTATGCGGCAGCCTGCGCAAGGAATCGTTCAACCGCAAGCTGCTTAACGTCTGCATCGAGCTCAAGCCCGCCGATATGAACGTCGAGGTGCTCGAGATCCGCAACCTGCCGCTCTACGACCAGGATCTGATGGATGCCGGCGGCAATGACGCGACGAGGCTGTTCCGCGAGCGCTGCGCGGCGGCCGAGGCGTTCCTGTTCGTGACGCCCGAATACAACTACTCGATCTCGGGCGTGCTCAAGAACGCGATCGACTGGGCCTCGCGCCCGCCCTCGCCGCCGATGACGGCCAAGGCCTGCGCGGTCCTCGGCGCCTCGGGCGGTCCCGTCGGCACGGCGCGCGCGCAGTATCACCTGCGCCAGATGGGCGTGTTCCTCGATCTGCGCTTCGTCAACAAGCCCGAGGTCATGGTCGGCGCAGCGCAGACCAAGTTCGATGCAAGCGGCAAGTTCACCGACGAGGCCGGCCGCGGACTGATCAAGGATCTGATGGCGAACCTCGCGAAGCTCGCGGCCAAGCTCAAGTAGACGCCGTCATGCGCGGCTGGTGGCGTCATGCCGGTCGAGCTGTTCGGCCATCGCTACAGCGTCTATTCCTGGATTGCGCGCCTCGCTCCAGCCGAGAAGGGTGTCGCGCATGGTTGGACGGAGATCAATCCGTTCGACGAGGACATGCCAGCGGCCCATCTCGAAGTACATCCCTTCAGGCGCGTCCCCGCCCTCAAGCACGGTGGATTTGTCTTCTGCGAGACGGATGCCATCACGCGCCATATCGACGAGGCGTTTCCCGGCCCAAGTTTGCAGGCAAACGAACTGCGCGCGCGGGCGCGGGTGAGCCAGATCGTCTCGGTCGTCGACAGCTACGGCTACTGGCCCCTCGTGCGCCAGGTTTTCTCGCACGGCTTCTTCCGGCCGCGTCTCGGCCGTCCCGCCGATGAGGCGGAATTCCGCAAGGGCCCCGACGCGTCGCCGCGCGTGCTCGGCGCCCTTGACGCACTTGCCGGTGACGGTTCGTATCTGTTCGGCAATGAGGTCTCGCTCGCCGATGTTCATTTCTCACCGATGATCGCCTATTTCACCATGGCGCCCGAGGGCCCCGCCGTGCTCGCGACGCACGGCAAGCTGCAAGCTTGGTGGGGGCGAATGGTGCAACGCCCGAGCGTTGCAGCGACGCGCCCAGAATTCCCGCTGGAGCGGACATGACCCGGGACGAATACAATGCCTTTTGCGGTTCGCTGCCCGCGACAAGCCACGTGGTGCAGTGGGGCGGCTCGCATGTCTGGAAGGTCGGCGGCAAGGTGTTCGCAATCGGCGGCTGGGATGACAAGGGAAGGCCGCACATTACCTTCAAGACATCCGACCTCGCCTATGAAATGCTCAAGGACAAGCGTGGCCTCCGGCCTGCACCCTATCTCGCATCGCGCGGCATGAAATGGATCCAGCACTACGCCAAGCCGGGATTGGCGGACAAAGCCCTGAAGGCCTACCTCGCAGAGTCGCACCGCATCGTGGCGCTTGGATTGTCGGGAAAGAAGCGGAAAGAACTCGGGCTTCCGGAGCGCTGAGAGGTATTCTTGCTCTCGCGAAGAGACGCATGTCCCCTTTCTTTGCGTCAAATGCAACTGAAGATTGTGTGAGAGTCGGTTCGAGAACCTGAGTAGAACCGGTCGGTGAACCGGCGCACATGGCGACCAGAAACGCGGGCAGAGCGGCACGTCGTAGATAGGGCGTCGAAATCTCCGGTACCAACAACATCGGCAAGTCCGTGGAGGCGGTGTGCCGAGCCGAGGACACTGGGCGGAAAGAGGACATTCACATTTTTCAAGAAAAGACGAATGTCCCCTTTTTGCCCTTTTTGTTACCCCGATCTTGTGCGGTTCGTCAGAACTCGTAGTGCACTATATATGGTCCATGGACCATGAAATGTGCAGCGAAGGTTTCGCTACCCCTTCGCGTACCCCACGCCCCTCAAGCTCTCCCTGATCTCGTCGAGGATCGCCGGGTCGTCGATCGTGGCGGGCATGCGGTATTCCTGGCTGTCGGCGATCTTCTGCATGGTGCCGCGCAGGATCTTGCCTGAGCGCGTCTTGGGCAGGCGCTTGACCACGGTCGCCGTCTTGAAGCTCGCGACCGGCCCGATCTTGTCGCGCACCAGCGCCACCAGCTCCTTGCACACCTGCTCGTCGGGCTTGGTCACGCCCGCCTTGAGCACGACCATACCGACCGGCACCTGGCCCTTGAGCTCGTCGGCCACACCCATGACCGCGCATTCCGCGACGTCGGGGTGGGACGCCAGCACCTCCTCCATGCCGCCGGTCGAGAGCCGGTGACCGGCGACATTGATGATGTCGTCGGTGCGCGCCATGACGAAGACATAGCCGTCCTCGTCGATGAAGCCGGCATCGGCCGTCTTGTAGTATCCGGGAAATTCCGCGAGGTAGGAGTTCTTGAAGCCCTCGTCGTTGTTCCACAGCGTCGGCAGCGAGCCGGGCGGCAGCGGCAGCTTGACGGCCAGCGCGCCGATCTCGCCGCGCTTGACCTCATGACCCGCCGTGTCGAGCACGCGCAAATCGTAGCCCGGCACCGCCTTGGTCGGCGAGCCCGCCTTGACCGGCAGGCGCTCGAGGCCGACGCAGTTGGCCGCGATCGACCAGCCGGTCTCGGTCTGCCACCAGTGATCGATCACCGGCACCCTCAAATGATCCTCAGCCCAATGCAGCGTGTCGGGATCGCAGCGCTCGCCCGCGAGGAAGAGGGTACGGAACTTCGACAGATCGTACTTCTTGATCAGCTCGCCCCTGGGATCGTCGCGCTTGATGGCGCGGAACCCCGTGGGAGCCGTGAACATGGCGACCGCCTTATGCTGGGATATGACGCGCCAGAAGGCTCCGGCGTCGGGCGTGCCGACCGGCTTGCCCTCATAGAGAATCGTGATGGCGCCCTGCAGCAGCGGCGCATAGACGATGTAGGAATGCCCGACCACCCAGCCGATGTCCGATGCCGTGAACCAGGTCTCGCCCGGCTTCACGTCGTAGATGTTGGTCATCGACCATTTGAGCGCGACCATGTGGCCGCCATTGTCGCGCACCACGCCCTTGGGGATGCCGGTCGTGCCCGAGGTGTAGAGGATGTAGAGCGGGTCGGTCGCCGCGACCGCCACGCAGTCATGCGGCTTGGCGCGCGCCAAGAGTTCGTCCCAATCATGGTCCCGGCCCGCCACCCGCTCGGCCCGCTGCATCGGCCGCTGCAGGATGACGCAGGCCTGCGGCTTCGCGGTCGCGAGCTCGATCGCCTGGTCGAGCAGCGGCTTGTAGGGAATGACGCGCTGCACCTCGATGCCGCATGAGGCCGACAGAATGACCTTCGGCTTGGCGTCGTTGATGCGCGTCGCCAGCTCGTTGGGCGCAAAGCCGCCGAACACGACGGAGTGCACGGCGCCGAGCCGGGCGCAGGCGAGCATGGCGATCACCGCCTGCGGCACCATCGGCATGTAGAGCAGCACGCGGTCGCCCTTGTGCACGCCCAGCCCCGCGAGCATGCCGGCCGTCCGGGCGACCTCGTCGCGCATCTGCTTGTAGGTGAACTTCTGGATCGTCCCCGTCACCGGGCTGTCATAGACCAGCGCCACCTGCTCGCCGCGCCCCGCCTCGACGTGCCGATCAAGCGCGTTGTAGCAGGTGTTGACCACGCCGCCGGTGAACCAGCGGTAGAAGGGGGGGCGCGAATCGTCCAGCACCCGGTCCCAGGTCTTGAACCAGTGGATCTGCTTGGCCGCCTCGCCCCAGAAGCCCTGCGGATCGGCAAGCGCGCGGGCGGTCGCTTCGTCGGTGCGGCTGGTCATGGTCGGCCCTTGTTTGCTATGAGGGTGGCGTTTCCCCGAAGCCGGCCCCCGACGATGAGCGAGGCGGCCGGCGTGATTGGGCCAATCCTGGGATAAAGTCAGGCGCTTGCCAAGCGCGCCCGCCTGCGACATGAGGACCGGCTGACGCGATGTCTATCGCAAATCCCTACGACACCCATCTCGACCGCAACGCCGCCAACCACGCGCCGCTGACGCCACTGGGCTTTCTCGAGCGCGCGGCGATGGTGTTCCCGGAGCGCACCGCCATCGTGCACGGCGCGCTCCGGCGTAGCTGGGCCGAGGAATATGCGCGCTGCCGGCGCCTCGCATCGGCGCTCGAGCGGCGCGGCATCGGCAAGGGCGATACGGTGGCGGTCATGGCGCCCAACGTGCCCGAGCTGTTCGAAGCGCATTTCGGCGTGCCGATGGCGGGCGGCGTGCTCAACGCGCTCAACACGCGGCTCGATGCCGACACCATCGCCTTCATCCTCGGACATGGCGAGACCAAGCTCTTGATCACCGACCGCGAGTTCTCGCCCACGATCAAGGCCGCGCTCGCCAAGCTGACGGCGCGGCCGGTCGTCATCGATATCGACGACCCTCAGGTCAAGTCGGGCGAGCTGCTCGGCGAGAAGAACTATGAGGCGTTGCTGGCAGAGGGCGATCCGTCCGCCGCCTGGGACTGGCCCGCGGACGAGTGGCAGGCGATCGCGCTCAACTACACCTCGGGCACGACCGGCAATCCCAAGGGTGTGGTCTATCACCACCGCGGCGCCTATCTCAACGCGATCGGCAACATCCTCGTCTGGGCCATGCCGCACCATCCGGTCTATCTGTGGACCCTGCCGATGTTCCACTGCAACGGCTGGTGCTTCCCCTGGACGATCACGGCGCTGGCGGGGACCCATGTGTGTCTGCGCCGGGTCGAGGCCAAGGCGATCTTCGACGCGCTCGCCGACCATGGCGTCACGCATCTGTGCGGCGCGCCGATCGTCATGGGCATGCTGCTCAATGCCAAGCCGGGGGAGCGCCGCAGCTTCACGCAGTCGGTCGCGATGATGACGGCTGCCGCGCCGCCTCCGGCGACCGTCATCGAGGGCATGGAGCGGCTCGGATTCAAGATCACCCATGTCTACGGGCTGACCGAGGTCTACGGGCCCTCGGTCGTCTGCGCCTGGCACGAGGAGTGGAACGGCCTGCCGGCCGACCGCCAAGCGGCCATCAAGGCGCGCCAGGGCGTGCGCTATCCCGTGCTCGAGGGCCTGATGGTCGCCGACCCCAAGACGCTCAAACCCGTGCCGGCCGACGCCCAGACCATGGGCGAGGTGTTCATGCGCGGCAACATCGTGATGAAGGGCTATCTCAAGAACCCCAAGGCGACCGACGAGGCCTTCGCGGGCGGCTGGTTCCACACGGGCGACCTCGGCGTGCTGCACCCCGACGGCTATATCGAGCTCAAGGACCGCTCGAAGGACATCATCATCTCCGGCGGCGAGAACATATCCACGATCGAGGTCGAGGGCGTGATCTACCGCCACCCGGCGGTGCTCGAAGCCGCCGTCGTCGCCCGGCCCGACGAGACATGGGGCGAGACGCCATGCGCTTTCGTGACCTTGCGCGAGGGCAAAACCGCCTCCGCCGAGGACATCATCAAACACTGCCGGGACAACATGGCGCACTTCAAGGCGCCCAGGACGGTCGTGTTCGGCCCGCTGCCCAAGACCTCGACCGGCAAGATCCAGAAATTCGTGCTGCGCCAGCAGGCAAAGGATCTGGACAGGGGTTGATGTGGTCACCGCTTCGTCACGACGAAATGACGTGTTTCAAACTCGAGCTGCTTGCCCAAGTCAACCATCGTCTTGGGCTCGAAGCGGTCGTGGCGCTTGCCGGACGATCGGGTGTTTCAAGCCGACAGACGGTCCCTACTTGCCCGTCGCAAGCCGGCGGCTACTTAGGCCTTAAGTCCATGTCGACGCGGATGAAGTCGCCGCGGTAGATCACCTCGGCGAGGTACATCACCGTTCCGTCCGGCGCGTTGAAGACGCGCCGCACCTCGCCCACCGGCGAGTTCACGGGAATCTTGATGCGGCCCGCGACCTCGACATCCGCGGTGCCGATGGTCAACGTCTGCCGGGCTCGCGCAATGTCCACGCCCAGATCGGCGAGAACCGGGATCACGACCTCGCGCCGGAAGCGCTTGGGCGCCCGCCGGAACACCCGCTCGTCCAGATAGATCGAGATCACGCAATAGGGCAGCCCGTCGCGCGAGTGAACGCGACGCATGTGGAAATATTTGGGCGCCGGCAGACCATCCGCCTCGGTGAGCGGGGGAACGGCACTGGCCTCGGATATGGTGAGGAGCTGCGGCTTGTCGCCGCGGTACATTTCGACAAGGTCCTTCAGCGTCGTGTCCACGCGCAGCCGCCGGTCAGTGGCTGGACGGGCGGTAACGAACGTCCCCCGCCCCTGCTCCGCCGAGACGAGGCCGTCACGCTCGAGCAGACTCACCGCCTGGCGGATCGTCACCCGTGCGACGCTAAACTCGCGCGTCAGGTCGTTCAGCGACGGCAGTTGCGTTCCGGGCGTCCATAGGCCGCGTGCGATCCGCTGCCTGAATAAGTCGGCGAGCTGCGCGTAGCGGGGGACTGGGCTGTCGCCGAAAACGCGGTGCATGCGCGCCTGAGGTGGCCTATTGTTCTAGTGTTTCTATTTACAGTACCTTAGGCTCAGCGGCTCGGCAATGGTTCGCCGGCAACTTATGCGGGGAGGCTCTTGGACTTGCGACGCGTGGCCCTCATCCTGGCGCCGTGGCTGGGAATCGTCGCCGTTTGGTACGCGGTCCACTACACCGCGATCGTCAATCCGGCGCTGGTCCCCACGCCGCACGCGGTCGCGGCGCAGCTCCTCACGCTCGCCGGGCAGCGCCTGCCGCTCGACATCTGGATGTCGACCCAGCGGGTGTTTCTGGGCGTCTTCTTCGGCATCGTTCTGGCGGTGCCCGTCGGGTTCGTGCTCGGTTGGTATCGCAATCTGCGCGGCTTCATCGATCCGTTGATCAACTTCTTCCGCGCCTTGCCGCCGATCGCCCTGATTCCTTTGGTGATCGTCTACTTCGGCATCGACGAGCTTTCGAAGGTCGTCATCCTCTTCTACGCGTCATTCTTCGCCGGCGTCATTGTGATGTACGAGGGCATCGCCCAGATCAGTCCCATCTACCTGCGCGTCGCACGGACCCTGGGCGCCAGCGACGCCGAGATCTTCGTCAAGGTCATCGTTCCACTCACGGTGCCGCACACCCTGACCGCGCTGCGTGTGGCGCTCGGCGTCGCCTGGGCGACGCTGGTGGCCTCCGAACTGATCGCCGCGCAGCAAGGTCTGGGCTCGCTCATCCAGAATGCCGCGTCCTTCTTCCAGCTCGACATCATCTATGTCGGCATCATCTGTATCGGCTTCATCGCCTTGGCGATGGACATCGCGCTGCGCAAGCTGACCCGCCGACTGATCGCCTGGCAGGAGCGCATCGCGTGATTCCCGTGCCCGACCGCACCGCGCGCCCGACGCGCATCTCGTTTGACCATGTCTCCGTCGAGTTCGCCACGGCGAACGGTCCGCTCAAGGTGGTCGACGACGTGTCGTACGACGTCCGCGACGGCGAATTCGTGTCGATCATTGGCCCGTCCGGCTGCGGCAAGACGACGATGATGAATATCGTCGCCGGCTTCGTTCAGCCGAGCGGCGGCACCGTCCTGCTCGACGGCAAGCCGATCGCCGGGCCGGGGCCGGATCGCGGCGTTATCTTCCAGGAATATGGCGTGTTCCCGTGGCTGACGGTCAAGGAGAACATCGCCTTCGGCCTGAAACTCCGGGCCAACCATGTCGCCGCGACCGAGCGCGAGGAGATTTGCGCGCGCTACATGCGGCTCATGGGCCTCGCCGACTTCGCCGATGCATGGCCGCGCACCCTCTCGGGCGGCATGCGCCAGCGCTTGGCGATCGCCCGTGCCTACGCGGTGCGTCCGGCCTTCCTGCTCATGGACGAGCCGTTCGGCGCGCTCGACGCTCAGACGCGCAGCGCCATGCAGGATCTGCTGCTCGAGGTCCTCCAGACCGAGGGCAAGACGGTGATGCTGATCACCCATTCGGTCGAGGAAGCGGTTTACCTCACGTCGCGCATCATCGTCATGACGGCGCGGCCGACGCGCATCCGCGAGATCATCGATGTACCGTTCGGCTATCCGCGCGACGAGCGCCTCCACGAGAGCCCGGAGTTCGGCGCCCTGCGCTCGCATATCCGCGAACTCGTGATGAGGGAGTATGCCGTCCAGGCGCGCCAATTCATTCCATCGTCCACGTAAGCAGAGGGAGGAGATCATGATCATCAGTCGCAGAAAGCTTCTCGGCACGGCCGGAGCCACGCTCGTGGGCCTGAGGGCGCTCGGCGCGCCGGCCATCGCCCAGACGCGGGCCAAGGTACGGGTCGGTTATCTCCATACGCTGGCCGTCGACGGCCAACTGTGGCTGGCGCAGGAAACCGGAGCCTGGGCGAAGCACGGCATCGAGCCGGAGTTCAAGCTGTTCACAACCGGGCTCGAGCTCTTCCAGGCCATGGTCGGCGGCAGTCTCGACATGCTGTCGACGGGCGCCGTGATCTCCAATTTCCCGGCCCGCGGCCAGGGCAAGATGTTTCTCGTCAACTGCGTCGAGTTCGCGACCGCGCACCTTTGGATCCGCGAGGACATGGGGGTCAAGGGCTTCGCCGACCTCAAGGGCAAGCGCATCGCCACCACGACCGGCACCACGGCGCATGTGTTTCTCGACAACGCATTGCGCGCCAATGGGATCGACCCCGCCAAGGACGTCGAGATCGTCAACCAGCGCATGGCCGAGGCGGTGACCTCGTTCATCGCCGGCGCGGTTCCGGCGGTCGCGCTGTGGGTGCCGTTCAACGTCACGGTGCGCGAGAAGGTCGCGAGCGCCAAGAAGCTGGTCGACGCCTCGGCCTACTTCCCGCAGGCCGCGATCGTGTCCGGCTGGGCAGCGCGCAACGACTACTACGACAAGAACAAGGACGTCCTGGCGAGCGTTGTGCGCGCGTGGAGCGAAGGCAACGACATGCTGGTCGGCAAGTCCGACCAGGCGCTGGAGGTGCTGCAGAAGAAGCACTACCAGCAGGTTCCGCTGCCCGATCTCAAGGAGCAGTTCGGCGCGCAGAAGGTCTATTCGGGCGCCGAATGGCGCAAGCTCTACGCCGACGGCACGGTGACGAAGTGGCTCCAGCAGGTCACGGATTTCTTCGTCAAGTTCGGCAATATCCAGAACGCCGTGGCGGCGAGCAGCTACTTCGATCCGAAGATCTACCTCGACACGGTGAAGGGCTGATCGGTTGTCGGCACGCGCATACGATTACATCATCGTCGGGGCCGGTTCGGCGGGCTGCGTGCTCGCCAACCGGCTCTCGGCCGATCCCGGCACGCGGGTGCTTCTGGTCGAGGCTGGTGGATCGGACCGGCATTTCTGGATCCGGCTCCCGGTCGGCTATTTCCGCACCATCTACAACCCGCGCTTCTCCCGCCTGTTCGATACGGTTCCGAGCGAAGGGACGGCCGGGCGCAACATCGTGTGGCCGCGCGGGCGCGTCCTCGGCGGCTCGTCGTCGATCAATGGCCTCATCTTCATCCGCGGTCAGCACGAGGACTTCGACGACTGGGCCCGCCTCGGCGCCCCCGGGTGGAGTTATCGCGAGCTTCTCCCGCACTTCAAGAGTTACGAGGACTACGAGCGTGGCGAGAGCGAGTACCACGGCGGCGGCGGCGAGTTCGGCGTCTCCGACCTCAAATGCGATCATCCCTATTGCGCCGCCTGGATCGAGGCCGGCCAGCAGATCGGGCTGCCGTACAATCCTGACTTCAACGGGCCGACCACCTATGGCGTCGGCGCCTACCAGCTCGGCATACGGAACGGCTGGCGCTCGAGTGCCGCCGGGGCATTCCTCCGCCCGGCACGGCGGCGCGTCAACCTGACCGTCGTCACCGGGGCGCACGTCACGCGCATCAACATCGAGCGCAGTGTCGCTGTCGGCGTGGAATGGATTGCCGATGGCGGCATCCACAACGCGCGCGCGGAGCGGGAGGTCGTTCTCGCCGCCGGCGCCGTCCAGTCGCCGCAGATTCTTCAACTCTCCGGCGTCGGACCGGCAGCCGTGCTGCGCCGCCACGGCATCGCGGTGACCGTCGATGCTCCCGAGGTGGGCGAGAACCTGCAGGACCATTACCAGGCACGTACGATCGTTCGCCTGCGCGAGCGCCGGTCGCTCAACGACGACGTGCGCAACCCGATCCGGCTTGCGGCGATGGGTCTGGAATGGTTGGTCCGGCGCTCGGGGCCACTGACGGTGGGCGCAGGTCAGGTCGGCGGAGCTGCGTGCACGCTCCACGCCGTTAATGGCCGCCCCGATGTCCAGTTCAACGTGATGCCGCTGTCGGTCGACAAACCGGGCGATCCGCTCCACGCCTATTCCGGCTTCACCGCCGCCGTCTGGCAATGTCACCCTTCATCGCACGGCACGATCCAGGTTGCCTCCGCCGATCCGCTGGCGGCGCCGCG
This sequence comes from Alphaproteobacteria bacterium, assembly GCA_016869645.1. Classification (GTDB taxonomy): domain Bacteria; phylum Pseudomonadota; class Alphaproteobacteria; order SHVW01; family SHVW01; genus SHVW01. Next base: position 20,132 of record VGDO01000047.1, read on the forward strand.
GATCGAGCCGCACTATCTCGCCGAAGCACGCGACCGCGAGACGATCGTCGCCGGCATCAAGATGCTGCGCGACATCTACCGCCAGCCCGCGTTCCGCGATCTGTGGGACGCCGATGTGCTGCCAGGCGACGCTGCGTCCAGCGATCGCGACATTCTCGACTTCGCGCGCAGCACCGGCGGCACGGTGTTCCACTGCGTGGGAACCTGCCGCATGGGCAGCGATCCGCGGTCCGTCGTCGATCCGGAGCTTCGCGTCCGCGGCGTCGAACGTCTCCGAGTAGCCGATGCGTCGATCATGCCGCGCGTAACCTCGGCGAACACCAACGCCGCGTCGCTGATGATCGGCGAAAAAGGGGCGGCGCTGATCCTGGGGGGCGACCGCAGGAATTGGCAAGATGCGTCTGAGCGGGCCCTGGCGGCGAATCGGTGAAGCCCGCTGGCCATTTTGGCGGGCCCGACAGGCTCGTCGCAATGGTTACTTCTCCTCTCAATGCGTCACCGAACGGGTTTCCGCGACTTGTCCCGACGATCGGTCGCATACAGCACAGACATCGCGGTAGGGGCTGATGAACGCAATTGTTGGACATCCGCGCAGGTCGCAATCAAATCGAGCATGCGGCGCTCCGGGCGGGCCGGCGGCGACGCGGCGTCAGCCGCCTTCGGCTAAACCGGGGTGATGCGAAGGCTGGCACAAGCGGCACTTCGTGGCCAGCACGGATGAACTGCCGATCCCGATCTGCGCGCCGCCGCGCACGATCGTCATTATCGATCTGGCAGGGCCCGCCCTGCACCCCGCCGGCCGATCACGTGGCACCTGCTTGTCCGCAATCACCCCGAAGCGTTGAACACGCCCACCCGCATCGCACGCTTTGCCAAGTCGACACCGACTATCGTACGATCGCTTATGCATCTTCCGATCTCCTCTGTTCAATCGAAGCCGCGCTCGCCGGACACTCATGAGCCCATTGCTTAGCGAGGCAAGGTCCGTGCCATCATGCTTGCTACCAGGGGCAAGCGGGCTGCGCCCGCGGCTCAGCATGACGCGATGAGACCAATCGGGCGGCCATGATCTTCGGATGATCTATCGTTTCAACTTCCGCGATGTCTGGGCCAATTTCGACCTGCTGCTCGACGGCGCTTTGCTGACGCTGCAGCTCTCGGCCATCACCATGGCGCTCGGCCTTCTGATCGGCATCGCCGGCGCCTTGGCGCGCAGCTGGGGGCCGCCGCCCGTCCAATGGACAGCGCGCGGTTATGTCGAGGTGATCCGCAACACGCCGCTACTGATCCAGATCTTCATCGTCTATTTCGGCCTGCCCGGCTTCGGCATCAGGCTCGATGCCGATACCGCGGCCGTGGTGGCGCTCACCATCAATCTCGGCGCCTATGCGACCGAGATCATCCGCGCCGGCGTCGAAGCGATTCCCAGGAGCCAGGTCGAGGCCGGCTTGTCGCTCGGCCTGTCCCACCTCCAGACCTTCCGCTACGTGGTCGTGTTTCCGGCATTGCGCGTGATCTATCCGGCCCTTGCCAGCCAGTTCATTCTGCTCATGCTGGCGACCAGCGTGGTGTCGCAGATTTCCGCGCGCGAGCTGTTTCATATCGCGGGCTTCATCCAGTCGCGCACCTTCCGCGATTTCGAGGTCTACCTGGTGATCACCGGCATGTATCTGGCCATGGCGCTCGCCTTCCGCCTGATCTTCGCCGGCATCCACCTGCTGGTGTTCCGCCGGCGATGATCCGCGACCTGACCTGGCTCGATTTCGCCTACCTCGTCTACGCCATGCGCTGGACGATCGCGCTGACGGCGCTGGCGCTCGTCGGCGGCGGGCTGCTCGGCTTCGTCGTCGCCATGCTGCGCGTCGTGCCGCTCGCGCCCGTGCGCTGGCTGGCCGTCGGCTACATCCAGGCACTGCAGGGCACGCCGCTGCTCGCCCAGCTCTTCGTCTTCTATTTCGGCTTCGCCATCTTCGGCTACCGTGTCCAGCCGTGGGTCGCGGCGACCGCCGCCTTCTCGATCTATGCCTCGGCCTTCCTGGCCGAAATCTGGCGCGGCTGCGTCCAAGCCATTCCGCGCACCCAGTGGGAGGCCTCGGCGGCGCTGGGCTTGAGCTTCGGCGAGCAGCTCCGCCACATCATCCTGCCCCAGGCGGTGCGCATCGCCATTCCGCCGACCGTCGGGTTCCTGGTGCAGCTCGTCAAGAACACATCGCTCGCCGCGGTCATCGGCTTCATCGAGCTGACGCGCGAGGCGCAGATCACCACGGCCGCGACCTTCAAGCCGTTTGCGGTCTATGGCATCGCCGCCGGGCTCTATTTCTGCATCTGCTTCCCGCTGTCGGAGCTGAGCCAGAGGCTGGAAAGGAGACTCCGTGTCGCTCGTTAGGATCGAGAACATCACGAAGCGTTTCGGGCCGTTGACCGTGCTCGACGGCGTGTCGACGACGGTTGAGCCGGGCGAGATCATCGCCGTGATCGGCCGCTCGGGCTCGGGCAAGAGCACGCTACTCCGCTGCATCAACGGACTGGAGCCGATCCAGGGCGGCAGGATCTGGTTCGAGGACCAGCTGGTCAACGACCCGGCGACCGACCTGCGCCGGCTGCGCCAGCAGGTCGGCATCGTGTTCCAGAGCTACAATTTGTTTCCGCACCTGTCGGTCGAGCGCAACATCACGCTGGCGCCGACCGTGGTGAAGAAGATGGCCGCCGGCGACGCACGCGGCCTCGCCCTCGACGTGCTGAAGCGCGTCGGGCTCGAGGACAAGATCGCGGCCTATCCCGACCAGCTCTCGGGCGGCCAGCAGCAGCGCGTCGCGATCGCCCGCTCGCTCGCCATGCAGCCCAAGATGATGCTGTTCGACGAGATCACCTCGGCACTCGATCCCGAGCTGATCGGCGAGGTGCTGCGCGTGCTCGAAGCCATGGCCAAGTCGGGCATGACCATGATGCTGGTGACCCATGAGATGGGCTTCGCACGCAATGTCGCGAGCCGCATCATCTTCATGCACCAGGGCAAGATCTGGGAGGAAGGACCGACCGCGAAGGTGCTGGGCAGTCCTGCCACGCCCGAGCTTGTGAGCTTCCTCGGTTCTGTGCTGCACTAGCCACATCGAATTTCACACCGGGAGGGAGGGACCCATGTTCAAACGCTTTGTCACCGTCGCCGCGGCGCTCGCGGCTCTCGTGCTCGCGGCCCCGCAGGCCGCGGCCGACAAGTTCGAGGACATCCTCAAGAACGGCGTCGTGCGCATCGGCGTGCCGGTCGACGTGCCGCCCTTCGGCTCGGTCAATGCCCAGCGCCAGCCCGAGGGCTTCGATGTCGATCTTGCCAACATGGTCGCCAAGGCGCTCGGCGTGAAGCTCGAGATGCAGCAGATCACCGGCGCCAACCGCATCCCGTTCCTGCTGACCGACAAGATCGACATCGTGATCGCGATCATGGGCCTGACGCCGGAGCGCGCCAAGCAGATCACCTTCACATCGCCCTATGTGAACTTTCTGCTGGGCGTCTACGGACCCAAGAGCGCCAAGGTCACCAATGCCAACGAGCTCGGCTCGCTCAAGGTCGTGGCACCCCGCGGCACGACCCAGGAGCTGGGGCTGACCGGCATGAACCCGCGCGCCAACATCATGCGCGTCGAGGATGACGCGACCTCGGCCGCCGCCTATCTCTCCGGCCAAGCCGACCTGATCGCGACCGGCAATGTGGTGGCGCTCGATCTCGCCAAGAAGAATCCGAACAAGGAGTTCGAGCTGAAATTCGTGATCCGGCTGAGCCCCGGCCATATGGGCGTGCGCATGGGCGAGCACAATCTGGCGCGTTGGCTCGACAGCTTCATCTTCTTCAACACGGTCAATGGCGAGCTCGACAAGCTGCATCGCAAGTGGCTGGGCGACGCCATGCTGCCGATGCCCAGCCTCTAGACCGTGATCGGTTCAGCTCGAATCGCCTGCGGCGATACAATCTGGAGCGTGAATCACGGTCGACACAAATGAAGCAGAGGGCGATTCACGCTCCACATTGAAACACTGCTTCAATGGGGAGCGCTCGCACCTTGGGCGGACACCAGAGGACAGGTATCAGGTATCGGTTTCGACCCGATACCTGATACCCGAGATCCGGAATCTCGAGTCGAGGCTTCGCGCGGCGATCGCCGCGACCGCAAGCTCAGAACCATTCGGCGGCGCCGCTCGGCGCCGCCCGCCGCATCATGCGTGGGCGTGGTTCAGCTTTGAAATTTCGTCTTTGATCCGCAGCTTTTGCCGCTTCAATTCGGCAACGTGAGCGTCGTCGGGGTGAGGTCGGCTATTTTCCATCTGGAGTTCGGCTTCGAGGGTAGCGTGCCGCGCCTTGAGCGCGGCAATCCGATCCTCAGACGTCATGAACACCCTCCACATACCTAGGTTGATCCAAACGTCCCGCACGGGTGATTATAAAGCCGTGACGGCGGTCAACTTCAACAGGATTCGCACAGGAAATTTCATTGCGGCCGACTCGAGCATCTGTCCGCTCACGCCGTTATCCATTTGATCTGGAAAGTAAATCTCAGGCCATCCACAAGACCCACTCCGTTAACTCGTTCTAAACCTTCGTGGCCCCAGGATAGAGGTCCGACGAGGCCAACCCGCAGGTGCCGGCATGGCACAGTTCGCACGCCAATCGGTCCACCAGTCCGGCGCAGCGCCGGCAGTCATCCCGCTGACCGCCGCGCTCGGCGCCTTTCCCGACGGCGTCGCCGTATGCGGGCGCGACGGCATCATCGTAGCCGCCAATCCGGCGCTTCACCGCCTGTCCGGTTATCCGCAGGGAACGCTCGTCGGCCTCGAACTCGGCCAGCTCCTGCCGCGTATCGGCGTCGCGGAGGCGCTCAACGCCGCAATGGTGAGCGAGCGGCGCGACAGCGTGGCGCGGCGCACCGACGGCGCGCTACTGCCCGTCGAAGTCACGCTCGGCAGCTTCCGCGACGGTGCCGGCGGCTATCTGCTGGCGACCGTGCGTGACATCGCGCGACGCCTGCATTCCGAGCAGCAGCTGCGCGACAGCGCGACACGAGACGGGCTCACGGGCCTGCTCAACCGGACAACGCTGATGCAGGTCGGCGAGGTCGAGATCCTGCGCGCGCGCCGCTACAGCCGCTCGGTTTCCCTCATCATGATCGACGTCGACCACTTCAAGAGAATCAACGATGCGCATGGCCACCCCGCGGGCGATCAGGTGCTCCAGGCGGTCGCCGAGACCTGTCGCCGGTCGCTGCGCAGCTGCGACGTGGTTGCGCGCTATGGCGGCGAGGAATTCGTCATTCTCCTGCCGGAGACGGGCACCGACGGGGCGGTCAATGTCGCCGAGCGCATTCGTCGCAATGCCACCAGGATCGCCCTGGACAGCGCCGATGTCGCAATCACGATCAGCGCGGGCGTGGCCGTGCTCGGTACGGGCATCCTCGACCTGGGTGCGCTGATCTCGGCCGCCGACCGCGCGCTTTACCGCGCCAAGCGCACAGGGCGTGACCGCGTCGAGATCGCCTGACAGGGCGACGTCAGCGACAGCTCCCATGGACGTGGCCGCCGGCGCGGGCTAAGACAGGCGCCATGGCGGGGCGGAAATCGAAGACTTCGGGCGGAAAAGACCGGCTGATCGTCGGCATCACCGGCGCATCCGGCGTGATCTATGGCGTGCGCCTGCTCGAACTGCTTCGCGCGCTCGAGGTCGAGTCCCACCTTGTCATGTCGCGCTCGGCCGAGATCGCGCTCGCCCACGAGACCGATCGCAAGCTGGCCGCCGTCCGGCGCCTCGCCGACGTCGTCCATCCCGTCGCCGACATCGCCGCCGCGATATCCAGCGGCTCGTTCCGCACGCTCGGCATGGTGATCGCGCCGTGCTCGATGCGCACGCTCGCCGAGATCGCGACCGGCGTGACCACCAGCCTGATGTCGCGCGCGGCCGACGTCGTCCTCAAGGAGCGTCGGCGGCTCGTTCTCATGGTGCGCGAGACGCCGCTGCATGCCGTGCATCTGCGCAACATGCTGACCGTGACGGAGCTCGGCGCCATCGTCATGCCGCCGGTGCCGGCGCTCTATGGCAAGCCTGCGAGCATCGAGGCGATGATCGATCACAGTCTCGGCCGCGCGCTCGACCTCTTCGGGCTCGATGCCGGAACGGTCGCCCGCTGGGGCGAGACGTCGAAACGGCGGCGCTAGGCGACGCTTGCCGCGGCAATCGCGGCCAAAGCGTCACGATCGTCCTTCGAGACCTCGCCCGATACGAACAATGACAGGCACGCCGCCAGATTGGCGGCGACATCGCCGCGCCGCACGGTTGCGGAGCGAGCGCGCGCTGGCGGCGCGGCAGCAGCCCAGGCTTCGAGCTGAATGCGTTCGGCCTCGATCTCGACGGCCAGGACGTGGCGGCTGAGGCCTGCCGCGTCCTCTGCTGTAATCGCACCCAGCGAGAGCTTAAGACGCCGGCGAACGCTGCGCAGCGCCAGCACGATCTCGGCCGACCACGGTGCGGCGGCGGCACGCAATCCGGCGAGATCGGATGTCTCCAGCAGGCCGCGGCCGGATGCCGCCACCCAGGCCGCGTAGATCAGCAGATCGACATCGGCGCCGTGCCGCGCCTGGAGCGACAGGCACGCCTCTGAAACACCCGGCTTGTCATAGAGCGCACGGACAAACGGCCAGAGTGGCACAGACTCGGCATCGGACATCAGGCGGCTCGTCACAGAGGGGCATCGCTTACCCCGCAAGTCTATGCGCGATGGATCAAGGGGTTAAGCCCTCAACAAGCCCGCCTCGCCCGCCAGCGCTGACCGCCCGCATGGAGTTTGCTATGCTGGCCGAACATGGCCGATTTGGATCAGCTGCGCGAGCAGCTAGAGAAGCTGCGTGTCGAGCATCGCGACATGGATGACGTGATCGCGCGCTTGGCCGAGCGCGCGCCCTATGACCTGATCCAGTTGCAGCGGCTCAAGAAGCGCAAGCTCATGCTCAAGGATCAGATCGCCAAGCTCGAGAGCTTGCTGCTGCCCGATATCATCGCCTGAAACCCTTCAATTGAGCCGCCAGCCGCGGCGCTTGCCGCGCCCCGTCGCCCACATATAATGCGCGCTTTCCGCCGCCAAGGGGGGCCCGGTCTTCCTCCTCCCCTGCGCGCAGCGCGGGGGAGGATCGAGGAGGGGGCCCCGAAGCGGTCGGCGCATCCCTCAAGGGCCCCCACCCCTGCCCTCCCCGCGCTCGGCGCGAGGGAGAGGGATTGACCGACGATGAGGGGGATGGAATGGCACGGGCGAAGCCGGTCGTCGGCATCATCATGGGCAGCCAGTCCGACTGGGACACGATGCGGCACACCGCCGAGGTGCTCAAAGGGCTCGGTGTTGCGTACGAGGCGCGTATCGTCTCGGCCCACCGCACGCCGCGCCGCATGGTCGGCTACGCCGAAAGCGCCAAGAGCCGCGGCATCAAGGTCATCGTTGCCGGTGCCGGCGGTGCGGCACATCTGCCGGGCATGGTGGCATCGCTGACCGCGCTGCCGGTGCTCGGCGTTCCGGTCGAGAGTCACGCGCTCAAGGGCATGGACAGCCTGCTGTCGATCGCGCAGATGCCGGGCGGCGTTCCGGTCGGCACGCTCGCCATCGGCAAGCCGGGTGCCACCAATGCCGGGCTGCTCGCCGCGTCGATCGTGGCGCTCGGCGATGCGCGCGTCGCGCGCGCGCTGGAAAAGTGGCGCGCCAGGCAGACCGCGAGCGTGGCCGAAGCACCGCGCGATGGCTGACAACAAGCCGCTGCCGCCGGGCTCGACCATCGGCATGCTCGGCGGCGGCCAGCTCGGCCGCATGACGGCGCTGGCGGCCGCCAATCTCGGCTATCGCGTGCACGTCTTCTGCCCCGATCGCGACAATCCGACGGCGCAGGTCTCATCGGCGGCGACGGTCGCCGCCTATGAGGACGAGACGGCGCTGGCGCGCTTCGCCGGCATGGTCGACGTCGTCACCTACGAGTTCGAGAACGTGCCCGACGTCACGGCGCGCCTGCTCGCCGCCCGTGTGCCGGTGCGGCCCGGCCCCGAGGCGCTGCGCGTGGCGCAGGACCGCATCGTCGAGAAGGATTTCGTCAACAAGTGCGGCGTCAGGACGGCGGCGTGGCGGCAGGTCGACGGCGTCGCGGAGCTCGACACCGCGGTTGCAGCATTGGGGCGGCCAGCCGTGTTGAAATCCACGCGGCTCGGCTATGACGGCAAGGGCCAGGTCAAGATCGACGCATCGACCGATCTCGCCGAGGCCTGGAAGCGCATGGGCAGCCGGCACGGCATCCTCGAAGGCTTCGTCGACTTCGCGTGCGAGATCTCCGTCATCGTCGCGCGCGGCGCCGACGGCGCGATGGCACCCTACCCCGCCGTCGAGAACCGCCACGTCAATCACATCCTCGACACGACGATCGCGCCCGCCGCGCTCAGCAAGGCGCAGGCCTCCGAGGCCGAGGGCATCGCGCGCGCGCTGGCCCGTGCGCTCGATCTCGTCGGCCTGCTCGCCATCGAGATGTTCCTGACCCGGGGCGGCGAGATCCTGGTCAACGAGCTGGCGCCGCGGCCGCACAATTCGGGGCACTGGACGATGGATGCCTGCCGTACCAGCCAGTTCGAGCAGTTCGTGCGTGCGGTCGCGGGTCTGCCGCTCGGCGCCATCGACCGGCACGCCGATGCGGTCATGAAGAACCTGATCGGCGCCGAAGTCGAGACCTGGCCGGCGATCGTTGCGGAACCGGGCGCCAAGCTCCACCTTTACGGCAAGGCCGAGGCGCGGCCGGGCCGCAAGATGGGCCACGTCAACCGGCTCTATCCGCTGGGCGAGGCGCCGCGCGGCTGACCGGAGCAACCATGCCACTCACGCGCAACGATCTCGCCAGGCTCGATGCCGCCGACCCGCTCGCCGGTCACCGCGACGCCTTCGATCTGCCCGAGGGCGTCATCTATCTCGACGGCAATTCGCTGGGCGCCATGCCCCGCAGCGTGCCGGGCCGGATGTCGCGCACGCTCGGCACGGAATGGCGCACCGGGTTGATCCGAAGCTGGCGTGGGCCCGAGGGATGGATGACGCTGCCGCACCGGGTCGGCGACGCGATCGCCGGGCTGATCGGCGCCCAGGCCGGCGAGGTCGTGGTCGCCGACTCCACGTCCGTCAACTTGTTCAAGCTGCTGGCCGCGGCACTCGCGATGCGGCCCGATCGGCGCACCATCCTGACCGAAGCCGACAATTTCCCGACCGATATCTACATGGCGCAAGGCCTGGCGCGCCTGCTCGGCGATCGCGCGCACCTCAAGGTCGCCAAACGCGCCGACCTCGCCGCTTCACTCGACGACGACACGGCCGTCCTCACTCTGACCCATGTCGACTACCGCACGGCCGAGATCCACGACATGGCGGGCTTGACGCGCCGCGCGCACGACAAGGGCGCGCTCGTGTTGTGGGACCTCGCCCATTCGGCCGGCGCCGTGCCGGTCGATCTCAATGGCGCGCACGCCGATCTCGCGGTCGGCTGCGGTTACAAATATCTCAACGGCGGGCCGGGCGCGCCCGCCTATCTGTTCGTCGCCCGCCGTCACCAGGACGAGCTGACGCAGCCGCTTTCGGGCTGGCTCGGCCACGAAGCGCCCTTCGCGTTCGAGCCCGGCTATCGGCCGGCCTCCGGCATTGCGCGCGCGCTGTGCGGAACGCCACCCGTCCTGTCGCTGTCGGCGCTCGAGGAAGGGGTTGCGACGGTCGCCGCCGCCGGCATGCCGGCGCTACGCGCCAAGTCGATGGCGCTGACCCAGCGCTTCATCGAGCTGGTCGAGCAGGAATGCCCGGGCCTCACGCTGTTCAGCCCGCGCGATGCGGAGCGGCGCGGCAGCCAGGTCTCATTCCGGCACCCGCGCGCCGAGGCGGTCATGGAGGGGCTGATCGCCGAGGGCGTGATCGGCGATCTGCGCATGCCCGACGTGCTGCGCTTCGGCTTCGCGCCGCTTTACCTGCGCTTCGTCGATCTGTGGGACGCGGTCGCGGTGCTCAAGCGCGTGGCGACGGCAATCGACGCGCGCGGCGCCGCGGCGTCCTAGTGGTTCGGTTCCGACCGACCGGCGGAACAACCGGAGCGGATTGGCAGGCGGTCGGGAATGGCGCTCTCGTCGGACACCGGCGCTGGATGAAATTCACGGCACCGTCGGCGGATGAGTGCTCCGCGATTCAGAGGCGCGGCTTGTTGTCCATCGCCGCGCGAACTGAAGCAATAAGGGTCGCGGGTGCGAACGGCTTCTGAATGACCAGCTTCCTGGCCCATTTATCGGATATCGCCCGGCGACCATAGCCGGTCGAGAATACGAACGGAATCCCGGCGGCATCGAGCATCTCTGCGACGGAATCGCCGGATTGGCCACCCAAATTCAGATCGACGACGGCGGCATCGGGCCGATGCTCGTCAATGATCGCCTGCACCTCGTCCAGGCGACTGGCAATCCATGGGGCGCGGAACCCGTTATCCTCGAGGACATCCTGGATGTTGAGCGCAATCGTCGCCTCATCTTCGACGATGAGCACGCGCCATGCGGCACCGGGAGGCCTGGTCAAGACCGTACCCCGTCGTCACCGCTCTCGCGCAACGGCAGCTCAAAACTGGCAATCAGCCCGGTCGGCGAGAAGTCGATTGTGGCCGATCCGCCGAGTTGCTGCTTGGCTATCGCCTTGATCAGCCGCAGACCAAAGCCGTCGCGGCTCGGCTCATCCGCAGCAGGCCCACCGCTCTCTTGCCACACGAGATGAATCGAATGATCGCTCTTGCGCACCCAAGTTATGGCGACTTGGCCGGCTGCCGCCGACAAGCTGCCATATTTGGCGGCGTTGGTGGCGAGCTCATGCACCAGCATCGCCAGCGGCATCAATGCATCCGCGGGGACGCGAACCGGGTCCCCCGAAAGCCGCATCGCTTGATCACCATACGGACTGAGCACGGCCCGCATCAATGCGGAGATCGACCTAGCACCTTGCCTGTCGTCCGCCAGCAGGTCGTGCACGCGGGACAGCGCCAACAGGCGCCCGACAAAATCATCCATGGCGCCGGATGGGACACGACGCAGCGATTGCATCGCGAGCGCCTGAACGGTCGCCAGCGTGTTCTTGACCCGGTGATTGAGCTCGTTGAGGAGAAGCGATATCCGCGTTTCCGACTCCTTGCGCTCGCCAATGTCGACCAGCACGTTGACCGCGCCAATCATGTTTCCGTCGTCATCATGCAAAGGCGTCGGATAGGGCAGAAACGGCACACGCGTGCCGTTGGGCCGCTCGACAACGGCCTCGGCGCCGCGCACCGGGCGCCGCTCACGCAGCGCAACCGCCATCGGGCACTCGCTGTGTGGCAGAAACTCGCCGTTGGGCGTGTAGAGTTTCCAGGAAACGCACCAGGTATCCTTGCCGACCTCCGGCGTCCGCCCCGCCAGGTCGACCGCCGCGCGGTTGAAAAATGTGATCCGGCCCGACGGATCGGTTGTATAGACCGCGGTTGGCAGTGCCTCGAGCAGATCACGGAACCAGCGCTCGCGCGCGCGCAACACTTTGGTCGTTCGGTGCTGCTCGGTCACATCGATGGTGAAACAACGCGTGTGCAGCAGTTTCCCATCGGCAAAGCGACCGGTCGAGCTGATCTGCACGTGCCTGATCGAGCCGTCCTTGGTCCGGATGCGCGCATGATATTTCTCGATCCGTTCGCCGCGGGCGAGACGGTCTAGAATGTCGCAGATCGCCGTCCGGTCGACATGGAATTCGGCAATCGGCCGGCCGACATATTCGTCGCGCGCGTAACCCATCATATCCAGCTCGGTCTGATTGGCGCGAATGATGACGCCATTGCCGTCGACCCAGTGGAGCGCGACCGCCCCGTTCTCGAAGAAATCCTCGAGATCCCTGCGCTGCTGATCGACACGCGCCGCCAGCATCTTGCGCTCAGTGATGTCAACGATCGAGTTGATTGCGCCGGTAACCCTGCCTTCCGCGTCGCGGATCGGCTGAATGTTGACGAGACCGATTCGACGCGAGCCGTCGCGCCGCTCGATGACCACTTCAGCGTTGCGGATTGCAATCCCCGTGCACACCGCCGTCGCCATCGGGCAGTGCTCGTGCGGCAACGCACTGCCGTCCGGCCAGTGCAGACGGTATGAGCCGCAATAGAGCGGCTGCGACGCGCCAGGCACCGGCCGCTCACCCCACAGCTCGGCGGCACGTTCGTTGTAACCGATGATCTGTCCGTCGGCATTGCAGATATAGGCGGCGGTGGGCAGCAGGTCGAGCGCCTCTGACCCGAGCAACAGACCATGCGGCACAGTCTCGTGCGAGGGAGCGAAAACGGTGGCTGGAATAGGGCTCATCCGGAGCATCCTCCCAAGAACCGCTGTTGGTCTCGCAATGGCTGTCACCCGGTGTGAAGAATGCCACGCGGGGCAAGAACGCCGCCCCGGTAAGAATGCACCCGGGGTAAGAATGCCACCCGTGGTTGCCCTAGGTCAGTCTAGCCCTCAAGGGTTCGTGTGGCACTCGGTAGAAACCCGCAAACGCGCCCAGAAAAACCCTGAGAGCCGATCCAGGAAGTTGAGATTCAGGAGCAAGCTGTTGTTCGGGTCAAGCGGCGGAGCATGAGGCGGATCATGGCGAGGCGGAAGAAGGCGGCGACGGTTCGCTCGTAGCGCTCGAAGTCGCGC
>VGDO01000048.1 GCA_016869645.1 Alphaproteobacteria bacterium
GGCATGGTGCAGGGCCAAGCATTGGCGCGCGGGGGCCCTGCGCAACGGTCATACCGGGCTCGAAATGGGCCCAAGCCGACGTCAGCCGGGGGGCGAATCAGCATGCGACGGACGGGCGGGCCATGCAGCGCTGGCTGACCGGCGCCCTGCTGACCCTGGGCGCGCTGGCTTTGATCTGGCTCGCCGATCTCAATCCTGCCCTGACCGGGATGCGGCACAACGTGCTGTCGGCCTGGCCCGGCGCCATCCAGCCCGCCAGTTCGACCGACCCCCATAAGCACGACCAGGCGACAGGCGAGACCCTGGCCAGCGAAATGGCCATCGATCCCGCCAGCGTCGACATGCCGCCGCACCTGGAGCTGCCCGACCTGATTGCCCTGATGGCGCAGGAAGACGCCGACGTCGAGCCGATCCAGCACGTCGTGCGTATTCCCAAGGGCGGCACACTCATGGAGGTGTTGACCGAGGCCGGCATCGACCGCAGCGAGGCGCACGAGGCGATCGTGGCACTCAAGCCGCTCTACGATCCGCGCAAGCTGCAGCCGGGCCAGGAGATCACCCTCACCTTCGGCCCGACGGCGCCTTCGCCCACCGGGGCGGGACGTCCCGACGAGCGCGCCAACGAACGCGGCGACTTCGTCGGCCTGGCTCTCCAGGCAAGCGTCGAGCGCGACGTCATGGTCCTGCGCGACGACGTGGGCCGTTTCCTGCCCCGCGAGATCGTCAAGCCGCTCTATAAGCAATTCGCCTACGCCAAGGGCACCATTCAGACCAGTCTCTATGATGCCGCGATCGCAGCCGACGTGCCGCTGACCCTGCTCTCGGAGATGGTGCGCGCCTACAGCTACGATGTGGATTTCCAGCGCGAACTGCATCCGGGCGATCGCTTCGAGATCCTGTTCGAGGCTTATGTCGACGAGAACGGGAACCGCCTGCGCTATGGCGACATGCTCTACGGCCTGCTGACGACCGCCGGCACGGAGCAGCGCCTCTATCGCTTCACGCCTCGCGGCGGCGTGCCGGAATTCTTCAACGACAAGGGCCACAGCGTGAGGAAGGCACTGCTGCGCACGCCGATTGACGGCGCGCGGCTGACCTCGGGCTACGGCAACCGCTTCCATCCGATTCTTGGCTACACGGTCAAGCATCGCGGCGTTGATTTCGGCGCGCCGACCGGCACGCCGATCATGGCCGCCGGCGACGGCACGGTCGCGGAGCTCGGCTGGAAGGGCGGCTACGGGCAATACGTCCGCATACGCCACACCGCGGAATTCGCCACGGCATATGCCCATCTCAGTTCCTATGCGCGCGGGGTCAAATCCGGCGCGCGAGTCCGCCAGGGCCAGGTCATCGGCTATGTCGGCTCGACCGGCATGGCGACTGGCCCGCATCTGCACTACGAGGTCCATCGCAATGGCGGACAAGTCAACCCGACCGGCGTCAAGTTTCCCTCCGGCCAGAAGCTGACCGACCGCGAGCTGCGTGAATTCGAGGCAGCCAAATCCCGTCTCGGCATCGAGGTCGCGCGCATCAACCGCATAGAGCAGCACGCCCAAGCGGAAATCGGCCGACCGGTGCGGTAGCCGGCGCGACGCCGCGCCGCGCGAAGGTCCGATCGCTTGCGCAATCGACGTCGCCACAGCCGATCGACGCCGGCGACCACCAGCCAGCCCCTTGCGCCCGACGCTTGCCGCGGCGTGCTAGCATCATGGCACGCCTCGATAGAGACCGACGTCCCGCCATGATCACGCTGGTGAAGTTTCCTTCCGCCTTCGGCCTCGCCGATCCCAGCCCCTTCGTCATGAAAGCGCAGATGTTGCTGAAGATGGCCGGGCTAGCTCATGACATTGAGGTCGCCAACAATCCACGCCGCGGCCCCAAGGGCAAGCTGCCGGCGATCCGAGACGACGGCGAATTGATCGGTGACTCCGAGATCATACGATGGCACATCGAGCGGAAATACGGCTTCGATTTCGATCGCGGTCTGTCTGAGGCCGAACGCGCCGTCGCGCACGCCTTCGCGCGCATGATCGAGGAGCGCTTCTACTGGGTCATGGTCTATGCGCGCTGGATCGATCCCGCGGGCTGGCCGCTCGTCAGCAGCACCTTTTTCCGCGGCATGCCGCCCGGCGTGCGCTGGCTCGTGCCGATGATGATCCAGCGCATGGTGCGCCGGACGCTGCACGCGCAAGGCGTCGGTCGCCATTCGCCCGATGAGATCTATCGCATGGGTATCCTCGACATGCGCGCGATCGCCACCCAACTCGGCGCGAAGCCATGGTTCATGGGTGCTGAGCCGACCGGGGTGGATTGCACGGTCTACCCGTTCATTGCCGGGACCGTGCAGCCGCCCTTCGACAATCCGGTAAAGGAGGAGGCGCTGAAGCACCCAAACGTCCTGGCCTACGCAGAGCGGGGCAAGGCACGGTTCTTTTCCTGACGCGTTCATAGGTGGCGGGCCCCGCCCGGAGACAACGCCATGTGCATCCGCACCGAAGCGATCGGCGAGATTCACGTCGCCGCCATGCGCCACGTCGGACCCTACGAGCGGATCGGCACCGCCTTCGAGAAGCTCGATCGATGGGCCCACGCCAGCAAGCTCATCCAATCGGTGCCTCGCCTGCTTGCGATCTATCACGACGACCCGGGGCGAATTCCGGCAGACAAGTTGCGGGCGGATGCCTGCGTTGAAGTGTCTTCGGACTTCAGAGGCGAGGGCGAGGTCGAGCCGGCGACCGTTCCGGCCGGCCGATACGCCGTGACTGAGCATCGCGGCAGCTATGATCTGCTCGGCGACGCCTGGTCCGAATTCAGGCATAGGCTCTCGGTGCGCGGCGATTTGCCGATCGACGATCGCCCCTGTTTCGAACGCTACCTGAACACGCCGCGCAACGCGGCGCCTGCCGATCTCGTGACCAAGCTCTGTTTGCCGCTCAAGAGCTGAAACGCGTTCGGATCGTCAATCGGCCGCCTCGGCCTTGACGCCATTGATGATCAATCCGGACTTGTCAGCAGACACATGGACCGCTTGCCCGTCGTGGATCGTGCCTTCGAGCAGCATGAGCGCCAGCGGGTTCTGCAGCGACCTCTGAATCACCCGCTTGAGCGGCCGCGCGCCGTAGACGGGGTCGTAGCCCGTATCGCCCAGCCAGCCCAGCGCCTTCTTGTCGATATCGAGCGCGATCTTGCGGTCGGTCAGCATCTTTCTGAGGCGGGCGAGCTGGATGTCGACGATGCTGCCCATGTGCTGGCGCGACAGCCGATGGAACAGCAGGATCTCGTCGAGCCGGTTGAGGAATTCGGGGCGGAAGTGGGCGCGCACGACGGCCATGACCGGCTCGCGCACGGCGCTCGAATCCTGGCCTTCGGGCTGGTTGGCCAGGATTTCGCTGCCGAGATTGGACGTCATGACGATCAGGGTGTTGCGGAAATCGACCGTGCGACCCTGGCCGTCGGTCAGCCGCCCGTCATCGAGCACTTGAAGGAGCACGTTGAAGACGTCGGGATGCGCCTTCTCGATCTCGTCAAACAGCACGACCTGATAGGGGCGGCGTCGCACCGCCTCGGTCAACGCTCCGCCTTCGTCATAGCCGACATAGCCGGGCGGCGCGCCGATCATGCGTGCGACAGCGTGCTTCTCCATGTACTCCGACATGTCGATGCGCACCATCGCCTGGTCGTCGTCGAACAGGAACTCGGCAAGCGCCTTGGTGAGCTCAGTCTTGCCGACACCGGTCGGCCCGAGAAACAGGAACGAACCGATCGGCCGGTTCGGATCCTGCAGGCCGGCGCGGGCGCGGCGCACGGCATTGGACACGGCAACGATCGCCTCGTCCTGGCCGACCACCCGGGCGCGCAGTTTCTCCTCCATCTTGAGCAGCTTGGCGCGCTCGCCCTCGAGCATCTTGTCGACGGGAATGCCGGTCCAGCGCGACACGACCGCGGCGATGTCGCGATCAGCCACTTCCTGGTTGAGCATGCGCGAGGTCGCACGGTTGTCGACCTGCTTCAACAGCCGCTCCAGCTCGGGAATGACGCTGTATTTCAGCTCGCCCGCCCGCTCGAGCTGGCCATTGCGCTGGGCGATGTCCAGCTCGTTACGCGCATGGTCGAGCTTCTCCTTGAGCTTCTGGACGTCGGACAGGCTGTCCTTCTCCGCCTTCCACTGCACGGTCAGCTCGTTGGAGCGCGCCTCGAGCTCGTCGAGTTCGCTCTGCAACTTCTTCAGCCGGTCGCGCGATGCCGCATCCGACTCTTTCTTGAGCGCCTCGCGCTCAATCTTGAGCTGCATGATGCGACGGTCGAGCTCGTCGATCGCCTCGGGTTTCGAGTCGACCTCCATGCGCAGCCGGCTGGCCGCCTCGTCGACCAGATCGATTGCCTTGTCGGGCAGGAAGCGATCGGAAATGTAGCGGTGCGACAAAGTCGCCGCCGAGACGATGGCGCTGTCGGTGATGCGCACGCCGTGATGCAGCTCGTACTTCTCCTTCAGGCCGCGCAGGATGGAGATCGTGTCCTCGACGGTCGGCTCGGACACGAAGACCGGCTGAAAGCGGCGCGCCAGCGCGGCATCCTTCTCGACGTGCTTGCGATACTCGTCGAGCGTAGTGGCGCCGACGCAGTGCAGCTCGCCGCGTGCGAGCGCGGGCTTGAGCATGTTGGATGCATCCATCGCACCGTCGGCCTTGCCGGCGCCGACCAGCGTGTGCATCTCGTCGATGAACAGGATGATCTCGCCGGACGCTGCCGTGATCTCCGACAGGACGGCCTTGATCCGCTCTTCGAACTCGCCGCGGAACTTTGCGCCTGCTACCAGCGCGCCGAGGTCGAGCGCCAGCAGACGCTTGTCGCGCAGCGACTCGGGAACGTCGCCGTTGACGATGCGCTGAGCCAGGCCCTCGACGATCGCGGTCTTGCCGACGCCCGGCTCGCCGATCAGCACGGGATTATTCTTGGTGCGGCGCGACAGCACCTGGATGGTGCGGCGAATCTCCTCGTCGCGGCCGATCACGGGATCGAGCTTGCCCCCGCGCGCCTGCTCAGTCAGATCGCGCGCGTATTTCTTGAGCGCATCGTAGCCCTGCTCGGCCGATGCCGTGTCCGCCGTGCGTCCCTTGCGCAGATCATTGATCGCCTTGTTGAGGTTCTGCGCAGTCAGCCCGGCGTCCTGGAGCACCTTGGACGCGGGCGTACCCTGGGCGAGCGTCAGCGCCAACAGCAACCGCTCGACCGTGACGTAGGAATCCCCGGCCTTTTCGGCGACCTGATCGGCCTGCTCGAACAGCCGTGCCGTCTCCGGCGCGAGGTAGACCTGTCCGGCGCCGCTTCCTTCGATGCGCGGTTGCTTGGCGAGCTCGGCCTCGACGCCCTTGATGGCCACCGTCGGATCGCCGCCGGCGGCACGGATCAGATTGGCGCAAAGGCCTTCCTTGTCGTCGAGCAGGACCTTGAGAACGTGCTCGGGAGTCAGCCGCTGATGGCCCGACCGAAGCGCCAGGCCTTGCGCCGACTGAATGAAACCGCGCGCGCGCTCGGTGTACTTCTCAAATTCCATCAGATCCCTCTCCGCGCCTTCGGGCCCTTCCATTGAGCTTGCCGCGGGCAGGTCCCGGCCGCCTTGATCTGGCGCAAGACGCTACGATGCGCCTCTTGTTCCCGCTGGTCCATATGGTGTTGCCACCCGGCAACACAAGGGTCGGCAAAGCATGGGCGACATCCGCCATCCGCGCTGCGGAGCGCGCCGCGCCCCCCCGACGGAGCGGAGTCATTTGACAGCCCTCCGATCCCGCGCCTAGCTTGCGTCCTCCATGCAGACTCCAGCCATTTCGCGGATCTTTCGCTACCCGGTCAAAGGCCTCAGCCCCGAGCAACTCGAGCAAGTCGAGCTGAGCCCAGGACAGGCCCTGCCCGAGGATCGTCGCTTCGCCATTGCGCACGGCTCGACGCGCTTCGATGCGGCGCAGCCCGAGTGGCTGCCGAAGCGCAACTTCCTTCAGCTCATGGAGAACGAGCGCCTGGCCGCGCTCGAATGCCGGTTCGATGCCAGCACCGGCTTCCTGACCATCAAACGCCAGGGTCGGCAAGTGGCGCGCGCCAACGCCACCGACGCCATGGGACGCACCATTCTCGAGCAATTCTTCGCGGCCTACATGGGGACGGAGGTGCGCGGCCAGCCCAAGCTGATCGACGGCGCTCAGCTCAGCTTCGGTGACAATGGCGCGCCCGTCGTGTCGCTGATAAATCTGGCCTCGATCGGCGACCTGGAGCGCGTCGTCGGCAGCCCGGTCGACCCATTGCGTTTTCGCGCCAATGTCTATTTCCAGGGTGCGGAGCCATGGATCGAGCGCTCCTGGGAAGAGCGCGAGGTGTCGATTGGGTTTGCCCGGCTCAAGATCGTGGCGCCGATCGGCCGGTGCGCGGCAACCAACGTCGATCCGGTGAGCGCGCAACGCGACCTCAACATTCCGAAGGCGCTCGAGCGCGGCTTCGGCCACAGCTGCCTGGGCGTCTACGCAGAGGTCGTCGAGGGCGGCATGATTGCGGCCGGCGACGCGATCACTCTCGCGAAGTAGATCGTATCGACCACGCGAGTCGGCGCGTCCAGACGATGGCCAGACAAGAGCTGGCCGGTCAGGCGGCCGGCCGTGGCAGCAGGCCTTGGTGGCAGGCTCAGGCTACTGGCGGCGGGACAGGCGGCTGCTCGCCCTCGGGATCGGCTTCCTGCTCGTCCATGCCGAAACCCGCGCCGCCCAGATGCGGCGGCCGGTGCGCCTGGCCATTGCCTTGGCCGGGCTGCCCCTCGGGCTGATTCATGTTGATGATGCGGAAATAATGCTCCGCGTGTTGCAAATAATTCTCGGCCGCGATTCGGTCGCCGGCGGCAGCGGCGTCGCGCGCGAGCTGCAGGTATTTCTCGTAGACCTGATAGGCATTGCCGCGAATGCGGACTTCGGGGCCGTTGCTATCGAAGGTCTGCAGTCGAAGCGGCAGGTGGGACTTGCGTCCGTGGCCGCCGTGGCCGCCGTGGCCACCATGTCCGTGGCCGCCGCCATTGCCGCGGCCGCGCATTCGCTTGGGATGAGGACCTGGTCTCATGGTCTTGGCTATCGCTGGTTATGGTCAACGGTTGATCAATGGTGACTTGCTGACAGCCCACGCGGCCCTTCACCGCGGTGCTTGGCGTCCATCGTCTATCAGCGGGTTTTGTTCATGCCCTCAGCGGGCTATCCCCCCGGGGGATGTGGAGCCTCTGGGCTCGCCACCACGAGGAAAAGCTAATCGGGAAATTGCCACATTCCAAGTGTTTTTTTCGCCTGACCGGCATGCTGCCACCACACACGCCCGGCGGGCGTCACCGGCGCAGAATGATGCATCGTCGGCGGCCGCCCAGATCGTCGCGGACCCCGACGACCTGCAGACCAGCAGCCGCCATGAGGCGCCCGACGACCTCCGCCTGCCCGTCGCCAAACTCGAGCACCGCGTGCCCGTCCGGCGCCAGAATGGACGCCAGCTCCGGCCCGATCGCGCGATAAGCGTCGAGGCCGTCCGCGCCTGCAGCCAGGGCCCGGCGCGGTTCATGGCGGCTGACCTCGGGTTCGAGCGCCGCGAAGTCGGGCTCGGCCACATAGGGGGGATTGGCGACCACGAGGTCGAACCGACCGGCGATCCCGCGCGTCCAATCCGTGCATGCGAAGCGCGCGCGCGCCGCCTGGCCTAGTCTGGCGGCGTTGGCAGCGGCGACCCCGAGAGCGCCAGGGGCGATGTCGATGCCGAGCCCCCATGCTTGCGGCAACTCGTTGAGCAGCGCGAGCAGCAGGCAGCCGCTCCCGGTTCCCAGGTCGAGCAGCGCGAGCGGCGCGTGCCTTTCCGACACCAGCGACAATGCCGTCTCGACCACGGTTTCGCTATCGGGCCGCGGATCGAGCGTGTCTCGGCCGATCAGGATATCCAGGCTCCAGAACTCGCGGCGGCCGCGAATGCGCGACACCGGTTCGCGCGCGATGCGCCGCGCCAGCATGGCATCGAACGATGTCAGCACCTCGACCGTGAGGCATCGATCCGGCAAGGCGGCCACCGCACCGGCATCGCAGCCGGCCGCATGACCAAGCAGTACGCGCGCATCGAGCCGGGGACTGGCGATGCCGGCTGCCGCAAGGCGCGCTTGAGCGGCGGCAAGCGTCTGCTCGGCTGCGCGCGCGCGGCGCTCGGCAATCATTGCAGGTCGGCGAGGCGTGCGGCCTCGTCTTCGGCGATCAGGGAATCGATGATCTCGTCGAGCGCGTCGCCGGCAAACACCTTGTCGATCTTGTGGAGCGTCAGCTTGATCCGATGATCTGTCACGCGCCCGTCGGGGAAATTGTAGGTGCGGATCCGCTCCGAGCGCTCGCCGGTGCCGACCTGGCTCTTGCGCTGGGCGGCACGCGCCATCTCCTGCTCCATGCGCTGGCGCTCATAGAGGCGCGCACGCAGCACCTTGAGCGCCTTGGCCTTGTTCTTGTGCTGCGACTTCTCGTCCTGCTGCTGGACGACGAGCCCGGTCGGCAGATGCGTGATGCGCACGGCGCTGTCGGTCGTGTTGACCGATTGACCGCCGGGCCCCGACGAGCGGAACACGTCGATGCGCAGATCCTTCTCTTCGATGTGGACGTCGACGTCCTCGGCCTCAGGCAGGACCGCGACGGTCGAGGTCGATGTGTGGATGCGTCCGCTCGCCTCGGTCTGCGGCACGCGCTGGATCCGGTGCACGCCCGATTCGAATTTGAGGCGGGCAAAGACGTTGCGGCCCGTGATCGACGCCGTCGCCTCCTTGAATCCGCCGAGCCCCGTCTCCGACAGGCCGAGCGCCTCGAACTTCCATTTGTGCAGTTCGGCGTAACGCCGATACATGTCGAAGAGCATTGCGGCGAACAGCGCGGCCTCGTCGCCGCCGGCGCCGGCGCGAACTTCCAGAATCGCATTGCGAGCGTCCGCTTCGTCCTTGGGCAGGAGCATGACCTTGAGCTCCCGCTCGAGGGTCGGCAGGCGGGCCTTGAGCGCCGCCTGCTCGTCCTGAGCCAGCCTGGCCATTTCAGCGTCGCCCGACCCCGCCATCTCGTCGAGCCCGGCGAGATCGCCCTGCACCTTGCGGATTTCGGCGATTTTTTCCGCGACCGGAGTCAGCTCGGCGTACTCCTTCGACAGCCGCACGAACTCCTGCGCGTCCGGCTGCTCCTGGGACGCCATCCGCTCGGCGAGTTCGCGATGGCGCGCAACCACGCGCTCGAGCTTGTCGTCGAGATTGAGGGTCACGGCTTGACGGCTCCCTTGCGATCGGGGGGCGAGATGCCGGCGGCGTCGCCGGACTGATCGGGCGAAGGTTCTAGCCGGAACAGGCGACGGAGCAAAGCCTCGGCATACTCGGCGCTCGCGGGCGGATTCTCGGCAGCCAGCGTCTTGAGCCCTTCCGACGGATCATGCAGCAGACGGTTGATCAGCCGCTCCGTGGCGCGGGCGACATCGGCATCTCCCGCCGACAAGACTTCCCGACGCAGTTCCTCGAAGCGGGCGCGCAACGCGACCAGGGCGGGCACGGTGCGCCGCTCGGCCAGATCGCGTTGGAATGCCGCGAGCTCGGCATCGACGATGGCCCATGCCGGGCCGGTCGCGGCCGCTCGCGTCTGCCGGCCCTCCAAGGCCAGGCGCTCCAGATCGTTCAGATCGTAGACGAAGGCCTCGTCCAGCCGGCCAACCGCGGGTTCGACGTCGCCGGGCATGCTCGCGTCAATGACGAAGATCGGCCGCCGCCGGCGCTGGCGCAGCACCGCTTCGACCATTTCGCCCGTGACGACGTGGCGACCATCACCGAAGGCCGACACGATGACATCCGCGTCGACCAGCGTCTGCGCCAAGGTGGCCGTGGTCGCGAAGTGGCATTTCAGGCGCGCCGCCTGTGCCGCTCCGCGGCGCTCGGTGCGCGCAACCACGGTCAGCCGGCCCAGGCCGGCCGACACCAGCTGTTCGGCAAGGAGCTCGCCCATGTCCTCGCCGCCGAGCAGGACGCCGCCGCAATTCGCGAGATTGCCATGGACGTCGCGCGCGAGCCGGACCGCGACGGCAGCCATCGACACGGGCCGCTCGGCAAGCGTCGTCTCGTTGCGCACGCGCTTGGCCGCGCCATAGGCGGCTTGCAGCAGCGTTTCGAGCTCGGGCCCGACATGACCTGCGTCGCGCGCCAGACGATGGCTGGCACGCAATTGACCGAGCACCTGCGGCTCGCCGATCGTACGGCTGTCGAGCGACGCCGCGACCGCGAAAATGTGGCGCAGCGCCTCCGCGCCCGTCAGCCGATACGTCATGCCGCCGATCTCGTCCGCCGGCAGCTGCGCACCTCGGCCGACCGCGGCGGCGAAGGTAGCTGCAGTATCCGTGATGCCGAGCGTCGAAACCGCGTGCATTTCGACCCGGTCGCAAGTCGAGAGGATGAGCGCCTGCTCGATGCCAGCCCCCGCCATGTCCGCAAGCACCGATGGAACAGCAACGTCTTCGACGTAGAGTCGCTCGCGCAACGGGGCCGGGCAGGTTCGGTGACCGAAGCCGACCACCACGAGCCGCCCCAAGCCCCCGCCGGCGAGCCCCGCGCCCGCCATGGCCAGGCTACTTGAACCGCGCGAGGCGCCCGGTCAGCTCGGACAGGGGCACGTCTGTCTGTTCGCCCGTGTCGAGATCGCGCACCGTCGCGGCGTTGCGCTGTAGCTCGTCGTCGCCGATCAGCACGGCGGCGCGCGCATTGAGCTTGTTGGCACGCTTCATCCGCTTGCCAGTGTTGCCGCCGTAGCCGTGCTCGACCCGATAACCGGCCTGGCGCAACTCGTGCGCCAGCGTGATCGCCCGCACATCGGCAGCCTCGCCAATCGGAACCAGCGCGATCGGCCGCATTGCGCGGGGCGCTTCCGACAGCATCATCGCGAGACGTTCGATGCCGGCGGCCCAACCGATGCCGGCCGTCTCCGGCCCGCCCATCAGCTTGATGAGCCCGTCATAGCGACCGCCACCCAGCACAGTGCCCTGCGCACCCAGGGCCGTCGTCGTGAACTCGAAGCAGGTGTGACAATAGTAGTCGAGCCCGCGCACCAGGCGCGGGTTGATCGTGTACTTGATGCCGAGCCGGTCGAGACCGTCGCGGACCGCCAGAAAGAACCTCCGGCTCGCGTCGTTCAGATAGTCGGAATAGACCGGTGCGTTGGCAACGATGCGCCGGTCACCCTCGTCCTTCGAGTCGAGGATACGCATGGGATTGCGCTCGAGCCGGTCCAAGCTGTCTTTGGAAAGCTTGTCCTTGTGCTGGCTCAGATAGTCGACCAGCACGCCGCGATAGGCGCGGCGGCTTTCGCTGTCGCCGAGCGTGTTGAGCTCAAGCGTCACGTCGGCGCCGATGCCGAGGCCATCGATGATGTCCCGCCCGATGGCGATGACTTCGATGTCGGCTTGCGGCCCGGCTACACCCAGGATCTCGACGTCGATCTGATGGAACTGCCGCAAGCGTCCCTTCTGCGGCCGCTCATAGCGGAACATGGGGCCGTGATAGAAATACTTCAGTGGCAGATTCTGGTGGAGACCGTTCGAGATGAAGGCGCGCACGATGCCGGCCGTCGCCTCCGGACGCAGTGTAACGCGCTCGCCGCCGCGGTCCTCGAAGGTGTACATCTCCTTGCTGACGATGTCGGATGTCTCTCCGATGCTGCGCGCGAATACCTCGGTGAATTCGAAGATCGGCGTCACCATCTCCTCGAATCCGTAACGCTCGGCGAAATCCCGCGCGATCTCCACGACCCGCCGGTGCCGGCGGTTGTCGTCGGGCAACAGATCGTGCGTGCCGCGAACCGGCTGCAACGCAGGCACTTGGGCTTCTCCTTGCGGCTATTGCGCGGCGGCGGAAGCGGCGGCCTGATCGGCGGCCGGATCATCTGGCGCCTTGGCCTTGGCGGCCTCGATCTCGGCAGCCTTGGCTTCGACCAGGCGCACGAGGTGGTCGACGATATCCTCGTCCTTGAGGCGATGGTGCGGCACGCCGGCGACGTAGACCTGATGCGTGCCATTGCCGCCGCCGGTGAATCCGATGTCCGTTTCGCGCGCTTCGCCCGGCCCGTTGACGACGCAGCCGATGACCGACAGCGTCATCGGCGTGGTGATGTGGGCGAGCCGCTGCTCCAGCCGCTCGACCGTCTTGATCACGTCGTACTGCTGGCGCGCGCAGGACGGGCAGGAAATGACGTTGACGCCGCGGTGGCGCAGATTGAGCGCCTTCAGCATGTCGAAGCCGACCTTCACCTCTTCCACCGGGTCGGCCGACAACGAAACGCGGATGGTGTCGCCGATGCCGGCCCACAGCAGCGAGCCCATGCCGATCGAGGACTTGACCGTACCTGACCGGAAGCCGCCCGCCTCCGTGATGCCCAAGTGCAATGGGTAGTCGCAGGCCTCGGCCAGGCCCTGATAGGCCGCGACCGCGAGGAACACATCCGACGCCTTGACGCTGATCTTGAACGCGCGGAAATCGTTGTCCTCGAGGATGCGCGCGTGATCGAGCGCCGATTCGACCATCGCCTCCGGACACGGCTCGCCGTACTTCTCCAGGAGATCCTTCTCCAAGCTGCCGGCATTGACGCCGATGCGCATCGAACAGCCGTGATCCTTGGCGGCCTTGACGACTTCGCGCACGCGCTCCGCGCTGCCTATGTTGCCGGGATTGATGCGCAAGCACGCCGCTCCCGCCTCGGCCGCTTCGATGGCGCGCCGATAGTGGAAGTGGATATCAGCGACGATCGGGATCTTGGCCGCCTTGACGATGTCCTTGAGCGCGGCGGTCGACTCCTCGTCGGGACACGACACGCGCACGATGTCGCAGCCGGCCGCCTCGATCTCGCGAATCTGGGCGATCGTCGCATTGGCGTCGGCTGTCAGCGTGTTGGTCATGGTCTGCACCGTGATCGGCGCGCCACCGCCGACCGGCACACTGCCGACCATGATTTGCCGGCTCTTGCGCCGGTGAATATCGCGATAGGGACGTACGCTCATGATGCCTGGTCCTTGCGACCTTGGACGGCGCGCTTGGCGGCGGCGCCGATAGGGCGCCGCCTTATAGCCCAATTCGGCCGGCGGCAGAAGGGTCGGAGCTAACGATCCGACGTCAAAGCGCCGGTGCGCAACCGGTCCGGATCGAGTGGCACGTCGCGGCGGACCGAACCCAGGGGCCCGATCGCAGGCGTCAGGTTGCCGTCGACCAGAATCTCGAGCGCGCCGGCATTGCCGGCCTGCAGCGTGAGCCCGGGACGGTTCGGCACCCGGTAGATGTCGCCGCGGCTCAAGACGCGCGTCATGATCGGATTGCGGTCGGCATCCCGAACCTGCACCCAGCTTTCGTCGGTCGCACGAATGACGACGCGGGCGCCCGATGCGTCGGTCCCCGACAGGGCGCGCGGAGACGCCGGCGGAAGCAGCGCCGGCGGCAGGGAGCTTTGCTGCTGCGCGGGCGGACGGCTCGCCTGGGCGGGCACCGAAGCCGTTTGCGTACTGCTCTGTTCGGCCAGATCACCGGCGCTCGGAAACCGCGCGGGCGCCGACGGCTGACCGCCGGTGGCGTTGCTGGACGCGCTCGCCCCGACCGCTGTCGGCGGCGGCGTCGCCGATTCCTCGTTGTCCTCTTCTTCCTCGCTGGCCGGGCGCGCTGCGATCTGAGCCGCTGCGAGTGGTGAGGCCGGCGCAACAGCGGCAGCCTGCGGCGCGACCGACACCGTGGCCGGAGGCGTCGCACTGCGCGGCGCGGTCGCGGACGTGCCCACCACCGAGGTTGGGTTGGCCGCGCCGGGCGATGGCGTCGCAACCATGGTTGCGGCCGGTGGCGTCGCTGCAGCAGGCGGATTCGGAGCCGTCGGCGCCAGCGTCGATGGCGTGGGATGCGGCCGGCTGGCCGCTGGCGAAGCAGTGGATGTGGCGGGGGTGGTCGTGGCGCTCGCGGGAGCGAGAGCCGGGACGACAGGTGCGGCAGGGCTGCTGGCGGACACGACGACAGCCGCCTCTCTGGGTGGTGCCGGCGGCGGCGCCGGCGAGGACGCGGCCGTCTCCGCTGCGGTGTTGCGCCGCGGCTCGGCATTGGTCGCCGTGATCGCGGTCATGGTTGTCGATCTGCGCTCGGCCAGCCAATGGCTGAAACGCTCGGGCACCTCCGGCACGAGATCGGCAATCGCCATGTCACGCGCCGAGAGCACGTACCACCCGCCATAAACAATGGCCGCCAGCAGCACGGCCGCGACCAGCACGGTGCCGCCCGGCACGCGCCCCTCCGGAGCTGGCGACGGAAAGACGAGCGCCGTCGTATGGCCGAGGCCCGCGGCCTCATCGCGGAAGCGGCGCACCATTTCTTCGCCGTCGAGGCCGAGCGCCTCGGCGTAGCTGCGCACGAAACCGATGGCATAGGTTCGCCCCGGCAGATCCTCGAACCGGCCGGATTCAATCGCCTCGAGATGATTGGCGCGGATGCGGATGTGATCTGCCAGATCGCGCAGGCCGAGCCCCTTCTCGATCCGGCATTGACGCAAGGCGTTGCCGACCTCCGAGCGCACCGGGGCAGACCCGGTAAGACCTGCCAGGGGCCGGATGTCCTTGAGCTGCAAGCGTTGTCGTGGCTTGCCCGCCATACGGTTCAATCCAATAACAATGTTCTAAATCAGTGGCTTAATACCAATCACGCTGGCCGCCACCCGGCGCCCCCGCCATTGGCATTGGCCTCATCCATTAAATTTTACAGAAGACCAAGTGAGATCGCAACCGATTCAATGGTTTAGAGAATCACACCGCGGTCACGCGCAAAGGCCTGAAGCACCCCGCGCAGGCTGTGATCGGCGCGGTCGAGCGCGCTTGCGAGATAAGATTGCAAGGCGACGAGTGGCAGGCTGCGCAACATCACCTTGACCGGACCAACGGACACGGCGGCCATCGACAGGCTGCGGTACCCAATACCGACCAGCGCCATCGCTTCGAGTGGACGACCGGCCATCTCGCCGCACAGGGTCACGGGCACACCTGCCTTTTCGCCGTGCCGGGCAATGTCAGCCAGCAGACGAAGCACCACGGGCGACAGCGAATCATAGCGTTCGGAGAGTCGCGGGCTGCCGCGATCCGTGGCGAACAGAAACTGCAGCAGGTCATTGCTGCCGACCGAGAGAAAGTCCACGCGCTTCAGCAGGTGGGGTAGCTGCAGCGCCAATGCGGGCACCTCGACCATGGTGCCGAGCTCGAGCGGCGCCGGCACAGGTGAACCGTGGCGGCGGCAACGCTCAAGCTCGGCATTGACGAGTTCACGCGCGGCATCGAACTCGGCAACCTCCGTCACCATCGGGAACATGATGCGAAGGCGCCGGCCGGCCGCAGCGGCGATCATCGCCCTGATCTGCTGGCGCAGGATCGCCGGCCGGTCGAGGCCGATGCGCAGGGAGCGCCAGCCCATCGCCGGGTTCTCGTCATCCTCGTGTTCGAAGTAGGGCAGCTTCTTGTCGGCGCCGACATCGAGCGTGCGAAACGTCACAGGATGGTTGCCGGCCCGATCGAGAATGCGCCGATAGAGCTCGGTCTGAACCTTCACGTCAGGGTATTCCGAGCGCACCATGAAGGCGATCTCGGTCCGGTAGAGACCGACTCCGTCGGCGCCGGTGACATCGAGATTCGACATGTCGATCAACAGGCCGGCATTGAGATTGAGCGAGACCACCGTTCCGTCCACCGTCTCGGCCGGCTGGTCGCGGAGCGCGGCATAGTGCCGCTGCGCCGCCTCGCGCGCGCGTACGCTCTGCTCGAAACTATCGACGATCTCGTCGCTCGGTCGCAGAAAGACCTGGGCATTGTCGGCGTCGACGACCACCCGGTCGCCGGGTTCCACCTTCTCGAGCACGCCGCGCGCACGGCCCACGATCGGTATGTCGAGCGCGCGTGCGACGATCGCCACATGCGACGTGCCCGACCCTTCTTCCATCACCAATGCCCTGAGCCGGGCACGGTCGTAGTCGAGCAGCTCGGCGGGACCCATCGAACGTGCGATCAGTACGACATCCTCGGGCAGCGCCGTTTCTGCCGTCGCCATGGTGCCGGTCAGATGCTGGAGCAGCCGATTGTTGAGGTCCTCCAGATCAAGCAGGCGCTCGCGCAGATAGGGATCGGTGATCTGGCTCATCCGCGCGCGCGTGTCGTTGAGCACCTTTTGCACCGCCGCCTCGGCCGTCAGGCCGCTCTGGATGGCTTCGCGGATGCGTCCCAGCCAGCCGCGGTCCTCGGCGAACATCCGGTAAGTCTCGAGAACGTCGCGCAATTCACCACCGGCCGAGACGTCGGGTGCTGCGAGCATCGCATCGAGCGCCGATCGCATGCCGGTGACGGCTGAGCGCAGTCTGCCAAGCTCGACCTGCGGATCCTCGGCGATCATGCGGGTGATCGTGATGCGCGGCTGATGCAGCACGGCAGAGCCGATCGCCAACCCGCCAGACAACCTGACACCTTCGATACGGAACTGGTGACCCGCCGCAGGATCGGCCGCGAGGGGTTCGCTCGGATCGATGAGCTGGCCGCCGGCGACCAGCTCGGCGAGCACCATGGCAATGGTCTCGAGGGTTTCGACCTCTTCCTCGGTGTAGTTTCGTTGCGTGCGGTTCTGAACGACCAGAACGCCCCGCACGCGACCGGCGCCGATGATCGGCACTCCCATCAGGGAGTGATAGATCTCCTCGCCTGTCTCCGGACGGTAGGCGAAGTTGGGATGAGACTGGGCATCGGCAAGCGCCAGTGGCCGCATATGGGCCGCGATGTCGCCGACCAGGCCCTCACCCAGCCCAAGGCGCGTCTTGTGCACCGCCTCGGGCTTGAGTCCTTCGGTCGCAAACAACTCGAGCACTTCGCCGGCGCGCATGACGTAGCAGGAACAGACCTCGGCCACCATGTCGCCGGCGATCAGCCGCACGATCTGGTCGAGCCGCTGCTGAGCGGTGCCCGCGCCGGCCATCACGTTGCGCAAACGCCTGAGAAGCTGACGCGATCCCGTCCACCCCGTGGCGGGGGGCATCAGGTGCCGGCCCCGATGCGCTGGCGCTCGACGAGCGCCGACACCGCCTGCTCGACCAGCTCCATGAGGATCTCTCGGGTCGGCTGCTCGCGCGTCACCATGCCGACGGACTGGCCGGCCATCATCGATCCGGTCTCGATGTCGCCGTCGATGACGGCGCGGCGCAAGGCACCGGCCCAGAAGTGCTCGATTTCGAGCTGAGCTTGCTTCTGGTTGATCTCGCCACGGTTATGCCGGTCGATGACCCGCCGTTGGGCCTCGAGAAATTTCTGGGTGGCGTCGTTGACCAGGGCGCGCACGGGGATGACGGGAAAGCGCGGATCGAGCTGGACGGATGGCATGGCGTCGCGCGCCCCGGCGCGAATGAACGCCTGTTTGAAGCGGGGATGCGCGATCGACTCCGTAGCGCAGACGAAGCGGGTGCCAAGCTGGCAGCCGGCGGCGCCCATCTCGAGGTATGAAGCGATCAGCTCGCCACGGCCGATGCCGCCCGCAACGAAAACGGGAACGTCGCGCATGTCGGGCAGGATCTCCTGGGCCAGCACGCTGGTCGACACCGGACCGATGTGGCCGCCGGCCTCCATGCCCTCGATGATGAGCGCGTCGGCACCGGACCGCACCAGCTTCTTCGCGATGACGAGGGCGGGCGCGAAACACATGACGCGCGCGCCGGCGTCCTTGAGGCGCCGGATGACGCCGGCCGACGGCAGACCGCCGGCCAGCACGACGTGGCTGACACGGCCTGCGAGGCAGGCATCGATCAAGCCGTCAAGCTGGGGATGCATGACGATCAGATTGACGCCGAACGGCCGGTCGGTGAGCGCGGCGGTGGCGGCGATTTCCGCCTCGAGCACGGCAGGCGGCATCGAGCCGGAGGCTAGCACGCCGAAGCCTCCGCCATTGGAGATCGCCGCGACGAGGGTGCGCTCGCTGACCCAGGTCATGGCGCCGCCCATGATGGCGAGCTCCGAACCCAGGAATTCCGTGCCGCGCCGCCAGAGTCTGCCGAGCCGGCGACGCGCCGCTGTCCGGTCAGCCTCGCTTAGCTGTGCGGCAGCGACCGCCATCGGATCACGCCGCGTCCAGGCCGTATGCCGTGTGCAGTGCGCGCAGCGCGAGCTCGAGGTACTCTTCCGCGATCAGGACGCTCACCTTGATCTCGGAGGTCGAAATGACCTGGATGTTGATGTTCTTGGACGCGAGCGTGCTGAACATCCTCTGGGCGACGCCGGCGTGGCTGCGCATGCCGACGCCGATCACCGAGACCTTGACGACGTCCGGATCGGGTCGGACTTCCTTGAAATTGAGCTGGCTGCGCGCCTCTTCGATGACGTGAACTGCGCGGGCCAGGTCGGCCTTGCCGACCGTGAAGGTCAAATCGGTCGTCTTGGTATCGTCCGAAACGTTCTGAACGATCATGTCGACATTGATTGCCGCGTCGGCGAGCGGCCCGAAGATGGCCGCGGCCACGCCCGGACGGTCAGGCACGCGGACCAAGGTGATCTTCGCCTCGTCGCGCGAATACGCAATGCCGCTGACAACTTCCTTTTCCACGATCTCATCCTCATCGACAACGAGAGTCCCCGGCGCATCGACGAAGCTCGACAGGACCTGAACCCTGACCCGATGGTTCATCGCGAGCTCCACCGAGCGGGTCTGCAGCACCTTGGCGCCCTGCGAGGCTAGCTCCAGCATCTCTTCGTATGTGATCTTATCCAGCTTGCGCGCCTTCGTCACGATGCGCGGATCGGAGGTGTAGACGCCATCGACGTCGGTGAAGATGTCGCACCGATCGGCCTGAACGGCCGCGGCGAGCGCTACCGCCGACGTATCCGAGCCGCCGCGGCCGAGTGTCGTGATGCGGCCGTCCGGCCCGAGGCCTTGGAACCCGGCCATGATCGCGACCTGCTGATCGGCGAAGCGCTTGATCACCTCGTCGGTGTCGATGGTCTTGATGCGCGCTTTGCCGTGCACGCCATCGGTATGCACCGGCAGCTGCCAGCCGAGCCACGAGCGTGCGGAAACCCCGATATCCTGCAATGCGAGAGCCAGCAATCCACTGGTCACCTGCTCGCCCGACGCGACGACGGTGTCGTACTCCCGCGCATCGTGCAGGCGGCACGTTTCGCTGACCCAGGCGACGAGTTGATTGGTGACGCCGGCCATGGCAGAGACGACCACGGCAACCTCGTGGCCGGAGTCGACCTCGCGCTTGACCCGGCGGGCGACGTTCTTGATACGCGCGACATCGGCGACCGAGGTGCCGCCGAACTTCATGACAATGCGAGCCATGGGGAATCGATTGATCGTGGCGGTTCTTGTGGGGCCGAGGCGGACCATTACATAATGGTTTGACGCCAAGGGAGCAAGGCACCTCGGGACCCGTTCGCCGAACCTTCATGACCGCCGCCGCTTCGTCCTCGCCCCGTGCCAAGAGCTCCGTCGATCCCGCGGAGGTCGCCCGCTTTGCCGCGATGTCAGAGGCCTGGTGGGACCCCCACGGCCAGTTCCGGCCGCTTCATCGCCTCAATCCGGTGCGCCTTCGCTTCATCCGCGACCGCATGTGCCGACGCTTCGGACGCGACTCGGAGCGCAGCCGGCCGCTGAGCGGCCTGAAGCTGCTCGACATCGGCTGTGGCGGGGGGCTGATCGCCGAACCCATGACGCGGCTCGGCGCCGACGTGGTCGGCATCGACGCGGCGGAACGCAACATTGGCACCGCCAGGCTGCACGCTGAGGAGTCCGGGCTGACGATCGACTATCGCCATGCCACGGCCGAGGACCTCGCGAGCGCCGGCGAAGCATTCGACATCGTCCTCGCACTGGAGATCGTCGAGCACGTCGCCGACCTCGGCGTCTTCCTGGCGGCGGCGTCGGCCCTGGTCAAGCCGGGCGGCGCCCTCGTGCTGGCGACCCTCAACCGGACGGCCAAGGCCTTCGTGCTGGCGATCGCCGGCGCGGAATACGTGCTCGGCTGGCTACCGCGAGGCACCCACGACTGGCGCAAGTTCGTCAGACCGTCAGAGCTCGAGCGCAATCTGAGGCGGCACGGTCTGACGACCACAGAGATTTCGGGAGTCTGCTATCGTCTCTTGACCGATGACTGGACGCTGTGCCGCGACGTCAGCGTCAACTACATGGCTCTGGCAGAGCGCAGCTGACCGCGCGCGCACGCGAACTCCATTGCTCTGTTCGACGACATGACGATACCGGTGGACGAACTGACCCGTATGGTGACAGGCCTCTGCGCAGACTCGGCCTGACCTATCAATCGCCGCGCGGCACCCAGGGAATGCGCTCGAACTCGATGCCTTCGTCCTTGAGAGCGCGCTCGTCCTCGCTCGATGCTTCGCCGTAGATGTTGCGCTTGGGCGTCTCGCCGTAGTGAATCTCGCGCGCCGTCTCGGCAAAACGCTCGCCGACGTAGTCCGCGCTCGCCTCGACATGCCGGCGCAGCTCGCGCATGGCCTTCATCAGTTCGGCGGCCTTGGCCTGGGCCTCGCCCGACATGACGGTCGGCTTTGCCTCCTCGGCCGGCTCGCCAGAGGGTTGTGTGCGCGCCACATCCCTGTCGGAGCCGCGACCGCCGCGCAGGGGCCGGGGCGCCATGATCGCCTTGTCGACCTTGCGCGTGCCACAGATCGGACAGGCGAGCTTGCCCGCCTTGGCCTGCTGATCGTAGGTCCGGCCGTCGCGGAACCAGCCCTCGAAACCGTGGCCTTTGGCGCACACGAGTTCGTAGCGAATCATCTATCCCCGCCCGGTATTGCCATCACATAGGCTGCTTATTCACCATCCGCCCGTATAATTGGTAAATTCCATATCCCATGCAAGCCCCAGACGCCGGTCGCCCCTGCGCACATGTCGGCTACACCGTGCCGTCGGCCTGGATCGAGCGGTTCGCCTATCTGGTGCCGCCCGCCGGCCCGGTGGTTGACATCGCATGCGGCAGCGGCCGCCATGTCAGGTACATGCGCGCGCGCGGACATACCGTCCTGGCGATCGACCGGGACCAGCAGGCGCTGGAGGGCATGAGCTCGGATCCTGGCATTGAAATCATCGCCGCCGATCTGGAAGACGGCAGCCCATGGCCGCTCGGCACACGCCGGTTTGCTGGCGTCGTTGTGACCAACTACCTGTGGCGCCCGCTCCTCCCTGCGATGGTCGCGGCGGTTGCATCGTCCGGCGTGCTCCTCTACGAGACCTTTGCGCAGGGCAACGAGGCCTTCGGCAAGCCGAGCAATCCCGACTTCCTGCTGAAGCCAGGCGAGCTTCTCGACGCCGTGCGCGGTCAACTCAGAGTGCTCGCCTACGAGGATCTCATCGTGGACAGTCCGAAGCCGGCGGCAATCCAGCGCATCGTGGCTCGGCGCGAGCGACAGGATCGATAGAATGCCGCTGGAGCCCCTCACGTCCGACGATCTGGAACTGATCGAGGCCGCGAAGGCCGAGATCAGTCGGCTCTATCTCGAGGACCGCCACCAGATCGGCGCCGCCGTGCGGACCCGCAGCGGCCAAGTCTACGCCGCGGTTCACCTCGACGCCTATGTGCGGCCGGTCTCGGTCTGTGCCGAGACGATCGCGATCGGCAAGGCCGTGTCGGAAGGCGAGCGCGGAGGTGCGGTGGATATCGAGACCATCGTCGCGGTCCGCCACCCCAAACCGAACGAAGCCCTGCGCGACTTGCGTGTCGTCTCGCCGTGCGGCTCGTGCCGCGAGCTGATCAGCGACTACGGCCCGCGGGCGCGCGTGATCGTCAGCGACGGGGAACGGCTGGCCAAGTTGCCGATCGCCGACTTGCTGCCCCGCAAGTATCTGCGCCCGCGCACCTGAACCGGGCGGGGAACTCCATCAGTCTCCGATTGCCCGGCGCGGGGCAGCGGCGGCAGTCGCCCGCGTATCGATCTCATAGGGTCGATCATGGCTCAGCGACGGCACCATGCGTCTTGCTTCCGCCACGCGGTCGAAATCGATCTCCGCGATCGAAGTTCCGGGCGACGCCCCGCCGTCGGCGAGGACTTCGCCCCACGGCGCGACGACGATCGAATGTCCGAAGGTCCGCCGGCCCTCGGCGTGCTCGCCGCATTGCGCCGGCGCGACGACGAAGCATCCGGTCTCAATCGCGCGTGCGCGCATCAGGACATGCCAATGCGCCTCGCCGGTCTTCTGGGTGAATGCCGCGGGTATCGTGATGAACTCGGCACCCCCCTGGGCCAGCGCGCGATAGAGATGCGGAAAGCGCAGGTCGTAGCACACCGTCATGCCAAGCCGCCCCCAGGGCGTCTCGGCCAGCACCGCGCGTCGCCCGGGACGGTAGGATTCGGACTCGCGGTACTTGCGGTCGCCGGCGATGTCGACGTCGAACATGTGGATCTTATCGTAACGCGCGACGATGTTTCCGTGTCCGTCGAGCAGAAAACTGCGGTTGGCCAGGCGTCCGTCGCCCGCCTCCTCCGTCCTGACCGCGAGCGAACCGACCAGGAACCAGCAGCCGAGCTCGCGTGCCAGATCGCGGAACGCAGCGAGCGAAGGATCCTCGGACTCGATTCGAGCCTTTTCCATCACGCGGGCGCGCGTCGGCTCGAACATGCCGACGATCTCGGGCGTCGTGATGAATTCCGCGCCGGCCGCGCGCGACGCGCGGGCCTGCTCGATGACGAAGGCCGTGTTCGGCTCGCGCTCGCGCTGCGAGTTCGTCTGGATGAGGGCGATTTTGACGGTCCTGGTCATGTCACGATCTCCCGAGGAGGGGGTCGAGCCCGCCCTTCTGGTCAAGCGCGTAGAGATCATCGCAGCCGCCGATGTGGCGGCCGTCGATGAAAATCTGCGGCACCGAGTTTCGCCCGCCCGCCCGCTTGCGCATGTCCGCGCGCAGGTGGGAATCCACATCGACGTCGTATTCGCGGAAATCCACGCCTTTCTCGCTCAACAGCTTCTTCGCGCGATAGCAATACGGACAGAACTGGCTGGCGTAGATTTCGACATCGGGCATGGCAAATCCGGCGCTGCTGACGGCGACAGCCTATCAGGTGTGGGGCGCGCGGCCAATCAGCGCGGCCCCTCCCCGCCGCGCGGTCCATAAAACACCACCCAGACGACGAGATCGTCCGTGAAGCCCTCGAAGCGATGCTCGATCCCGGCCGGTACGAACAGCAGGTCGCCGGGTCGAAACGAGCGCCGTTGGCCGCCATTGTCGAATGTGCCCGATCCGTACATGACGACATAGACCTCATCCCGGTCGTGGGGCTGTTGCGGGTCGCCGCCGCGCGGGGCATAGAGCTTGACCTCCATCGTCCCGTGCGTGAATGCCGTGTCGGATCGCTTGCCGTCGGGCGTCGGCAGGCGCTGCAGCATCTCGGCGATCGTGGCGCGCCAGAGCGCGGGGGCCCGCTTCGGTCGGCGCGAGCGACCGCGTGTCGCGGACCCTGGCTTCCGCAAGCCGGGCTTGAACCTTGGCGCCGCCTTGCGTCCCGCCGGGACCGACTTGCGTCGTTTGCTTGCCATGCTGTCTCCATCAGCTCGCCATCAGTCACGCACGACGCGCGCCAGGGTCAACACGTCGACTGACGCGGCGCCGGCGCCCAGCAGCGCGTGCGCACAAGCCGAAGCCGTCGCTCCAGTCGTGAACACATCGTCGACCACGAGGACCCTCTTGCCCGCCAAGGCGTCGGCCCGGTCGGATCGCACGGCAATCGCGCCCTTCACATTGTCGCGCCGCGCGGCGCGTCCGAGACGGCCCTGTATCGGCGTCCATCGACGCCGTTGCAGCGCATCCGGCAATGCGGGGACGCGGTTGTCCGTCGCACGCGCCAGCGCCAGGGCCAGCAGTGACGCCTGGTTGTAACGGCGCACGAACAGCCGGAACCAGTGCATCGGCACAGGCACGATCAGATCGTTGTCCGCCAGCAACCGGTCGCCCGCGCGCGCCAGCCAGCGGCCGAAGGCCGGCGCCGAGTCCGTCCGATCGGCATGCTTGAAGCGCAGGATCAGTCCACGGCTTGCATCGTCGTAGCGAAACACGGCGCGGGCCCGGACGAAAGGCGGTGGCTCGGCAATGCATGCGCCGCACAGGCTGTCAGGGCCCGCCTCGACCTCGAAGGGATGGCCGCAGCAGGCGCACCAGGGCGGCGTGAGAAACGCGATGCGCCGCCAGCATGCCGGGCACAGGGCGCCCGGCGCATCGATGGGCGCATCGACCTGTGCGCCGCATTCGAGGCAGCGCGGCGGCAGCACGGCATCGAGCGCCCGGTGCGCCAGCTGGCGGCCGAGCCGCCGCCCGAGCGTGCGCACGCCGTCGCGCCATGTCGACCAGACCGCGTACAATTGCGACGACATGCTGCCATGTCAAACCGAGACCATCGTGCTGTCAATCCGCTCGGCGCGCGCGCGTGCCCATTGTATGTTGCGGCCATGACTGAGGAGCCGGTCACCCGACGGTCCGCCGGCCGGCACGGCGGCCCCGGACAAGGCACAGCAGACGCCATGCGCGTCTTCGACCGTCGCATCGTCGCGCAGCATCGCGCGCGCGCCGCCGCCGATCTCGCCGCGCACGATTTCCTCTTCCGCGAAGTGGCCGACCGGCTCGCCGACCGCCTCGATGATGTGGTCCGGCGTTTCCCGGTCGCGCTCGATCTCGGCTGTCACGGCGGCCACATGGCGCAGGCCTTGGGTCGGCGCGGCGGCGTGGAGCATCTGGTCCAGGCCGATCTGGCTTCGGCCATGGCGCGCCGGGCGCGGGACGCCGCCGCGGCGTCCGGCCGCCCGGTCAGCACGCTGGCCGCCGACGAGGAGGCGCTGCCGTTTGCGCCGGGCAGCTTCGACCTGATCCTGAGCTGCCTCGGACTGCACTGGGTCAACGATCTGCCCGGCGCGCTGTTGCAGATGCGCATGGCACTCAAGCCCGATGGCATGGTGCTGGCTGCCATGCTCGGCGGCGACACCCTGATCGAGTTGCGCGAGGCTCTGGCCGATGCGGAAATCGCCACCGCCGGCGGCCTCAGCCCGCACGTTTCGCCCTTCGCCGACACGCGCGACGCGGGTGCTCTCATGCAGCGGGCCGGCTTCGCCCTGCCGGTTGTCGACAGCGACCGGATCGTCGTGTCTTACCCCGACGCTCTGGCGCTCATGCGAGACCTGCGCGGCATGGGCGAAACCAATGCCGTGATCGAGCGCCGGCGCGCCGGGCTGCGGCGCGCCACGCTGTTCGCCGCCGTTGAGCGATACCGCGAGAGGCACGCTGCCGACGACGGTCGCATAACCGCGACCTTCCAGGTCATCTACCTGACGGCGTGGGCGCCTCATCCCGCGCAGCAGAAGCCGCTCGCGCCCGGCAGTGCCCGGTCACGACTCGCCGATGCCCTGAATACGGAGGAGAGGCCAGCGGGCGAGAAGACGCCGCCGGTGGGCCCGCCGCCGAAGCGACCCGGCGCTATTTCTTGATGGAGGCCGCGCCGCGCGTCACTGCATGCGGTCGGCCGAGCGATCAACCTTCCAATTGGCCGCGATAACCGCACCTTTGATGATCGGCAGCAGCGCGAGGGAAAGCAGAAGCGTGAGCGGCATCCAGAGCGCGACGTGAATCCACGTCGCAGGCTGGACAACTTGCTCGAGCACCAGCATGGCCGGAACCACGAGGTGCCCGACGATCGCTATCGTGAAGTAGGCGGGTGCATCGTCGGCGCGGAAGCTCTCGAGATCGAGTTCGCAGTGGGAACACGTCGGATTGACCTTGAGATAGCGACGATAGAGCGCTCCCTGCCCGCAGCGCGGGCACCGCTGCCGGAGTCCATTGCGAAACGATTGCCAGAAATTTCCGCGCTGGCCGACTGAAACCGGCTCGCTCGCAGGAGTGCCTTCGGCCATGGGCTCGCCCCTCACATCAAGGGGACAACCATGGCCAAGTCACATGCCCAGCGCCACGCGACAAGACGCCGCGGTTCTACATGCGCGCCGTCAGCCCGCCATCGACGAACAGGGTCTGGCCGGTGACGAAGTCCGAAGCGCGCGACGCCAGGAACAGCGCGGCGCCGGCCAGTTCCTTCGGATCCGCCCAGCGGCCGGCAGGCACGCGCGTTTTGACGAAATTGTCGAACTCCGGATTGGTCATGAGCGGGAGGTTCAACTCGGTCGCAAAATATCCCGGCGCAATGGCGTTGGCTTGCACGTTGAATTGTGCCCACTCGACCGCCATGGACCGCGTCAATGCGCGCAGGCCGGCCTTGGCCGCGGCATAGGGTGCGATCGTCGGCCGCGTCAGCATGGCCGTGATCGACGAGATGTTGATGATCTTGCCGCCGCCGCGCCGCCTCATGCCCGGGATCGCCTGCTTGGCCAGAACGAAGGCAGCGGTCAGGTGCGTGTCGATGAGCTTGCGAAAGGCATCTGCCTCAAATTCGTGCAGCGGCATGCGCTCGTTGTAGCCCGCATTGTTCACCAGCACGTCGACCGCCCCGAAAGCCTGCTCGATGCGCGCAACCTCCGCAGCGACGGCTCCGTCGTCGGTGACGTCGAACACGGCTATGGCCGCTCGCCGGCCCTGCGCGCCGATCTCGCCGGCAGTTTTCTCGAGCGAGCTTCGGTCGCGGCCGTGGATCACGACCTGGGCGCCCGCACCCGCCAGGCCTTCGGCAATGGCCCTGCCAAGACCGCGGCTCGAACCGGTGACGAGCGCAACCTTGCCGGTTAGATCGAAAAGCGAGGCGCTCATGTCGACGTCCCTTTGAAAGCTGGTGACATGACGGCCTAGCACGACCGGTTCGCTTGGGCGAGCCGAACCTCGCCGGTCGACTGCCGGGCACGCGGTCTCTGGCGGCGCCACGCTATAGCTGCTAGGACCGGCGAGCATGAGCTTCGATCTCGACTTGGCCCGTGGGGTGATCGGCGAACCGAGCTTTCCGATCGCAGCGGCCGTCACATTTGCCGCCGGATTGCTGCGCGGCTTCTCCGGCTTCGGATCCGCGATGCTGATGGCGCCGATCTTCGCCGTGCTGTTCGGCTCCGCCGAGATGGTGGCGACGGTGATCGCCATGGAACTGGCCATCAGCTTCCATTTGTTTCCGCAGACCCGCCAGGATTGCCGCTGGTCGCTCGTCGGTCCGATGATGGTTGCGGCTTGGATCTGCATGCCGCTCGGTTTTTGGCTGCTCGTTAGCGTCGATCGCGTCGTTATACAGAAAACAGTGTCGGCGATCGTAGCGGTGTTTGCGTCGGTCATGTTCCTCGGATGGCGATGGCGCGGCCCGCGCGGGCTCGCGCCCACGCTCATCGTCGGCGCCATTTCGGGAGCCATGAACTCAACGACCGGCATCGGCGGACCGCCGGTTCTGCTCTATCTGTTGTCGAGCGACGATCCGCCGCGCGTCACCCGCGCCAACATCATCGCCTTCTATTTCGCGACCCAGCTCGCCCTGATCGCGATCGTGTTCCTGAGCGGCGTGGTCGGCACCACGACAGTGGTGCGCGCCTGCCTGCTGTTCCCCCTGATGCTGCTCGGCAGCGCAATCGGCTCGCGACTCTTTCGCGGGGCGGACGAGAGGGTCTACCGCACCGTCGCGCTGACGCTGTTGTTCGCGGTCGGCGTGTTCGGCCTGATCAGTTGAATCAAAGCAGGTCGCGCAGCATGGCGACCAGAGGGCGATCCGCGGGCGGCATCGGATAGTCGGCGAGCCGGACCGGCCTGACCCAGGCGAGCTCCTGTCCCTCCTGCGGCGTCGGCGTGCCACGCCAGGTGCGACAGACATAAAGCGGCATCAAGAGGTGAAAGTCCTCGTAGCGGTGCGAGGCGAAGGTGAAGGGCGCCAGGCAGCTGCCCGAAGTGTCGATTGCCAGCTCCTCCCTGAGCTCGCGCACCAGCGCCTGTTCCGGCGATTCATCCGGCCCGACCTTGCCGCCGGGGAATTCCCAAAGCCCGCCCATCCGCTTGCCCGGCGGCCGGCGCGCGATCAGCACACGATTGTCCGGATCGACGAGTGCGGCCGCGACGACCAGGACGACCGGTAGAGCCGGCGGTGGCGGGGATTTCGGGTCGCAGCCGCCAAGTGGCCGCTCGAGCGCATAAGCCAGCACGTCGACATCATGACCGAGGGCGCGCGAGGCCTCGGTGCCGCGCCCCGCTATGATGAACCCGGACTTCTCCAGCACGCGGGCCGAGGCCGGATTATCGGTGTGAACGTTGGCGGCCAGCGAATCGAGGCCGAGCGTGTCAAAGGCGAATTGGATGAGGCGCGGCAAGGCTTCACCGGCATAGCCCTGGCCCCAGTGTGCCGGCGCGATCCAATAGCCGACGATGCCGCTGCGGCGAGCCGGAGCCGGCCGCACCTCGATGCAGCCGACGAACTCGCCGTTGCCGCGCAACACCGTCGCAAACACATAGTTGAGACGGGCAGCAAGCTGCTCGCGAGCCGCCGTGACGAACGCGAGCGCGGCCCCCGGAGGATAGGGATGAGGAATGGCCGATGTCCGCCGCGCGACGTCCCAGAGCCCGGCGTAGCGCTGGATGGCGCCGGCGTCCGTCGCGACCAATGGGCGCAGGAGAAGCCGCTCCGTCAGCAGCGGCGCAAACTCGACCGGCGCGTCAGCTCCGGTAGTCGGCGTTGATGTCGATGTAGCCATGCGTCAGATCGCAGGTCCACACGACGGCGCCGGCACGGCCCACGCCAACGTCGACCTCGACGTCGATCTCGCGGCCCTTCATGTGCTCGGCCACGGGCGCTTCGTCAAAGTTGCGCACGCGCTCGCCGCGCGACGCAATCGTGATCCCGCCCATCCGGATGCGCATGCGATCGCGGTTCGCCTTTTCGCCGGCCTTGCCCACCGCCATGACGATGCGGCCCCAGTTGGCGTCTTCGCCGGCGATCGCCGTCTTGACCAGCGGCGAGTTGGCGATCGCAAGGCCAATGCGCCGCGCCGCCGCCTGGGAGGCAGCGCCGGTCACCGAAATACGAATCAGCTTCTGCGCGCCCTCGCCGTCGCGCACGACCTGGAGCGCCAGGTCGAGCAGAACCTCGTCGAGTTTCGCCTTGAAGTCGCGCAATCGGGCATCGCCCGGCGCGGCGATACGGGGGTGCGCGGGCCCCTTGCCGGTCGCGAACAGCAGCAGCGTGTCGCTCGTCGACGTGTCGCTGTCGACCGTGATGCTGTTGAACGAGCGATCGGCGCCGTCCTTGAGCAGCCGCCGGAGCACGGTCGCCGGCAGCTTGGCGTCGGTGAAGACGAAA
Source organism: Alphaproteobacteria bacterium (assembly GCA_016869645.1). Taxonomy (GTDB): domain Bacteria; phylum Pseudomonadota; class Alphaproteobacteria; order SHVW01; family SHVW01; genus SHVW01. The sequence continues at coordinate 29,299 of VGDO01000048.1, forward strand.
GCAAGCATTGTTGCCATGTCGGGCGCGATCATGCCCGAACCCTTGGCAATGCCGTTGATCGACACGGTCGCATTGCCGATGCGCGCGGTGCGCGATGCTCCTTTGGGAAACGTGTCGGTCGTCATGATCGCCGCGGCTGCGGCCGGCCATGCGGCGTCAGTGAGATGCGCGTGAACCTCGCCGATGCCCGCGACGATGCGCTCGGCCGGCAGCGGCTCGCCGATGACGCCGGTCGAGGCGAGAAAGATCTCGCGCTTGGTGCAGCCGACGAGCTTGCCCACCGCAGACGCCGTCGCCATCGTCGCGCGGTCGCCGCTCTTGCCGGTGAAAGCGTTGGCGTTGCCGGAATTGACCACGAGAGCGCGGCCGCGCCCCACACCCAGTCGCGCCCGGCACCACTCGACCGGCGCCGAAGCGGTCAGCGACTTGGTGAGGACACCGGCAACCGTCGTGCCCGGCGCCAGCTCGACCAGCAGCACGTCGGTGCGGTCCTTGTAGCGCACGCCGCACGCGCCCGCCGCAAGGCGCACGCCGGCAATCCGGGGCATCACGGGAAAGCTGGCGGGCGCCAGCGGCGATTTCGGCGGCATCGAGCGACCGGCCGGATCAATTCGCCTTCATCGGCGTGCCGTCCATGTTGAAGCGCTCGACCTTCGCTTTGTCGCGCAGTCCGGCAATCACGCCGGTAATCACTTCGCGGCTCATCTCCTGGGACAAGTCGTCCTTGGTGTCCTCGAAGGTGGGCGGCGCTTGCGTGCGGCGTTCCTCGACCTTGATCACGTGCCAGCCGAAATTGGTCTTGACCGGCGTCTGGCTGATCTCGCCATTCTTGAGCTTGAAGGCCGCCTCGGAGAACTCGGGCACCATCTGCTCGGCGCTGAAGAAGCCGAGATCGCCGCCCTGGGCCGCCGCCGGATCGGTCGAGCGCGCCTTGGCGACATTGGCAAAATCCGCGCCCTTCTTGAGTTCGGCGATCACCGCCTTGGCCTTGTCCTCGGTGTCGACCAGGATGTGACGAGCGCGCACTTCCTCCTTGGTCGGATGATTCTTGATCGATTCGTCGTAGCGCTTCTTGAGCGCGTCCTCGGTCACCTGGCTCCTGATCTCGGCAGTCAGAAAGGCCTCCTGGATCAGCCGATCCTCATAGGCGACCAGCTTGCGCTTGACTTCCGCCTCGTTGTGCAGGTTCTTCGCCCTGCCGGCGGCGCCGAGGAGCTTGCCGTCGATCAGTCGGTCGAGAAGAGCGGGATAGAGCACTTCGATCGGCATCTGCTGATATTGGGCCGGCAAGGTCTCGATCATGGCGACGACCTCCGAATGCCGGATCTGCACGCCGTTGACCGATGCCGCAACCCGGTCGGCGGCCGGCGTTGTCGATTGACCGAAGGCCGGCGCGATCAGCGCGATCGCCACGGCCGTGCCAATCAGCGCTGGCGCGCGGGCGCCCTGCAAAACTCGCGACATATCCATTGATCCTTCCTGCGAGGGCGGCGGCCGCTCTGAATCGTCTGGGCGCGCCTCAACCCGGGGTGCATGACTGCATCATGCACATCGCGCGCGCGTCGACAAGCGCCGCATTCCGTGCCTTGCGCACGGAATTTCGCTTCCAAAAATTTCAAACGTGGCGCCGCTTCGCAACGCCGCGGAGCGGTCAGACCTCGATGTTGAGGTCGGCCCGCCTGCCATCGGCGCGCGCGCCGCCGTTCGTTGCGAGGGCCGATCGATCGCCCTCGCTCTGCGCCCGTTTCGCCAGTTCGCGCACGCGCAGATCGATCGGCAGCAACATGTCCAAACTGAGCTTCAAGCGGCCGCCCTCGACGACGGGAATCTTGCTCTTGGGCACGTCGATGACGATCAATGCGCGAGGCTTGGACGGATTGTCGCCATCCTGCACCGGGCGGCGAAGCTCGCCTGCTCCGACGTCGCGGCCGGAGGCGTCCGGCCGGGAGGCAGGCGGAGGGGGTGCGAGCAGATCGAGGAAGCGATCGACCAGGCTGTCGCGCCGCTGTCCAACCGGCGCCAGCGCGTCGCGCACGGGCTGACGGCCGTCATCGTCGCCGATCGCCACCGGTCCGCGCTGGACCGCCTGGACTGCCACGACATCCAGACTTGTATGCTTGAACAGCGCGGTCACGGCCGTTTCGTCGCCCCGCGCGTATAGATCGATGTCGAGTTCGTTGGTCTCGCTGGAGAAGCTACCGAGTCTGTAGGCGAGACTGCCGTCCGCCGTCGCGCCGAAGCCATAGGCCGTCTCGACCGAGGTCTGCTTGATGTGCAGCGAGGTGTGCGAACCGTCGGTCTCGAAGCTGATCTCGACACCCTGGAACGACACGAAGGCCGAACCTGCCGTCGCAAGATTGCCGGCACGCCCGTCGAAGGGAGCGGTCAGGACATTCTTGACCTGGTCCTGCAGGCCCTTGAGCAGGTTGGGCAGATCGAGAGCGCCGAACAGCTGCTTGGCGAGCTTGGAGAGGACGTCGCCAACCTTGTCGATCAGGTCGCCGACATCGAACACGCTGCCGATGCCGCGCGCGTTATTGCCGACCGGCTCACCGGTCGCTGCTGCCCCATTGCCGGGACGACTGCCGGAATCATCGAACAGACGTTGCGTGTCGCGCAAGAGGCGCTCAGCCGCTTCGGGCAAGCCGGCGCCCCTGCTGCCAAGCACGGCGTCAAGGCCGGCGGGCGCATCGCTGCTGCGGTTGGAGTCGAATAAAGAGCGGAAACCCGGGCCGCTGATGGGCCCTAGCGACGGCAGTATGGACTGCGTCATGGTTCCCTCCTTCTGAGGGACGCTGCTGGCGGATCTGCCGCCAAAGGCACTCACCGCAGCCTTATTGCCACGGTTACGTGAAGGTTATG
>VGDO01000049.1 GCA_016869645.1 Alphaproteobacteria bacterium
GCACGACTGCCAGCTTCCTCTTCGCCGAAAACCTCACTGGCGGCCCGGCCCCGGCGTCGCCATCGCCAGCGTTCTGGGCGCGCGCTGGCGCCGCCGTGGCCTCCGTCACACCCGGTTCCAGCCCATTCTTTCCGTCCATGCCCTACCTCCGTCTTTACGATCGGTAGCGCAGTGCGCTGTCTCAGGAAACCGTGCCCCACCCCAGGACGAACTCAGGTGCGTCGGCCGGCGACGCGGAACGCCGCGAAGGTCGCGATCGTCAGCACGATCAGCAGGGTCGACGCGACGGACAGCACCGGCGTGAACTCAAGCCGGACCGTCTCCCACATCTTGACCGGCAGAGTCTTGGCGGTGATACCCGCGAGAAAGATCGACATGGTGACTTCGTCGAACGACGAGATGAAAGAGAATGCCGCCCCGCCGAACAGCCCGGGCAGGATGGTCGGCAGGGTCACCGTGAAGAACACACGCGCCGGCGACGCGCCGAGCCCTTCGGCCGCGCGCAGCCAGTTCGGATCGAGCGCGCGCAGGCTGACCCCCACGTTGAGCACGACGAAGGGCAAACAGGTCAGCACATGGGCGATGGACAGGCCCAGCACCGTACCCGTGAGCCCCCAATAGCGCCCGAGATAGTACAGCGCCACCGCGGTCACGATGACCGGCACGATCATCGGTGCCAGCACGAGGCCGGTCAGCAACGCGCGCAATCGCCCACCCAGCCGGGCGAGCCCGATCGCCGCGGCGGTGCCGAGCGCGACGGACAGAAGCGTGCTGATCACCGCAACTTCGAAGCTCGTCCACAGCGAGGTCAGCCATTCCCGGTCGGCGAAGAAGCGCCCGTACCAGCGCAGCGACCATGTTTCCGGCGGCAGGCGAATGAATGTCTGGTGGTTGAACGAGGCCGGCACCACCGCGAGGATCGGCAGCATGAGGAAGGCGAGGACCGCCGAGCCGAATATGTGGGCCGCCCAGCGGGTCCGCATGTCAGCGCGCCTCCAGGACGGCGCCGAGCCGCACGAAGCGCGTGGTTACCGCGAGGAACGCGCCGACCGCCGCGAGCAGCAGAACCGACGCGGCGGCGGCTTGCGACCAGATCAGCCGCTCATTGACCAGCAGCTCGATCAGCATCGCGACGGTGAGGTTGTTGATGCCGCCAAGAAGGGCGGGCGTGATGAAAAAACCGAGCGACAGCAGAAACACGAAGACAGCGCCTGCGCTGATACCCGGCATCGACAGCGGCAGATAGATGCGGCGGAACGTCATCCAGGGCGAGGCCGCAAGACCGTCGCTCGCGAGCAGCAGCCGCCCGTCGATGCGCAGCATGTTGGCAAAGATCGGCAGGATCGCATAAGGCAGCAGCACATGGACCATGCCGATCAGCACGCCCGTGTTGTTGAACAGGAACTGAATCGGGCTTTCGGTCAGCCCCGATCCGACGAGCAGGCGGTTGACCGGCCCGTTCTTCTCGAGCAGCAGGATCCAGGCGAAGGTGCGGATGAGGACGCTGATCCACAACGGGAACAGCACGCCGTAGATGGCGAGGGCCAGTTTCCAGCCCTTGAGCAATGTCAGCAAGTAGGCGGTCGGATAAGCCAGGATGACGGACAGCACCGTCACCACGAAGGCAATCACCAGCGTGTTCCAGAACACGCGCAGATAGACCGAGCTGCCCAGGATCTGGCCATAGGCCCACTGCCAACCCTGCTCCGCGGTCACGCTCAATTTGAACAAGGCTAGCAGCGGCGCGACGAAGCACAGGATGAGGAACAGCATGGCCGGCAGCACCAATGCTGCCGTCATGATGTGTCTCCTGGCGTGCGCCGACATGATCATGCCGTTTCTGACGTCCCTAGCCGCGCCGCCTCGGCGTGCCGGCCGCGCATTCCCGCTCGATCAGCTCATGATAGAGGCGGGTGAGCCGTTGCGCCATCGGCCCCGGCCTGCCCGTGCCGATGGTCCGCCCGTCGATCTCGACGACCGGCGTCAGCCCGCCAAAGGTGCCGGTGCAGAAGGCCTCCTCCGCGCCGTAGGTCTCGGTCAGAGAAAAGCTGCGCTCCTGGGCGGGAATGCCATTGGCGTGGCACAGCTCGAGCACGTGGCGCCGCGTGATGCCGGCGAGGCAGTACATGCCGGTCGAGGTCCACACCTCGCCCTTGCGCACGATGAAGAAATGCGTCGCATTGCAGGTACTGACGAAGCCATGCGGGTCGAGCATGAGCGCCTCGTCCATGCCGGCGGCATGGGCCTGGACGATCGCGGTGATGCAGTTGAGCTTGCTGTGTGAATTGAGCTTGGGATCCTGCACGTCCGGGTAGCCGCGCCGCACGCTGGAGGTGATCAGCCGGATGCCGCGGCGGTAGACCGTGGGATTGACGGTCTTGTGCTCCGCCACGACGACGATCGTCGCCGGGCCGATGCCGAGCCGCGGGTCCTGGCTCGGCGTCTTCTTGAGGCCGCGCGTCACCATCAGCCGGATGTGCACGCCGGACTCCATGCGGTTGGCGCGCACCACGCGATAGAGGATGTCGGTCATCTCCGCGCGCGTCTTGCCGATATCGAGCGCGATCGCCTTGGCGCCTTCATAGAGCCGGTCGAGATGGCGGTCGAGGAAGGCGATGCGCCCCTTGTGCAGGCGCACGCCTTCCCACACGCCGTCACCCAGGATGAAGCCGGCATCGAAGACGGAAATGACTGCCCTGTCGCGCCGCAAAAGCCTTCCGTTAACGTAGAGCCTGACCTTGGCGTTGCGCGGGTCGGCGAGTGCATCGTGAGTGCCGTGGGTGTTGCTGCCTGGTCGCGCCATCATCAACTCCGAATCGAAATCGCCCGCCTCAGGGCAGGCGGAAATGCGAGAAGCCGGCGAGGAATTCGCGCGTGCGCGGCTTCTGCGGACTGCGCAGCACCTGCTCGGGCGTCCCCTGCTCGTGAATGCGGCCCTCGTGCAGGAACACGACCCGGTCGGCGACGGCATTGGCGAAGCCGAGCTCGTGGGTCACGATCAGCATGGTCATGCCCTCCTCGCTGAGGGCCCGCATGGTCAGCAGCACCTCGCCGACCAGCTCCGGATCGAGTGCGGACGTGACCTCGTCGAACAGCATGATCGAGGGCTCCATGGCCAGCGCGCGCGCTATTGCAACGCGCTGCTGCTGCCCGCCCGACAGGCGCGACGGATACTCGTGGGCCTTGTCGGCCAGATCGACCTTCTCGAGATACGTGGCGGCGCGCGCCTTCGCTTCGGCATGCGGCAGGCCCAGCACGCTGAGCGGGCCTTCCGTGACGTTCTCGAGCGCGGTCATGTGCGGAAACAGGTTGAACTGCTGGAAGACCATGCCGACGCGCTGTCGCACGCCCGTCAGCTCCGCCTCGCGGTAGGTCCAGCCGCTGCGTCCTTGCTGCCCGATCGGCTTGCCGTCAAGGTGAATGCGTCCTTCGCTCGGCAGCTCCAGGAAGTTGATGCAGCGCAGGAGCGTGCTCTTTCCCGAGCCGCTTGAACCGAGGACGACGAGGGTCTCGCTCCTGGCTACCGAGAGATCGACACCCCGCAGCACCTCGAGCTTGCCGAAACGCTTGTGCAAGTTCTCGACGCGGACGGCTTCGGGCTGATCAGCCATCAGTCGGCCCGCCTCAGGCGGAGTTCCAGGCGATCGACCATCAGCGTTGCGGCATGAAGGATGACGAAGTAAATCACGGCCACGGTCGTGTAGGTCTCGATCGGCCGATAAATGATCGAGGACAGCAACTTGCCCTCGTAGAGCAGCTCGCCGACCGCGATGGTCGACGCGAGCGAGGTCATCTTGGTCAGCTCGATACCGCGGTTGGTGAAGGCCGGGATCATTCGCTTGACCGCCTGGGGCAGGATGATACGCCGCATCAGCGTGACGTAGGTCATACCGAGCGCGCGCCCCGCCTCCCATTGCCCACGCGCAATCGACTGGATGCCGCCACGGAAAATCTCAGCGGCAAAGGCCGCCGTGTTGAGCGAGAGCGCGATGGTCGCCGCCGTGAATGCGTCGAGCTTGGCGCCGGCGAGGCGCGGAAAAGCAGCGTGGAGCACAATCGGGAATGCGTAGAAGAACCAGATGAGCTGGACCAGGACGGGTGTGTTGCGGAACAGCTCGACGAAGGCGGTGGCCGGCCAGTTGACCAGCGGGTTGCGCAGGGTGCGTGCCACCCCGATCAGGAGCCCCAGGGCGAGGCCGAAGGCAAAGCTGACGAGCGCCAGCTTGCATGTGCCGACCAGGCCGCGCAGCAAGAGGTCGAAATTCGCGAACACAGAAGCAAAATCCCAGCGGTAGCCCGACATGGTTCAGCCTGCCCGCGCGAGGCGCGCTTCCAGGACGCGCACGGCCATGCTGATCGAGAACAGCACGACGAAGTACATCAGCGCCACGACGGTGAAGACCTCGAGCGGCCGGAAGGTCTCGACGCTGATGCGCATGCCCTGGAACAGCAGGTCGGCATAGGCGATCGAGGACACCAGCGACGTGGTCTTCATCAGCTCGACCACGCGCTCGAGAAAGGCGGGCATCATGCGCTTGATCGCCTGGGGCAAGATGATGCGACGCATCAGCGTGGCATAACCCATGCCGATGGCGCGCCCGGCCTCCCACTGGCCGCGCTCGATCGACACGATGCCGCCGCGGAACACCTCGGCAAAGAAGGCGCCCGATTGCAGCGAGAGCGTGATTGCCGCCGCCATGAACGGATCGAGGCGGAGCTGGAGCAGGATCGGCAGCGCGTAGAAGACCCAGAAGAGCTGGACCAGCGGCGGCGTGCTGCGGAACACCGCAATATAGCCCTGAGCGACGCGCGCCAGCGCGACGCTGCGCGAGAGCCGGCCTGCGGCCGCCAGCAGGCCGAGCGCCAGCCCAACGACGAGCGCCACTGCGGTGATCGCCAGCGTGCCGACAAGGCCATCGAGCAAGAGGCCGAAGTTGCGCCAGACCGGCGAAAAATCCCAGGTGTAGTTCAACGCCGCCCCCGCCTCGTCCGCGTCGGAGCAGCGGAGGCGGCCTCATGGTTCGACGAGCTCACCATGAGGCAATAGGCCTGGCTAGAGCCTCATCCTGAGCCTGTCGAACGATGAGGCCGACTACGGACTGACGCAGTCCCACGAACGCAACGCGCCCTACATCAGCTCCTTCATGATCGGCGGCACCGACTTGGGGTTGATGTCGCGCGACGCGAGGAACTCCTCGTACCAGGCCTGGAGCTGGCCTGTCTCGTAGTAATAGCGCACGGCGTGCGTGAGATAGTCGCGCCACGTCGTGTCGGCTTCGCGCCGGACCGCGACCGACGACACCGAGGCGCGCACCGGCTTGGGCAGCGTGATCTTGCCCATGCCGACCTTCTTCTGCAGCGCGATCAGCGGCGGATGGAACAGCACGGCGACGTCGGAGCGGCCGGACTGGAACGAGGCGACCACCTCGTCATTGTTCGGGAAACGGTTGATCGTCGCCTTGGGCAGCTTGGTCGTGACGTGCGTGTCCATCACAGTGCCCAATGTGGTTGCGACGTTGACGCCCGGCTTGTTCAGATCCTCCCACAGCTCGACCTTGAGTGCGTCCTTGTGCAGGACGGCCATGGCGTAATAGAGCAGCGGCGTCATGATGAAGTCGACCGCCATGGCGCGCTCCGGCGTGGCGTCGAGCACGAACATCAGATCGATCTGGTTGGCCTGAAGCGCCGCGATGGCATTGCCCCAGGTGGTCTCGACGACGTCGACCTTGACGTTCATCGCCTTGCCGATGGCGCGCGCGACGTGCATCGAGAAGCCGCCCCATTCGTTCGAGCGCGGATCCTTGAAGTACCAGGGCTCGGCCTGGGTGGCGCCGACCCGGAAGCTGCCGCGTTCCTTGATTGCAGCCCAGGTCGACTTTTCCTGTGCCGCAGCCGGTGTGGCGGCCACCAGCAGCCCCAGCAGGACGATGAAATGACGGATGCGCATGGTCGGCCCCCCTCTTGGCGTGACGCGTGGAACCATGCGTCCGCACGGATTGCGGAGTCAAGCCGGCGCACCGAAAAGCGCGGAGGAGGTTCGGTCGCCCGAGCCTCCTCCGCCAGTGGAGGGCAGTCAGCCTTGACTTCGACCCCGTAACGACGGGCTTCCTGCTAGACGAACAGGAAGTCGTCGGCGCTCAGACTGGCCTTCTGCACGCCGGTCAGCGTCACCTTGTGGCCGCGGCCGAGGTCGATGACCGCATTGCCGCTGGCATCGTCGGTGATGCGCGCGAACCACGCCGCATTCGGCGCGTTCACGTTCAACCCGTTGATGTTCACGGCAATCTGCATCACATCGCCGCCGGCCGCGTCGAAGTCCGCGATCGTGTCGTTACCGCTCGCCGAGGCGAAGACGAAGGTATCGGCATCGGCGCCGCCGGCCATGAAGTCGGCACCGGCGCCGCCGGTGAGCGTATCCGCTCCGCTGCCGCCTGACAGCGTGTCGGCGCCCTCGTCGCCGTGCAGGCGGTCCGCACCATCTCCGCCGGAGAGCAGGTCCGCCGCCTGGCCGCCGAAGACCAGATCGTCGCCCGTTCCTCCGTCGAAGCGATCCTCGCCCTGGTTGCCGTAGGCCACGTCGTTGCCGGCACCACCGTCGAGCGAGTCATTGCCCGCGGCGCCGACCAGCAGATCATTCTCCGTCCCGCCCGACAGGCTGTCGTTGCCCGCGCCGCCCGAGAGCGTGTCGTCGCCCTCGTCGCCCGCAAGGATGTCGGCGCCGTCGCCGCCGTTCAGCAGATCGGCGCCCTGGCCGCCGGCTGCGAGATCGTCGGCCTGGCCGGCCAGCAGCGTGTCGTTTCCGTCACCGCCGGACAGGGTATCCGAGCCCTGATTGCCATACACCACGTCGGCGCCGGCGCCGGCCAGGACCATGTCGGTCCCGCCACCGCCGGAGAGCGTGTCGGCATCCTCTCCACCGTCCATGGTGTCGTTGCCACTGCCGCCGACGAGCAGGTCGCTACCCACGCCGCCGTTGAGCAAGTCATTGCCGCCGCCGCCCTGGATCGTGTCATCGCCGAGGCCGCCATCGATGCCGGTGCCACCATCGGCGAGATCGTCGCCGCTGCCGGCCACCAGGCTGTCGTTGCCCTCGCCGCCATAGAGCAGGTCGGTTCCGCCACCGCCGCGGATCGTGTCATTGCCGGTGCCGCCGACTAGCGTGTCGTCGCCGCCATTGCCGGCGAGACTATCGTCGCCCGCGCCGCCGGAGACGAGATCATTGCCGCTGCCGCCGCCGAGCGTGTCGGCATCGGACCCGCCATCGAGCGTATCGTCGCCCTGACCGCCGACAAGGTCGTCGGCCTGGTCGCCGCCCGCGAGCTCGTCGTTGCCCGCACCACCAACCAGCGTGTCGGCGCCGGCTCCCCCGGAGACCACATCGTTGTCGGCGCCGCCGGTGATCGCATCGTCACCGGTGCCGCCGTCGAGCACGTCGTTTCCGTCCCCGCCGACGAGAACGTCGTTGCCTTCGCCGCCCTGCAGCTCGTCGCTGCCGTTGCCGCCGTGGACGGTGTCGTTGCCCGCGCCGCCGACGACCGTATCGTCGCCCGCACCGGCATTGACTGTGTCATTCCCGGAGCCGGCGTCGATCACATCGTTGCCGGCGCCACCGGTCATGGTGTCATTGCCGGGCGTGCCGCTATTGACCGCCTGGAAGGCGATGTCCGTACCGCCGGCGGCCACGAAATTGGTCACCGTGTAGATGCCGTCGAGCGTCACGGTCACATCGGCCGCGCCGCCGTCGCCGATCAGCGTGTCGCCGAAGAACCGCGACCCGTTGACCCACTCGATGCCGACCAGCGTATCGGTGCCGCCCGACCCGTCGATCGCCATGCCCTGCGACAGATCGACCAGCACGGGACCCGCGTCGCTGCGGTAGGAGGCCCGGTCGATACCGGCGCCGCCGTCGATCGCGTCGCCGCCGCCGCGGCCTTCGAAGACCTCGTTGCCGGTGCCGCCGGTCAGGGTATCGCCGAAGTTCGAGCCGGCCGCCGCCTCGATACTGACCAGCGTGTCAGTGCCGCCCATGCCGTCCAGGCCGATGCCCGCGCCGAGGTCGACGTTAACCCCGGCGGTCGCGGTGTGGTACTCGACGCGGTCGTGACCGGACCCGCCATCGATCAGGTCGTTGCCGGCACCGCCCTCCAAGCCCTCGAAGAAGGCATTGCTGCCGCCCATCAGCGTGTCATCGAACGCCGAGCCGCGCACGCGCTCGATGCTGATCAGCGTGTCCGTGCCGCCCTCGCCGTCACTTGCCGTGCCGGCGCCGAGATTGACGTTCACCGCAGAGGTCGCCGCGGAATAGACGGCGCGGTCGCCGCCGGCGCCGCCGTCGAGCGTGTCGTTGCCACCGCGGCCCTCAAGATCTTCGACCTCGTAGGAACCCTGGTCGAGACCGGTCAGAGCATCGGCAAATGCCGAGCCGCGCACCCACTCGATATTGGACAGCGCATCCGTGCCGCCCTGGCCGTCGGTCGCCACGCCGGTCGCGAGATTGACCGTGACGCCCGAGGTCGCCGCCGTGTACTCGACGCGGTCGGTGCCGCCGCCGCCATCGATGGTGTCGTTCCCGGCGCGTCCGTCGAATGCCTCCACGGAGGCGAACCGGCCTTGGTCACGGCCGATCAGCATGTCGCCGAAACTGGAGCCGCGCACCGCCTCGATATTGGCCAGGGCATCCGTGGCCCCTTGGCCATCGGTCGCCACGCCGGTCGCGAGGTTGACCGTGACGGCGGACGTCGCGCCGGTATATTCGACCCGGTCGAAGCCGTCGCCGCCGTCGATCGTGTCGTTACCGGCACGGCCGTCGAACGACTCTGCCGTCGTCGTGCCGTTGGCGCTGCCCGTGAGGACGTCGCCAAAGGCCGAGCCGCGCACGGCCTCGATGTTCGAGAAGCTGTCGGTGCCGCCATCGCCGTCCTGCGCCTGGCCGGTCGCCAGGTTGACGTTCACGGCGCCGGCCGCGTTCTGATAGTTGATCCGGTCGAAGCCCGTGCCGCCGTCGATCGTGTCGTTTCCGCCACGACCTTCGAACATCTCGAAGGGATCGTTGGCCCCGCCGATCATCAGGTCGGCAAAGTTCGAGCCCCTTAGGTTCTCGATGCCTTGGACGGTGTCGGTGCCGCCCTGACCGTCCTGCACGATGCCGGTTGCCAGGTTGGCCGAAATGCCGCTGGTCGCGTTGACATAAACCGCCGTGTCGGAGTCGGTCTCACCCGTGCCGCCGCCGACGATCGAGTCGTTGCCGACACCACCGATGAACACGTCGTCACCGAGCCCGCCCAGCATGGTGTCGTGGCCGGCATCGCCGCTCAGATTGTCGGCGCCGTCATTGCCCTCGAGCAGGTCGCTGCCGTTGCCGCCACGCAGGACGTCGTTGCCGTCGCCGCCGGTGATCAGGTCGTCGCCATCGTCGCCGTACAGCAGGTTCGCCGCCGTGTTGCCCACGATGATGTCGCCGAATGCCGAGCCGCTGACAGTCTCGATGGATGCGAGCTGATCGGTATCGCCCCAATTGTCGATCGCCGTACCGGTCGACAGATTGACCACCACGCCATTCGGCGAGATGACGAAGCCCGGGCCGTCGAACCCATCGTCGCGGTAGACGACTTCGTCGTTGCCGCTGCCGCCGTTGATCGTGTCGGCGCCGCTACCGCCGCGGAAGCGGTCGTTGCCCGCTCCGCCGTCGAGCGTATCGCTTCCGGCGCGGCCCCACATGTTGTTGTCGGCCGCGGAACCGATGATCGTGTCGTTGAAGTGGCTGGCGTGGGCCTGCTCGATACCGATCAGCGTATCGATTCCGCCGGCACCGTCATTGACCAGGCCGGTCGCCAGGTTGATCGACACAGAGCTGGGCGCGCTCTCGTACATGACCACATCTGGGCCGCCCTGGCCGCTGATCTGATCGTTGCCGGCGCCAGGCCGGAACCAGTTTTCACCGGCATTGCCGATCAGGACATCGGAGAAGGCGGAACCCTGGACATGCTCGATGCCGATCAACGTGTCCGTGCTGCCATGGCCGTCGAACGCCGTGCCGGTCGTCAGATTGACCGTCACGCCCGCCGGCGAATTCAGGTACCAGGCGAAATCGCCCGTGCCGTGCGCGCCGCCGTCGAGCGTGTCGTTGCCTGCCTGCCCTTCGAGAGTGTCGTTGCCGTTGCCGCCGGACAGGCTGTCGTCGCCCGCGAGTCCGTTGACAAAGTCGTTGCCGTCGAGAGCCGAAATGGTGTCGCTCCCGGCGGTCCCGGTCAGCATGTCATTGCCCGCCGTGCCGAGGATCGGCTCCGGCGCCAGGTTGATGACCGTCTCGATGCCGAACGCCGCCTTGTTGGCTTCGAAGTAATTGTAGACCGCCGTGTTCGCCGCATAGACCGTGTCGTCGCCGGCACCGCCGAGCACCGTGTCGGCCGAGCTGTCGGCGTAGAAAATGTCGTTGTCGCCGCCGCCGTCCATACTGTCGGCGCCGTCGCCGCCATAGAGGATGTCGGCGCCCGTGCCACCCAGCAGCGTGTCGTTGCCGAGGTCTCCGGACAGTGAGTCGGCGCCGTCGCCGCCGAACAGCGCATCCGCGCCGGTGCTGCCGATCAGGAGGTCGTCTCCGGCCTCGCCATAGAGCGCGTCGGTTCCGCTGATGCCAGCGGCACCCGCCGTCAGCGTGTCGTTGCCGACACCGCCGTAAAGGACATCCGTGCCCGCGCCGCCATCCAGAGCGTCGTCGCCACTGTCGCCATACAGGCTGTCGTCGTCCGCGCCGCCGAACAGGCTGTCGTCGCCCGCAGACGCGATGATCCGGTCATTGCCTGCGTCACCATAGAGAATGTCATTGCCGCTGGCGGAGAAGATCAGGTCATTCCCGCTGCCGCCGGCCGCCAGCGCGCCGGACGACGTGCCGGGAGCAACGACGATCAAATCGTTGCCGTCACCGCCGTCGAGCGTGTCGGAGCCTTCGCCCTGCAGGGTATCGTTGCCGGACTCGCCATGGAGGGCGTCAGCCCCCGTGCCGCCGCTGAGCACATCGTCGCCGAATCCGCCGGAAAGCATATCGGCGCCATCACCGCCGAACAACACGTCGGCGCCAGAGCTGCCGACCAGCAGATCGTCGCCGGCATCGCCATAGAGTGCGTCCACGCCGCTGATGCCAGCGGCACCCGCCGCCAGCGTGTCGTTGCCGGCGCCGCCATAGAGCTGATCCGTTCCGTCACCGCCATAGAGGATGTCGGCACCGGTTCCGCCATAGAGGCTGTCGTTGCCGGCAAGCCCGGAGATCGTGTCGGCGCCGTCGAGACCGAAGATCATCTCGCCCGCCGTCGTGCCGATCAGCAGGTCCGGCCCCGCGCTGCCGTAGAAAACCGACGAGCCGGTGAAGCTCAGATCGATCACTGTCTCGATGCCGAACGCCGCCTTGTTGGTCTCGAAGTGATTGAAGGTCGCCGCGTCGAGCACGTAGACCGTGTCGTTGCCGGCGCCGCCGAGAACCGTGTCGGCCGAACTGTCGGCATAGAAGATATCGTTGTCGCCGCCGCCGTCCATGCTGTCGGCGCCGCCGCCGCCATAGAGAATGTCCGCTCCGGTGCCGCCCAGCAGCGTGTCGTTGCCGAGCTCGCCGGACAGCGTGTCGGCGCCGTCGCCGCCGAACAGCGCATCCGCGCCGGTGCTGCTGACCAGAAGATCGTCGCCGGCCTCGCCATAGAGCGCGTCCGTACCGCTGATGCCGGCAGCACCCGCCGTCAGCGTGTCGTTGCCGGCACCGCCATAAAGCGCATCCGCGCCGGCTCCGCCATCCAGCGCATCGTTGCCTTCGCCGCCATCGAGACGGTCGATCCCGTCGCCACCGAACAGCGCATCCGCGCCCGTGCTGCCAACCAGGCTGTCGTCGCCCGCGAGCCCGGAGAGCAGGTCATTGCCGCCACGGCCGTCGATCGTGTCATTGCCGCCGGTGCCGAACAGAGTGTCGTCGCCGTCCGTGCCGAACTGAGCGCCGGGGGCGGATGACGGCGGGGGCGGTGGGCTGGGCGGGCCCAGATTGACGACGGTCTCAATTCCGAACGCGGCCTTGTTGGCGTCGAAATAGGCGAATGTGACGCCGTCGACCGTATAGACCGTGTCGAGTCCCGAGCCGCCGAGAATCGAATCGTCGGTGCTGTCGGCATAGAAGATGTCGTTGCCGTCGCCGCCATCCATGCTGTCGGCGCCGCTGCCGCCGAGGAGCGTGTCGTTGTCGATCCCGCCGCTCAGCGTGTCGCTGCCCGCTCCGCCATCGAGATAGTCTTCGGCTCCCCCGCCGACCAGGCGATTGCCGTTGCTGGAAAGGTCCTGGACGATGTCGGGCAAGGCTCCGCCGTCAGCTGTGCGCCCTGCGCTCGAACCGGCGAGCACCAGCAGATCGGCATGACCGCTGCCGGTGATATCGCCCGAATTGTCGATCTCGGATTTGAAAACGCTGGCGCCGTTCCAGAGGATGTTGAACTCGGCGGTCGTCGGATTGTCGCTCGTTCCGCCAAAGTCAATTCCATGCGTGCCGGTTTCGCCGGTCAGGTAGTTGAAAGCGCGCATCTCCGTCGCTGACGTCATGCGCCAGGCGCCGGCAGAGCTGAAAATGCTGGTGAGCACGTCACCCTGGCCGACATTGAAGTCGGTGAGCTGGTCGATGCCGTTGCTGGCGGGGTGATCGAGGGCGACGGTATCGGCGCCCGAGCCGGTCGCCACGGTGTCGTTGCCTGATCCGCCCTCGAGCCGGTCGCTTCCGGCTTCGCCGCTCAGGTTGTCGTCACCGGCGTTGCCGCTGATCAAGTCATTTCCATCGCCGCCATTCAGCGCGTCATTGCCGGTGCCGCCACTGAGCGTATCGTTCTCGGCGCCACCGTGCAGGTCGTCGTTGCCGTCGCCGCCATCGAGCACATCGGTGCCGTCCTCGCCGCGCACCGTGTCGGCGCCGGCCCCGCCCGACAGCGTGTCATTGCCGGTATGGCCGAAGACGAAATCATTGCCGTCGCCGCCGTCGACGACGTCGTTTCCGGCCTCGCCATTGAGGCCGTCATTTCCCAATCCGCCTTGGACCGTGTCGTCGTCGAGGCCACCTCCGGCATCGTCATTGCCATCGCCGCCGACCACCAGATCATTGCCGGACTCGCCGCGCAGCGTGTCATCACCGGCGCCGCCATCGACCGTATCGTTGCCGGTGTGGCCGAAGGCAAGATCGGCACCGTCATCGCCGGCAACCAAGTCGCTGCCGTCCTCGCCATTCAACGTGTCGTTGCCGGCGCCGCCTCGTACCGTATCGTTGTCCAGGCCGCCGCCCGCATCGTCATTGCCATCTCCGGCATCGATCAGATCGAAGCCCGATTCGCCGCGCAGCGTGTCGTCCCCCGCAAGGCCGCTGATGGTGTCGTCGCCCGCGCTGCCGAACAGAAGGTCAGGTCCGGTGGTGCCGGTGATGGTCGCCATGTTTGCGTCCCCCAAGGTAGATCAGCGGCCGTGCGCCCGAACGGCGCTTTGTCGGCGATGATCGGTCGACGCCTACCCGGCCCGCATCCCTCGTTTGGGGTAAGTGGAAGGTAAAATTGCTGGAGCGCACAGGCGTCGTGCACGGACGCACGTCGTGTGAAAAATGATGAGCGATGCTCGTTGGTTATGGGCTGGCGCCGTGCGGCAGAGGCGCTATCCGTCGCTCTCCACGAGGGCGATCCGCCCGCCGGGCTCGATGCGAGCCATGGCCCCGTCCGCCAGGGCGGCTTGCTGTGCCGTGTCGAGCTGAATCAGCGGGATAACGGGGTATCCCATCTCGCGGCCGACCAGGATGCCGAGCCCGATGATGGCGTCGATGCGGCCGAGCACGAGGGCGGCGGGCGCAATGCCGCGTGACAGCAGCTCGAGCATGACCGCGCTGCCCGAGCTCGAGCCGCGCAGCTCCGGCAGGACGAGCACACGACCGGCGATGCTCTGGCCGTGCCGTGACCCGCGTGGGTTGGTCAACCGGCCGGAAAACGGATCGACGTCGCCCCAGAAGCTGATCGGCTCCGCCAGCCGCATGACGCGGCCCGTGCCGCTGCCGTCGATGACGGCACGCCCAGCGACGCAAGTCGTCATCGCCACAGACTCTCATCGCGCACGATGCGGCCCGCGATCGCGCTTTCGACGCAGTCGGCGAGACTGCCGTAGACCACGTCGTAGCCGACATTGGCGGGCGCATAATGCGCAAACTTGCCCGAGTTGGTCATGAGCAGGCCGCCGCCTTCCTTCATGATCGGCGTCACGACCACGCAGGTATCCGCCACGACGATGATGCCAGCCGCGTCCAGGCCGGCGCGCATGCCGGCGCGATCGAGCGCTTCGACCGCGTGGCGGCCGGTGCAGGCATAGAACGGCACCGCGACGCGGCGACCCGCGAGCAGCCGGCTGAGCCGGTCGAACTCATCGATTGAGAGATGCGGGCTGCCGATGGCAACCGCGTCGATCGGCGCGCCCGCCACGGGGATCCCCGTCGAGAGCCGGTCGCGCGCGCCGCGCAGCATGGGCGCCGTCAGCACGATGGTCTGGTCAGGGCTGCGGCCGCCGAGTGCTGCCTGCAGGGTCGGCGCCTCCGGCGTGACGCCGACAATGTGGAACAACCCGACTGAGCCCGCCGAGGCGCCGGCCGCGCCGACCGCCTTTAGCCGGTCCTCCGAGATGGGTGCCGGCAGGCCATCGATGACCGCGACCTCGCTGCCGCAGGTGGCGCCAAGCCAGGTGCCGAGGACAGGGTAAAAGGAATCCTCGTCCGTCAGCGGCGCCGGCAAGTTGTGCGCATCGATCACGATGCGCGCGAGGCGGTTCTCGGGCTTGTGGAAGCCGGTGTAAGGCGCCCTGCCCGTCAGGGCCGCGCAGATGTCGAGGAAGTCGCCGTACCGGTCGGTGCGCGCGCCGAGCACGGAGTTGCAGAAGGCAATGGCATTGCTCTCGCCCCAGGCGACATCCTCGCCCGTGGCCGGCCGATGCCCGGCCTGGTAGGGCGCACAGGTCCAGCTTGGCCGGCAGCCGAGCTGCTCATAGGCCATCATCATGCGGCGCGCCATGTCGTGCCGGTGCGGGTCGAGCTTGACCCGGCCGGCATGGACCAGATCGAGCGCGCCGACGTTGAGCGTAGTCGGCACGCGCACCTTGCCGCCCGCGGCCACCAGTCGCTCCACGAAATGCGTGCCGCTATCGCCGTGATAGAGGCAGCCATCGACATGCACCGACGAGATCGGGATCAGCCGCTCTGCATCGAGCATCTCGGCCGTGCCAACCAGGATGCGCATGGCCATCGCCACGCCGTCGCCGGCGTCGCCGCGAAGCAAGCCCCGCTCCTCTTCGGTCAACTGCACCATGTCGTCACGCGCGCTGGCGCCTCAACACCGTTTCACGGTGCAGGATATAGAGGCCGCTGGCGATCACCAAGCTGCCGCCGACGATCGTCCAGATGGTCATCACTTCGTCCCAGATGAAAAAGCCGGCGAGGCTGGTCCAGATGATCGCGGTGTACTCGAAGGGCGAGAGCACGGCAACCGGCGCGTTGCGATAGCCGTGGGTCATCAGGAACTGCCCGATGCCGCCGATCAGGCCGAGGGTCAGGAACAGCATCAAGTCGGTTACGTCGGGCGTCTTCCACCAGCCAAACGGCAGTATCAGCCCGGTTACCGTGGCGCCGATCGTCATGTAGTAGAAGACAATGGTGAGATTCTCCTCGGTCGCGGTGAGCTGGCGCAGCGTGGTCGCGACCAGCCCATAGAAGATAGGCGTGCACACGGCCACGATCATGGCAAGGCGAAATCCGTCCGCCCCCGGCCGGACCATGAACAGCACGCCGGCGAAACCGATGAGGATGGCGGTCCACCGCCGAACGCCGACCTTCTCGCCGAGGAGCGGCACAGAGAGCGCCGTGGCGAAAATGGGCCCGGCGAAGGTGATGGCCGTGACGTCGGCGATCGGCAGCAGCGACAGCGAGGTGAACAGCAGCGCCATCGCGATCAGCCCGAACGACGCGCGCAGGAGGTGGCCCGACAGTCGCTGGGTCCGCCAGACCTGGACCCGGCCTTCCCAGGCCGCCACGACCATGACCGGCACAAGCGCCACCAGGCAGCGGAAGAACATGGCCTGCGGCACCGAATAGCTCTCGGTCAGCCATTTGGTCAGCACCGACGCCATGGAAAAGATGAAGATCGCGCCGGCCATGCACAGGATGCCGATCCAGGCGCGATCGGGCGGCCGGACCAGAGCGCCGAGCTTCGGAGCGGTTGCCGTCGGGGCTTCCACCGAAATCGATTCCGCTATTTCGGCTGGCCGGCTGCCAGCGCCTGCTCCAGATCGTCGATCAGATCCGCCGGCTCCTCGATGCCGATCGACAGCCGCAGGAGATCGGGCGGGCAGGGCGTACCGGGTCCCTCGATGCTGGCGCGGTGCTCGACCAGGCTCTCAACACCGCCGAGCGACGTCGCGCGCTTGAAAACGCTGAGACGCGCCGCCACGCCGACCGCGGCCGCCTCCCCGCCCTTCACTCGGATTGACATCATCCCGCCGAATCCGCCGGACATCTGTCGCTTGGCCACCGCGTGACCGGGATCATTGCCGAGGCCCGGATAGAGAACATGGGTCAAGGCGCGGTGGCCCTGGAAATGCTCGGCGACGCGCTGGGCCGCGGCACTCTGCGCGCGCACGCGCAGGAAAAGCGTGCGCATGCCGCGCAGCATCAGCCAGGCCTCCATCGGCCCGAGCACCGCACCGACCGCGTTTCGCACATACTTGATCGCCTGCCAGTACTCATCCTCGCGCGCCGTGACGAGAGCGCCGGCGATCACGTCGGAGTGGCCGTTGAGGTACTTCGTGCCGGCGTGCATGACGACGTCGGCACCCAGCGCGATCGGCCTGGTCAGAACCGGCGTTGCCACCGTCGAATCGATGGCGAGACGCGCGCCGGCGCCATGGGCGAGTGCCGCGGCGGCCGCAATGTCGGTCACCGCCCAGGTCGGGTTGGCCGGCGATTCGAGCCAGACAAGCTTGGTCTTGCCCGGCTGCAGCAGTCCCCTGAGTTCGTCGATCTGGCCGGGCCGCTCATTGTCGAAGAACGAGACGACGATACCGCGCGGCGCGGCGTACTCCAGCAGCCACTTGCGCAGCCCCCAATACATGACTCGTGGCGCCACGACGTGGTCGCCGGGCGTGAGCGCAAGGAAGCACGCCGTGGCGGCCGCCATGCCCGAGGCGAACAGCAAGGCCTTGGGGCCGCCCTCGAGCGCCGCCAGCAGCGCCTCGGCCTGGTCATAGCTGGGGTTGGCATCGCGCGAATAGGTCCGCCCGTGCGGGTAGGAATTGTCGGGTGCGCGCTCATAGGTGGTGGCGACGTGGATGGGCGGCACCACCTCGCCATAGGGCGCGTGGATTCTGCCCATCGCCTGGGCCGCCAGGGTCGCGCCATGCAATTGCTTGAACATCAGCCGCTCCGCCATCCGCACCGCCGCCCTCGTCGTGGCGTGGTGCCGCATCGTATACGGCCGGCGCGGCCGATGTCCGCAAGCGATTTGTCGGGAGACAAAGGCAAAACCCGAGGGAAATCGGGGTCAGACACCGTTTCATCTACGGCACCAGCACGGCCGCCCCCTCGATCCGCCCGGCGCGCAGGCGGTCAAGCGCGAGATTGGCCTCGCGCAGAGGAAATGCCGTCGTGTGCGTGCGCACCGGAACCTGAGGCGCCAGCGCCAGGAACTCCTCGGCGTCGGCCCGGGTCAGATTGGCGACCGAGCGGATCTGCCGCTCCTCCCACAGCAGGCGATAGGGAAAGGCCGGAATGTCGCTCATGTGGATGCCGGCGCAGACCACGGTGCCACCCTTGGCGACCGCGGCGAGCGCGACGGGCACGAGTGCCCCGACCGGGGCGAAGATCAGCGCGGCTTCGAGCGGTTCGGGCGGGCGGTCGTCCGACCCTCCCGCCCACACGGCGCCCAGCGAGCGCGCGAAGCTCTGCGCGGCATCGTCGCCGGTGCGCGTGAAGGCGAACACGCTGCGCCCCTGGTGGCGCGCGACCTGCGCCACGATATGGGCCGCGGCGCCGAAGCCATAGATGCCGAGGCGCCGCGCCCCGCCCGCCATGCGCAGCGCCCGATAGCCGATCAGGCCCGCGCACAGCAGCGGCGCCGCCTCGACGTCGGAATAGTTGCCCTGAACGGCAAAGCAATAGCGCTGGTCGGCGAGGCACTGCTCGGCATAGCCGCCATCGATCTGATAGCCGGTAAAGCGCGCCCGGTCGCACAGGTTTTCATGGCCGGCGCGGCAATGCGGGCAGGTCCCGCAGGTCCAGCCGAGCCAGGGCACGCCGACACGGTCGCCGGGCCGGAAGCGATCGACCTCCCTGCCCGCCTCAAGAACTGTCCCGACGATCTCGTGCCCGGGTACGATCGGCAGTTTGGGATCGCCGAGCTCGCCGTCGACCACGTGGAGATCGGTGCGGCACACGCCGCAGGCATGGACCTTGATGAGGATTTGTTCCCGCCCCGGCACCGGTCTCGGCCGATCGACGAGACGCAGTGGCTTGCCGGGCGCATCGAGTGTCATGGCGCGCATGGTCCAGCCTCGCCCCGGCCGAAATTGCCGTCAACTAGGGCTATCGACACTCGGGCTATCGACACTGGGGCAGGCGCACCCGGTGGCAGCGCGCTTGACCCGACGTGCAACCGGCCCATGATACCCGTCAGGAGGATTCCATGGTCGATTCATCCATTTCCAAGTCGAGCGCAGCGCTGGTGGCCGAAGACGCGCGGCTGTTCCTGCATCAGGCCGAGTCCACGCCATGCATATCGGCGGTCCGACGCGTCGAGGGCATCTGGATTGAGGATCTCGAAGGCCGGCGCTACATGGATTTTCACGGCAACAGTGTGCATCACATCGGCTATGCGCATCCCAAGCTGATCGCAGCGCTCAAAGTACAGCTCGATGGACTCGTGTTCTCCCCGCGCCGCTACACCAATGACGTAGCCGTGGCACTCGCACGCAAGCTGGCCGAGCTGGCGCCCAAGCCGCTTTCCAAGGTGCTCTTCGCGCCCTCCGGCTCCGACGCCATCGAGATCGCTTTGCGCCTCGCCCGCGCCGCTACCGGGCGGCACAAGACCGTGTCGTTCTGGGATGCTTTCCACGGCGCCGGCTTCGGCGCCAGCAGCGTCGGCGGCCAAGCGCTCTACCGCTCCGGCGTGAACGGTCCCCTGCTCTCGGGCACGGAGCACGTCGCTTCCTTCCAATGCTATCGGTGCGCCTATGGCTACCCGGACCGCGCCGGTCAGCCCGATCTCGATGTCTGCAAGCTCTCTTGCGCCAACATGTTGCGCTATGTACTCGACAAGGAAGGCGATGTCGCCGCCGTCATCGCCGAACCCATTCGATCCGTATGCAACATCCCGCCACCCGGCTATTGGCAGGCTGTGCGCGCGGCGTGCGACGCGCACGGCGCGCTGCTGATCTTCGACGAAATCCCGAATGGTCTCGGCAAGACCGGCCGCTTGTTCGCTTGTGAGCACTGGGGGGTCGTGCCCGATATCCTCGTGCTGGGCAAGGCGCTGGGCGGCGGCACGCTGCCGATCGCCGCGTTGATCGCGCACGCCGACCTCGACGTGGCGAACGAGTTGTCGATCGGTCACTACACCCACGAAAAGAACCCGCTGACCGCCCGCGCCGCTCTGACCACGCTTGAGATCATCACAGGGGACGGCCTGATCGAGAACGCCAGGCGAGTGGGTACGCTGGCGCTCGACCGGCTGAAGGCGATGGCTGTGCGGCACCCGTTGATCGGCGACGTGCGCGGCCTCGGGCTGCGGCTTGCCGTCGAGCTCGTGCGCGATCGTGCCGAGAAGACGCCGGCGACAGCCGAGGCGGAATCGGTGATGCGTCGCTGCCTCACATCCGGGCTCAGCTTCACGGTCTCCGCCGGCAATGTCTTGGTTCTGTCTCCGCCGCTGATCATCACCGAATCCGAGATGCAGCGGGCCCTTCAGATTCTCGATGCAGCGCTCGGCGAGGAGGAGCGCCGGGCGGCGTAAACTCGCGTTTAGCGAGCGGTCGCAGCCGCCGGCAACGCTTCCACCTGGAGCTGCTGTCGGACACCCGTGCGGCGCGACGGCCGGTCGACGGCGCGGCCGACCGAAAGCGCGACCAGCACGGTCGCGAGAATGACGACGCTGGTCGAGCAGGCGAGGCCATAATGCGACGCCTCGGCATTGAGAAAGACGCCGACCGACGCCAGCTTGTGGTCCGGACTGACCAGGAAGATCACGGCAGACAGCGTCGTCAGTCCGTGAATGAACACGTAGAGCATGGATAGCACGAGGGTCCGACGCAGCATGGGCAAGGTGACGAGACGGAAACTCTGCACCATGGTCGCACCGAGCACCGATGCCGCCTCGTCGGTCGCCGCATCCAGACGCTGCAGCGCGGCGCGCCCGGCGAGCACGCCGACATAGAGGTTGGCAAACAGCACATTGACGATGAGGATCGCGGCCGTACCCGTGATCGCCAAATCGACAAAGCCGAATGGCGCGTTGAAGAAGATCAGATAGCCGATGCCGAGAATAACGCCCGGCAGGATGGCCGGCAGCAATGCCAGGAACGCCAACGCCTCGGCTCCGGGTGGCCTCACGCGCTCCGCAAGATAGGCGACGAGCAGGCTCAGCACGCCGCCGATCGGAGCCGCAACGGCCGCGATCTTGATGCTTGTCCACACGGTCGGGATGCCACGCTCGGCCTGCAGGCCTGTGTCAAGGCTCGGGTCGAACAGGTAGTGCTCGAGGGTCAGCGAAAAGTCGATGCCCCAGACGCGCGTGAAGGAGCCATAGACGACTGTCAAGTAGAGCAGCGCGACGAAAGCAACGACGAGGCCCGAAAACACCGACAAGGCGCCGCGCAATGCCGGTTCCATCAACAGCTCGGGAGGCCCACCTGTTCCGCCGACCGCGGCGTGACGCCGCCGCCGGCCGATGCGCTCCGCCAGCCAGTACGCGCCGATCGTTGGCACCATGAGCCATAGGCAAAGCGCGGCAGCCAGCGGCTTGTTCTGAAAGCCGAGGATTTCGTCATAGATCGCGCCCGCCAACACCGGGTAGTCACGCCCGATGACCAGGGGATTGCCGAAATCCGTCATCGACAGGATGGCGACGAGCAACAATGCGCGCGTGACGCCCGGCATGGTCATCGGGAGCGTGACGTGACGGAACACTTGGCTCGAGGTCGCGCCCTGGGACACAGCCGCCTCTTCCAGCCTGCCGTCGTGCTGGCTCAGCACGTTCTCGATGACGATGTAGGCGTGAGGCAGGAAGCTCAGCACCTGCGCCGCGACGACGCCGCCGAAGCCGTAGACATTGAACTGCTCGGGATTGACCAGGCCGAGCATGTCGCCAAGCAATCCTTTGGTGATCAATCCCTGGCGACCGAACAGGAGAATAATGGCAAAGGCGATGATCACCGGGGGTGACACCAGCGGGACCAGCGCGGCGGCCCGAACCGGCCCCGGCCAGCGCAGATCGCCACGCGTCACGGCATAGGCGAGCGCATAGGCGATCAGCACGGTCAACGCCGAGGTGACGAGGGCGAGCAGGATGGAATTGCGCGCAATGCGCTGGAAGCGCTGTTCGGTCAAGAATGCCGCGAGATGATCGATACCAAAGCCGGTTCGCACGCCGGAGCGCAGCGCCTCGAACTCGGCAGGATCGAGCCGATCGCGAAGCTGGAATGCGAGAGGAATGCGTCGATGCACGACGACCGTCTGGACCGGAAACTCGGCCTCGAACCGGGTCCGCTGCTCGGGCGTCAGGCGCTCGACGGCGCCTGTCGCCGCGACGATCTGCTCATCGAACGCTGCCTGCCGGTCCCAAGTCACGAGCAGGCCGAGCGCCGCCAAGGTCGCCGCCGTGACTTCCATGCGTTGGCGCGGATTGAGCGTCTGAACCCAGCGCGTCACCACCGCGGCGCGGCGATCGGCTTCCATCAGGTCGAGTGCGGCCACGGTGCGCGCGCGCATCTCGGCCGGGGCGACCGGCCTTTGAACGCGCACGCTCTCGAGCAGCACGGCGCCGATCGGAACCAGGATGAACAGACCAAAGACGATGCCGATCGCAAGGGCGGCAAGACCGCCGGAGAACCGGCTCATCGCACCGCTGTCTCCCCGGAAAACAATCGCGCATGCATGGGGTCGGCGCGCCACTCGACATCGCTGCCGACCTCGAGATCGAGCGCCATCCAGCGGTCAGACATCAGATCGGCAAACACGGGCGTGCCGATGCCGACGTCGATCTCCACACGCACGATCTCGCCCATGAAGGTGCGCGCGGCTATCCGTCCCGGCAGGCCGCATTTGATGCCGGGCCGATCCAGAGCTACGTGCTCCGGCCGAATGCACAGTGTCAGGTCAGATCGCCCGGACAGCGCCGTCGACGCCGTAACGCCGATCGGCCGGCCAGACACGGTGACCTTGCCCTCCCCGTCCGCGCGCGCCGAAAGCCGGTTGCTGACGCCGATGAAATCCGCCACGAAGGCGTCCACCGGTTGGAAATAGACTTCCATCGGCGTGCCGACCTGGACGATTTGGCCGCGTTCCATGACCGCGACGCGGTCCGACATGGAGAGCGCCTCTTCCTGATCATGGGTTACGAACACGGCCGTCGCGCCTGCGCGGCCGACAATGCTGCGGATCTCGGCGCGCAGCGCGATGCGAATCTTGGCGTCGAGCGCCGACAGTGGCTCATCGAGCAACAATATCGACGGATTGGGCGCCAAGGCGCGCGCGAGCGCCACTCGCTGCTGCTGGCCGCCGGAGAGCTCATGTGGGTAGCGCTCCGCCAACTCGCCGATGCGCGCCAGCGCGCACAGCTCGTCGACGCGTGCATCGATCGCCGGTTTCGGCCGCCGGCGCAGGCGCAACGCAAAGCCAATATTGCCGCGCACCGTCATGGTCGGAAACAGCGCGTAGGATTGGAATACGAAGCCGATGTTGCGTTCGCGCGGCGCCAGCGCCTCGACCCGCCTGCCGTCGATCAGGAGCTCGCCAGCGTCGGGACGCGTGAAGCCGGCGACGATCCTGAGCAGGGTCGTCTTGCCGCAGCCGGAACCGCCGACGAGAGTGACGAATTCACCGGCGGCGACCTCGAGCGAGACATTGTCGACCGCGCGAACGTCGCCGAAGCTCTTGCTGATGTTCCGCAGGCTGAGGCGGGTCATGGAGCAAGTTCGAATTCGGGCGGCGCGGGAACGTCCATGAGTTCGTCCGGTCCCCGCCCTCCCCTTGACGGGGAGGGCGGGCAGCGTGTCCGCTCGGAAGTCGTGGCCGCTACTTTTCGTATTTCGATGCCCAGACGCGCTTGAACTCGTTGGCGTCCATCGGCTTCTGCATCTTCCAGAGCTTGACCCCGCCGATGTCGACGTTCGACATGCCGGGCGTGGTGGCGACGCCGACATAGTTCTTGTAGGCGGCCGCACCGTCCGGGCTGGCGATGAAGTCGAGCCATAGCTTGGCGTTGGCGGCGCGCTTCGAGCCGGCCAGGAGGCCACCACCTTCCATGATGTTTGGCGTGATCGACGGGAACACCAACTTGACCGGCAGGCCCTTCTGGATCTGGTCGAGCACGACCGTATCGTAGGTCAGGCCGATCGCTACCTCGCCAGACCCGGCTTGCCGACCCGGCGCGCCACCGCTCGAACCGTACTGGAAGATGCTGGGGTGGAGCTGATCGAGGTAGTTCCAGCCATAGGCGTCGACCAGCGTCATGAAGATGGTCAGACCCGTGCCCGACTTGGTCGGAGCGGCGACTGACACAAGCCCCTTGTAACCGGGCTTCGCGAGGTCTTCCCAGCTCGCGGGTATCGGCAAGTTCTTCTGCTCCAGCACCTTCGTGTTGACGGCCATGACCATGACGGTCAGCCAGTGGTGGACATAAAATCCATCCGGATCGAGGTACTCGGCCGGAATTTTCGTGCCCTTGGGCATATAAGGCTCGAGAGCGCCGGCAGCCTTGAGTTGCTCAAGCGCGATCGTGTTGACCGCCCAGATCACGTCGGCCTGTGGGTTGGCCTTTTCCGCGATCGCCTTCTCAGTGATCGGGCCGGTCGACAGGTTGACGACCTTGATCGCGATGTTCGGGTGCTTGATCTTAAACTTTGCCTCGACATCGGCATGCAGTTTCTCGTCGGCGGCGGTGTACACGACAACGTCGCCCGACTGCGCCCGCGCAAGAGTCGCGGGAGCTGCGATTGCGGCGGCCAGCACCATCGACAAGAGCCACGGAGATGCGCGCATGATGAATGTCTCCCCTGTTCTGATCACATTGGATCGCCTGGACTTCCAACCTAAGTAGGCTGGGTCTCAGTTTTGCGACAGAGTACTCCCATCATCCGGCGGGTCAAGGTAAGTGCCGCGGCTAGCGCTGCCGTGCCCTCTCCCGATGGCGCATCAGGAATGATCGTACGGCCTCGTTGAACTTGTCGGGCGCCTCGATGTTGGGGAGATGGCCGGCGTCGGGGATCACGACCTGCTCCGACCCCTTGATCTGCGCCGCCATGGATCGGCCGATCGAGGGCGGCGTCAGCCGGTCATCGCTGCCGAAGACCAGCAAGGTCGGAACGGCAATCTTGGGCAGGTCGGCCGTGCGGTCGTAGTTGGTCGTCGCCTCGATGGTCTTGATGTAGGACTCCTTGTGCAGCGCGGTCATGCTCGCGACGAGGCGGTCGAAGGCGGCGGGCGGCGACTTCGGCCCGATCAGCGTCCTGGCGACGACCGGCGCGATGTCCTTGGGCTCTTTGCCCTGTACCAGCGGCTCCTTGCGCAGGCGGATGAATTCGGCGCGCTTGTCCGGCGTGAACGAGGCGTCGAAGCCGGGAAACGTGTCGCACAGCACCAAGGTCGCGACGCGATCCGGGTGGCGCGGATAGAAGTCCTGCAGGATGCGACCGCCCATCGACAGGCCGCAGAGATGAGCGCGCTCGGCCTTGAGATGGTCGAGCAGGCGAGCCAGGTCGGCGGCGAAATCGCCGAAATCGAGTGGCCCGTCATAGTCGTCCGACAGTCCATAGCCGCGCGCGTCCCAGGACACGGCATGAAAATCGCGGGCGAATACCGGGATCTGGTCGTGCCAGTTGGTGCGATTGCCACCGATGCCATGCAGGAACACGAGCACGGGCCCGTGCCCGGCGTGGTCGTAGGCAATGCGCGGCTTGCCCTGAACATGGTCCGTTCGCCAGGGAGCAGCCATCGATTGGTCGGTCATGGCTCGGCCACGTTCATGTCTTACTCACACGCACGACGGCCATCAGCGCTCCTTTGCGTGTCTTGTCCAGGGGCTCGTGCCGGAACGGCACTTCCGCGGCATGCGAGCCGAACAAAGCCAGCAGCGGCGCCAGGCTGTCATAGCAGATGGAGCCCTGAGATTCTGTCAGCGTCCGATCTTCATGTCCGACCGGAATGTACGACAAGCCGACCGCAATCAAGCCTCCTGGCCTGCAAACCCGCACCATCTCGTCGACAGCGAGCTGGTGCTTGCGGCTGTAGCTCAATGTCCAGCCGCACAGGACGGCATCGAAGCTCGAATCCGGGTAAGGAATCGCATGCATGTCGCCGACCGAAATCAGGGGCGAGTTGCTGATCAGGTCGATTGCCTTGACGTTCGCGGGCGCAAAGCCGAGGCCATAGAGCAGGAACAGCTCCATCTCGTTGCGCGGCCCGATGCACAGGATCGATGCTTCGCTTTCGCGGCCGAAGATCGGATCGATCGTCACCAGTGCATTGGTCAGTCGGGCGGAATGCGCCTCGAGAAACTTGGGCATCATCACCGCGTTGTGCGGAATTGTATTCAGGATCGAATTCTCCGGCACCTCCTTGACAAGCATCGGCAGATTGAGCTTCTCCGCGCGGCGCACCGCCACCAGTCGCCGAAATGTCTTGCTCAAGAACAGGATCTTGGGGTTCTTGCGCACGCTCTCGAGGATTTTCTGCCAATCCTCGGCTCGAAGTTCGAGTGTCAGTTCGTTGGGGTTGCCGTCAGCCATTGTGAGCGGTCCACTCTGTCGGGGCGTGCCGCGGACCTGCCTGACACTCGCCGCCGTGTCAGGATACACAATTCACGACATCGGAGCATATTGCCATCGCGACCCGGCGCACCGGCTCCAGTGGGCGCGGACGCGCCGGCTCTAATGGGCGCGGATGCGCCGGGTGATCGGATCGATGACGAGCTTCTCGCCCGCGATGAAGATGATGACGATGGCGAAGCAGGTGGCGAACACCATGGCTGCATCGGACATGACCTGGGCCTTGAGCATGAGGTAGCCGAGCCCGCTGTCGGCGCCGAACAGCTCGGCGACCAGCGCAATCTTCCAGCCGATGCCATAGGCGATCCGCACGGCCGCCATGAGATAGGGCATGAGCAGCGGCAGGATGACATGGAGAACGACCCTGGCGCGCGAGCGGGTGAAGCTGCGCGCCATCTCGACCACCTCGCGGTCAAGCTCCCGCAGTCCCTGTGCCGCATTGATCAGGCAGAAGGGGGTCAGGATCATGACCTGGACAAAGATCACCGCGGCGCTGGTCGGCTGGAACCACACCGTGGCGAGGATCGCCCAGCCGACGGAGGGAAAGGAATTCAAGACGGGAAGCAGCCGGCGGTGCACGGCATGCGACAGGACGGGCACCCGCTCGGCCAACAGCGCCAGCGCCAGGCCGAGCACGACGGAGAGGACGACGGCGGCCGCGACGCGCAGCGCGCTGGCGCCGGTGTGAACCAGGAAACCGGGATCGACGAACAGCCGAACCGTCGTCGCGCCGACGCTGAACGGGTCGGGCAGCACGAACTTCGGCAGCCGGAGCGAGGTCAGCCACCAGCCGAGGACGCAGGCGACGACGAAGCCGTCGGCGATCAGGTGCGAGCCCAGCCTCCGTCCGCGCGCGGTTTCCGTCATGCGATCAGGCCTGCTCGTAGTGGCGCGCGAGACGCGCCTGCAACGGCGCGAAGACGTAGCGATCGGTCGAATAGACGAAGGCGATGATCAGCCCGATCACCACGAGGACGAGCGGCGTGTCGTAGTCCTGGCGCGCGACATTGAAGAGGAAGCCGAAGCCGGCATTGCCGCCGAGCAATTCGACGGTCAGCGCCACCTTCCAGGCGACGCCGAAGCTGATGCGCAGCGTGGCGAACATGAACGGGTAGAGCGCCGGCTGGACGACCAGCAGGTAATGGCGGAGGCGCCGGCGTCCGAAACTGCGCGCCATCTCGAGCAGCTCGGGATCGAGGCTGTCGAGCCCGGCACGGATATTGACGATGGCGAAGGGGATCAGCACCAGGCTGATCGAAAAGACGACCGTCGTGTGATTGAGCCCGAACCAGATGACCGCGAGCAGCGTCCAGCCGATGCCCGAGAAGGAATTGAGGAATGGGCTGATCCGCCCGTGTACGAGCAGGCGACACACCGGGACGTAGTGGGCAAGCAGCGCCAAAGCCGAACCGATAGCGAAGGAAATGCCGAGCGCCGCCACGACATGGGCGAGGGACACGCCCATATGCGCCCACATGTAGGGATTGGCGAGGAACCTGCCCAGCCGCTCGACGACCTCGCTCGGGCTCGGCAACACCAGCGCGGGCAAGGGTGCAGCCTGAATCGCCCAGGCAATGACGAAGGCGAGCGTGACGAGATGGGCGACGACACGCCGTCGCCGCTCGAGGCCCGCGAGGACCATGGATGCCGCCGGAAGGGCGGGCGGCCGGCGCGGCCGGCCCGGATTCTATTCGCGGATCGCGTGCTGCCAGACCATGTCGGCCGCGTTGGGCAGCGCCGCCTCGATGATGCCCATCTCCTTCGCCAGCTCCCAGACCTTTTGGATCGCCTTCACGTCGTCGCCCGAAACGGCCATGGGCACCTCGGAGAAGGAGTTGAACCAGGTCTTGAAGAAATCGGGATCGATGTTGTTCTCCTTGCCGGCAGCCGCGAACACTTCGGCCTGGTTCTTCAGTGTGTAGTCGATCGAGGCCTTGATCATGCGCGCGAATTCGCGGTACGCCTCAGGCCGCGCCGCGAGCTTCTCGGGATAGCCGACGTGGATGGCCGAGACCGCGCGCACCCCCATCACTTCGGTCGCCGCCGGAGCCGTGCGCACCAGCGAGCGGTAGTCCTTGCCTTTGCTCGCCGCATAGGCCTGGCTGTGGATCAGCGTCGCCGCCTGGATATTGCCGGTCGAGAGCGCGGCAGGCAGCGCCGGTGCCGGGACCTCGACCCATTTGAAGTCGCCGCCGCTGTAGGAGACGTTGACGCCCCATTTCTTCCACAGAGCGATGCGCACCAGCGTGATGCCCGTAGACGGCAGCGAGTAGACGCCGATCGTCTTGCCCTTGAGGTCCTCGATCGACTTGAACGGACTGTCGCCCTTGACCCAGATGTCGGCGCCGTCGCCATTGGGATGATAGCGCAGCCCGGTCGCCATGATGCTGAGATCGAGGCCCTGCTGCTTGGCGCGCGGCAGGCCGATGACGGCGGTCATGATCACGTCGTAGGTCTTGGCGCCCGTCGCCTGGAGCAGCGCGGGGATCGCCAGTCCCTTGGCTTCGATCTCGACCTTCGTCGAGGTCACCTTGCCGTTGCGGATCGGCCAGAGCGCGGCTTCGTAGGCCGGATCGAGCAGATAGGCGAAGGTAACCTTCTCCTTGGCCTGGACGGGCGCTCCGAGAGCAATGCCCGAGGCAAGGAGCAAGATGCTGAGACGGATGCTCATCTTCGGACCTCCCGTTGTCGACGCGACGTCGCCAGGCTCGAGTCGAGCATAGACAGCAGGCAAACGCCCGGTCAATTTCAACCCGGAGTCCAGATCGTCGAAAGCCCCGTCGAGACGCCGCCGGCGACCGCGGCGACGGGTCCGGACTACAGGGCGCCCGCCGTGACCCTGCGGAACAGCTGCGACTCGAGCAGAAAAGCAGGCCGCAATCGCGGCCAGTTCCGCGTTGCGACCGACAAAAGGATCATCTCTGGCTCGCGGGTCCCCGATGTCAGCGGCAGGAGAATGCGCTCGTAGTGGCACCCTTGCGTGCCTGGCGCCACCATGTGGTGGTGATGGGGACGGCCGCTCTGAAGACAGCGCCGGAAGGTCTCGCCGATCACGCGCCGTATGTTGTCGTGCGTCAGCTCAAGCAACGTGCGTCCGGTCATGTCCTGGCCGATCATGGCGACGAGCTCGCTGCCGACCAGCCGGTAGCGGAAATTCTCCCAGGTGCCGGGCAAGCGCTCGATGAGGCTGATGAACGGCAGATGGCGGGGGATGTCGACGGGATCGATGTCGCTGCGATCGGCCATCGGCCGCTCGCCGCGCCGGGCCCGCCAATAGGCGTACAGATCACGCAAGCGGTCGTCTACGAGCTGCGTGTCATCGTCGAGTGGCTCAAAACGCTCTGAGATGTTCGACATTCCGCAAGTCCAACCGGCCCGACCCGGAAGCTTGCACCAAAACCCTTAACAGCCCGTAAAGGCCGCTCGCCCGGTCGCTTGCGTGCCGAAGCGGAATGGGCCGGTCGACGTCGGAGCCCGAACGGACAGATGTCGGGCACGCCACGGGCCGCCGAAAGACAACCCCACTGCTGTCAGGCGCGGTCCTTCAGGGATTTCTCGCCCTGGCTGCGCGCACAATGGGCGCAGCAGAAAATTCGGTCGTCCGCCTCGACCCCATGCCCGACGATCCGGGTGCCACAATGGGAGCACTGGGGCGCCAGCGCGTGGATCGCGCATTCGAACGAATCGAAGACATGGGTCTTGCCGGCCCACAGGACTTCGAACGACTTGTCGTAGTTGTTTCCGCAGGTCTCGCAGGATGCCATGGCAAACTCCGGTCAAAGTCGGGCGCGGGCGCGGCTCATTGCCGCCGCGTCGCGCGGCTTGCATGCGACATCAACAGGGGTGGGTCGGCATTGGTTCCCCCACCCCCAGGGTGCGCTACTCTCCCGTCGGACGCCGAGGCGACGTCTTGCAACCTTTGCGGCAACGACCCAGCTAATCAGGCACGCGCGTCATCAAAGGGCAGGCTCGCGATGTCGCTAACTCTCTACCTTCATCCACTCGCGTCGTTCTGCCACAAGGTGCTGATCGCGCTCTACGAGAACGACACGCCGTTCAGGGCCGAGGTCGTCGACCTGTCGGACCGCAGCGCGAGCGTGGGCTTTTTCGACCTGTGGCCGGTCGGCAAGATCCCGGTCCTGCGCGATGATCGGCTGAACCGGACCATTCCCGAGTCGACCATCATCATCGAATACCTCGACCGCTACTATCCGGGCCCCTGCCGCCTGCTGCCGGTCGATGAATATCAGCTTCTCGACGCGCGCTTGTGGGATCGCTTCTTCGATCTCTACCTCCAGGTCCCGATGCAGAAGATCGTGACCGACCGGCTGAGGGCCGAGGGTGAACGCGATCCGAAAGGCGTGGCGGAGGCGCGCGCGGCGCTCGAAACCGCCTACGACATGCTCGAGCGGCGGATGACCGACCGCCTCTGGACAATCGGCGAAGAGTTCAGCATTGCCGATTGCGCGGCAGCACCGGCGCTGTTCTATGCCGGCATCGTGGCGCCCTTCGCCGACACGCGTCCACATGCCCAAGCCTATTTCAAGCGGCTGCTCACCCGACCGTCATTCAAGCGCGTGATCGTCGAGGCGCGGCCCTACTTCCAATACTTCCCGTTCAAGGACGCCATGCCCGCGCGGTTCATGACGGCTTAGAAGAATCCGGTCGTACGAGCCTTTGGCCCCGCGGTCACGCGGCCGCCGCTCACAGGCGACGGCACGCGTGACCTCATCTCGTCAGCGAGTGCCCTGCGTCGACTCCACCGTCGACTTGGCCGGAGGACCTCCCGGCAGATGGGACATCGACTTGGTTCGCGACGAAACCTCGCCGTCCTTGGTTTTGGTGTGGGTATTCGACTTGCTCCATACGCCACCACCCTCATTGGCCTGGGCCTTGGAGTGTCCGTGAGTGGCGTTCGGATTGACCTTCGATTTCGAGGAAGCCTTGCCGCCCGCCGCACTTCCGCCGACGCCCAGGGAAGACGACGTGCCGCTCTCGCCGGTGGAGGTTCCGGCGGTTCCAAGCGTGGTGGCCGAGGTGCCGCCCGCGGCACCGCTGCCGCCGCTACCCACCGTCGCTGCCGATCCGCTCGGCGTTGTGGACGATCCGCCAGTTGCCACGCCGCTGGCGCTCTGCGCCCCGACTTGGATCGGCAAGACACACAAGGCCGCCATGATCAAAGCTTGTCGCGTATTCAACATTGGATACTCCTATTTCTGTGGACGGACATAGATGGTGCAGTCGCCGTTCGACGACGTGACCACCGTGCGTCCGTCGGACGTCGCCGACGACATGCTGGTCGCGCCTGAGCCGGAATGGCTATGAACCGTCGTTCCACCCACCGTGGTCGATCCGGAAATCGAGCCGCCGCCGGCTGTGATCGAGCTCGAGACGCTATTCGACGGCGGTTCCTGCCCGGCCTTGAGTTCGACGGTTTTGCAGTTCCGACTTGCCTCTACCGGACTGGTGGTCGATTTGCTGGCGCTGCCTCCCGACGATGTGCTGGTTGATGAACTGGCAGAGCTGCTGGTCTGCCCGTATGACGTGGTTGTGGCCGCGGCCGCCAATGCAATGGCCGCCGCAGTCACGCGAAGGAATGCGTGTTTCATGAACCTAACCTCATTGGCGTGACGCCCAGGCGGGATGTCTCTCCCGCCTGGGCCTCACAGTGCTAGTCCTGCTTGTTCTTCTGGTGGCCCTTGTGCTTGCCGCGGTTCTCATGCGGGGTGGCACCGGGCTCTGTACCGCTGGACGAGCCGCCGATCCCAAGCGTGGTCGAGCCCGTGCCGCTGCCGGCCGAGCTGCCGCCCGTACCAAGCGTCGTCGACGTGCCGGCGCCGCCGCTGCCGGCGGCCGAGCCGCCGATACCCAGCGTCGTGCTGGACGTGCCGCCACCCGCGGACGTTCCGCCGGTGCCCAGCGTGGTCGATGTGCCGGCGCCGCCGCTACCGGCGGCCGAGCCGCCGACACCCAGCGTCGTGCTGGACG
>VGDO01000050.1 GCA_016869645.1 Alphaproteobacteria bacterium
GCGCGACTTCGAGCGCTACGAGCGAACCGTCGCCGCCTTCTTCCGCCTCGCCATGATCCGCCTCATGCTCCGCCGCTTGACCCGAACAACAGCTTGCTCCTGAATCTCAACTTCCTGGATCGGCTCTCAGCCATTTCAAACCAGAACTGGACACGCCGTGGGTCGACCAGGTCGACCGGCGGTCGATCTCTATCACCACGAACCCATTGCAAGATTGCGCATGGCCGTTGAGCGAGACGTGGACAGCCGTTGCGTCGCCATCGAACTCGATCATCCAGATCGTCGACATGAGTCGCGCTGCGTTCAGTTCACCAAGCTTCTTTTGAAACGTCGGGTTCTGCAGCATGTCGCGGTTGTCGCAAGCGATCATGAAAAGTCCCATGGCGCCCTCGCGAATTGTCATTGATTGCAGCTTGAACTTGGCGACGGCATGCGCCGCGACAAGCAGCGCGACGTGGCAAAGTCGTGACATGTGTGGCGATCCGCTGGTACGGTCCGCTAGCGTGCAACCTGGCCCGAGCATCGACACAAACGTAGATGTGCCGGAATCGGTTCCGCACCTCTCATCACGGACGGAATGCGAACTCTGTCACGATTGTCAAAGCAGTCGCTGGGCAACAGAATGACGGGAGCCGGCGGGGCCGGCCGGGGGGAAGCGACATGACCGGCGACATCTGGCGTTGGGACGCGGTCGAGGTGGCCGCGGCGATCCGCACGAAAAAGATCAGCGCGCGCGAGGCGACCATGGCTGCGCTGAGGCGAATGGAGACGGCCAACCCGCGCATCAACGCGGTCACGGTACCGCTTGCCGATCAGGCGCTGGCCGCGGCCGACATGGCTGACCGCATGCAGGCGAAGGGCGAGGCGCTGGGTCTGCTGCACGGCATCCCGGTCACCATCAAGGAGAATGTCGACCAGGAAGGCTGCTCGACGCCCAACGGCGTGGTTGCCTATGAGAAGATCGTCGCGGAGACCGACAGCCCGCCGGTCGCCAATTGGCGCAAGGCCGGCGCCATCATCATCGGCCGCACGAACACGCCGGGCTTCAGCTACCGCTGGGACACCGACAACACGCTGCGCGGGCGCACCTACAATCCGTGGTCGCGCGAACATACGGCCGGCGGATCGAGCGGTGGCGCCGGCTCGTCGGTTGCCAGCGGCATCGGCCACCTCGCGCATGGCAACGACTATGGCGGCTCGATCCGCTATCCGGCCTATTGCTGCGGCGTCGCGGGCATCCGGCCCTCGCTCGGCCGCGTGCCCGCCTTCAACGCGACGGCACCGGCCGAACGACCGCTGACTGGCCAGGTCATGTCGGTACAGGGGCCGCTCGGGCGCCGCGTGCGCGACGTGCGCCTCGGACTTGCCGCCATGGCGGGCCGCGATGCGCGCGATCCCTGGTGGGCGCCGGCGCCCCTCGATGGGCCGCCGCCCCAGCGTCCAATCCGCGTGGCGATCTTCTCCGATTGGGGCAGCCGCAAGGTCCATGCCGATGTCGCCGGCGCTTTGCGGCAGGCAAGCAATGCACTGGCGGCCGCCGGCTATGCCGTCGAGCCGGCAACGCCGCCGGGTGTCGATCGCATTGCCGAGCTGTGGCGCCTGCTCGTCGTCAACGAGATGCGCCAGCTCACCAAGTCGATCATCCAGCGCGACGGCGATCCCGGCATCCAGAAGGCCTTCGGCTATTTCGACGCGCTGGTGCCCGAGATCGGCCTTGCCGACTACATGAAGGGCGTGGCCGAGCGCAACAAATGGCTGCGTGAATGGTCAATCTTCCAGGAAC
The DNA here is from genome assembly GCA_016869645.1 of Alphaproteobacteria bacterium. Taxonomy (GTDB): domain Bacteria; phylum Pseudomonadota; class Alphaproteobacteria; order SHVW01; family SHVW01; genus SHVW01. The sequence goes on from VGDO01000050.1 coordinate 1,784, forward strand.
GCCACACGCTGGTGCTGGCGCCGGTGTCGCTCGAGCCGCCCTTCAAGATCGGCTTCGACACGACCAGCGTCGAGCGCATGGCCGACGTGATGGCGGCCCAGACACCGCAATACATGATCAATTTCCTCGGGTTGCCGGCGACCGCGGTGCCGGTCGGCACGGCGGCCGGCCTGCCCATGGGCGTGCAGGTCATCGCGCCGCGCTTCCGCGAAGATCTCAGCCTCGATGCCGCCGAGGTGATCGAGGCGCAGCATGGGCTGCCGACGCCGGTCGATCCCCGGTAACCCTCCCTCGCGCGTAGCGTGGGGGAGGGCAGGGTGGGGGCCCGTAGTGCCAAGCGCTGACCGCAAGAGCCCCACCCCGACCCTCCCCCGCCTTCGGCAAGGGAGGGAGTACTGCAATATGTGAGAGTGACGCTCTACAACCACCCCTTACGGCGGAAGTAGAGATAGGGCAACACCGCGGACACGACCATCAGGCCCAGCGCCCAGGGGTATCCGAAGAGCCATGCGAGTTCGGGCATGTGCTGGAAGTTCATGCCGTACATGCTGGCGACCAGTGTGGGCGGCAGGAAGATCACAGCGGCTACCGAGAAGATCTTGATTATGCGGTTCTGCTCGATGTTGATCATGCCCAGCGTGGCGTCGAGCAGGAAGTTGGTCTTGTGCGACTCGAAGGTGGCATGCTCGCCCAGGGACGCGATGTCGCTGCGCAATTGCCGCAAGCGTCCCTTCTGATCCTTGCCGTCCCACCCCGCGGCGGTGTCGAGGGTCTGGCCGAGAAAGCGCAGCAGCCGCGTCACGCTCAGCAGGCTCTCGCGCACCGTCGTCGTGATGTCCTCGCTGCGGCCGAGGCCCTTGAGGATGACCTGGAGATCGCGCGCCTCGCCCTCGCGCCGGCGGCGCTGGTTCGACTTCTCCTGGAAAATCTGTTGCGACAGACCGTCGAGGTCGAGCGATATCTTCTCCAGGATGTCAGCCATGCGGTTGACGAAGGATTCCAGCAGCGTGATCAGAATCTCCACGCCCGACGGCGCCAGGGGGACCTGCTTGGCGACGCGCACGGCGCAGGTCGTGATCGGGCGTGGGTCCGTGTAGCGCAAGGTGATCAGGCGACGACCCGTGAGAATGAAGGTGATGGCGTCGCTGGTCGGGTTGGGATCGTCGGCATGCGCAATGAAGGTCGCCGTCATATAGATGGCCGGGCCGTCGACATAGAGCCGGTTCGACGGCTCGATCTCGCGCATTTCGGCATGGCTCGGCAGCGCCACCGCATAGGCATCCTCGATGCGCTTTTTCTCCTCGATCGTGGGCTGGAACAAGTCGAGCCACAAGGTTTCGGGGGGCACGCTGTCGCCCTCGGCGAGCTCGACCCGCTCGATGCGCCCCTGGCGCGGCACGTGAACATAGATCATGTCGAAACCGGCTGAAGGTTTGTGCGAAGCGCGGGCCCGGTCGTGCTCCGTACGCTTGAGGTCACGCTAGTGGTTTCAAACTTGCGCTGTCAATCGCCGTAGGCCGGGCCGCTGTAAGCTGGGCGGACTGGCCCGGGTTCGCCGTCCCGTCTATAACCGGATGCCATGACAACTGGCACCGCCCCCGCCCCCTTGGCGCTGGTCACCGGCGCTACCGGATTCGTTGGCTCGGCCGTGGTGCGCGCGCTGCTTGCGACCGGCTTGCGGGTCCGCACGCTCGTGCGCCCGGGCAGCAACCGCGCGAACCTGGCCGATCTGCCGGTCGAAACCGCAGAGGGCAGGCTCGAGGACGGCGCAACCTTGAAGCGCGCGCTCGTCGGGTGCACTTCGCTCTTCCATGTTGCCGCCGACTATCGCCTGTGGGTGCCCGACGCCGAGGCCATGCTGGCGACCAATGTCGCGGGGACACGTGCGCTGATGGAGGCGGCACTCGCCGTCGGCGTCAAGCGCATCGTCTATACCAGCAGCGTCGCCGTGCTGGCCCCGACCGAGGACGGTTCGCCGGCCGACGAGGCGACACCCTCGCGGCTCGAGGACATGATCGGTCCCTACAAGTGCTCGAAGTTCATCGCCGAGCAGGTCGTCTCGGAAATGATCGAGCGGCGCGGCTTGCCCGCGGTCATCGTCAATCCTTCGACGCCGATCGGGCCGCGCGACATCCGGCCGACGCCGACCGGCCGTGTCGTGCTCGAAGCGGCCAATGGCCGCGTCCCCGCCTATGTCGACACTGGGCTCAACCTGGTCCATGTCGATGACGTCGCGGCGGGCCACCTGCTGGCCTTCGAGCGCGGGCGCGTCGGCCGCCGCTACATCCTCGGCGGCGACAACACGGCGCTCGCCGACATGCTGCGCGAGATCGCGGCGATCGTCGGCCGCCGGCCGCCGCTGATGGCGCTGCCGCGAACCGCACTCTACCCCGTGGCCGCGATCGCCGAAGCATGGGCGCGCATGACCGGGCGCGAGCCCTTGCTGACCATCGATGGTCTGCGCATGTCGCGCAAGAAGATGTATTTCAGCTCGGCGCGCGCCGAGCAGGAGCTGGGCTATCGCCACCGCCCTGCGCGTGCCGCACTCGAGGACGCGATCGCATGGTTCCGGGCCAGGGGAATGTGCCGATGAGCGAGGCTGTGCTCGCACTGGCGCTGCTTTCGGCGGCGATCTGGCTCTACCTGATCCTGTTCCGTGGCGGCTTCTGGCGCGCGCGCTCGGAGCCGTTGGCGCCCGAACCGGTCAACCTTCCCGACGTAGTGGCCGTCGTGCCGGCGCGCGACGAAGCGGAGACGATCGCCGACACCATAGGGTCTCTGCTCCGCCAGGCCTATCGCGGCCGTTTCGACATCGTGCTGGTCGACGACCACAGCAGCGATGGCACCGCCGAGATCGCGCGCCGCGCCGCGGGAGAGTCGCCGCGGCTGCACGTCGTGCCGGCGCGGGCGTTGCCGGCGGGCTGGAGCGGCAAGCTGTGGGCCGTATCGGAAGGACTCGCGGCGGCCGAGCGCCTGTCCCCCGGCGCACGCTACGTATTGATGACAGACGCCGACATCGTGCATGCGCCTGACAGCCTCCTACGCTTGGTCGCACGCGGCGAGGCACATGGCCTCGACTTGGTCTCGCTCATGGTTCGGCTGCGCTGCACGAGCTGGGCCGAGCGCGCCTTCGTGCCGGCCTTCGTGTTTTTCTTCGCCATGCTCTACCCCTTCGCCTGGGTTAGGCGCGGCGATCGCGCCACAGCGGCGGCGGCCGGCGGTTGCATGCTGGTGCGGCGGTCGGCGCTCGACCGCATCGGCGGCATCGAGGCCATCCGCGGGCAATTGATCGACGACTGCGCGCTCGCCACGGCGATCAAGGGTTCTGGCGGCGCGATCTGGCTGGATCTCGCGGACGACACGGTCAGCCTGCGACGCTACGAGCGTGCCGCTGACGTCTGGGCCATGATCGCGCGCAGTGCTTTCACGCAGCTGCGGTATTCGTCCACGCTTCTTGTTGTCGCCGCGCTGGGCATGCTCACGACGTTCTTGGCGCCGCCCGTGCTCGCCCTGCTCGGAACGGGGGCAGCCGCCTCGCTGGGCGCGCTCGCCTGGCTCGCCATGGCAGCCGCCTATCTGCCGATGCTTCGCTACTACGGAGCAGCGCTCTGGTGGGCGCCGCTGCTGCCGCTCATTGCTCTGTTCTATCTCGGCGCTACGCTCGATTCGGCGCGTCAGCATTGGCTTGGCCGCGGTGGGCGCTGGAAGGGCCGCGACCAGAGCCGCCTGGTCGCAGGGAGCGGCCGGTGACCGCGCCTGTTGTGACCCCAGGCGGCGTGACGGCGGTCGAGACGCCGTCGGGCAAGGACGCCACCGGGGAGAACTTCCCTGTCGGCTCGATGCTGATCCGCGCCGATTTGCGCGGGCATGTCCACGCCTTCTATCGCTTCGCCCGACAGGCCGATGACATCGCCGACAATCCGGCACTCGAGCCGGCCGACAAGGTTGGGCGCCTCGAAACCATGGCTGCCGTCGCCAGCGGCAGCCCCGAGGCGGACGGCCGGGCGTCGCCGGCGGCGGCCGGCTTGCGCGCCAGCTTGACCGAGTCCGGCGTCTCCTTGCGGCACGCGCTCGACCTGCTCGAGGCCTTCAAGCTCGATGCGACCAAGCTACGCTATCGCGACTGGGACGATCTGATCGACTACTGCCGGCTGTCGGCCATGCCGGTCGGACGCTACGTTCTCGACCTGCACGGCGAGGATATTGCGACGCGGGCGCCGTCCGATGCGCTGTGCGCGGCGCTGCAGGTGATCAATCATCTGCAGGATTGCGGCGACGACTACCGCGCGCTCGATCGCGTCTATGTCCCGGCCGACGAGCTGGCGGCGACCGGCGCCCGGCTGGAGGAGCTCGGCGGGCCGATGCTGACGCCCGCCTTGCGGCGGACCATCGACATGCTGCTCGACCGCACGGCCGTCCTGGTCGCCGAGGCGCGCGATCTGCCGCGCCGGGTGCGCGATCTGCGGCTCAAATGCGAAACCGCCATCATCGTCGTGCTGGCCGAGCGATTGATCGCCTTGCTGCGCGTGCGCGATCCGCTGGCGACGCGCGCGACGTTGACCAGGTCGGCCATGCTGGCGGCGGCTGCGAGCGGAATCTGGCACGCGATGGTCGGCTGGGGCCGCGACGCCCCTGATGCGCTCGCCCAGGCGATGGCTGTACGCGCGCGCGCCTCGGGCAGCTCGTTCTATGCCGCCATGGGTGTGCTGCCGCGTGTGCGGCGTGACGCCATGTATGCGATCTATGTCTTCTGCCGCGAGGTCGACGATATTGCCGACGGCAGCGCGCCGGCGGCCGACAAGCGTCGGCAACTCGACGAATGGCGCCGCGAGGTCGACGCACTCTATGGCGGCCTGCCGCGCCATCCCGTCGCCGTGGCGCTCAAACGCGCTGTCGAGCGCTTCCAGCTTCGACGCGACGATTTCATGGCGGTGATCGATGGCATGGCCATGGACGCCGATGCCGAAATCCGCGCACCCGACATGGCAACTCTCGATCTCTACTGCGCACGGGTCGCCGGCGCGGTCGGGCGCCTGTCGGTGCGCGCTTTCGGCGACACGAGCGCGCGGGCCGACGAGGTGGCGGATGCGCTCGGTCGCGCGCTTCAGCTCACCAATATCCTGCGCGATCTCGCCGAGGATGCCGCGCGCGGGCGTCTCTATCTGCCGCGCGAGCTGCTGGCTGCCAATGGCATCGACGCTGAGGCGAGCCCGGATCGCATCCTTGCGCATCCGGCATTGCCGCTCGTCTGTGCCTCGCTCGCCCAGCAGGCGGTCGGCAGCTTCGATCGCGCGGCCGACGCCATGGCAGCGTGCTCGCGGCGGGCCATGCGGCCGGCGCGCATCATGGGCGCGGTCTATCGCGCGTTGCTCGACGAACTGCTGGTCAGGGGCTGGGGCGACATAAGCAGGCCCGTGCGCGTGTCGCGCGCCGTCAAGCTGTGGCTCCTGCTGCGCCACGGACTGGTCTGATGCCTGTCGTTCATGTTGTCGGCGCGGGCCTCGCCGGTCTTGCCGCCGCCGTGACGCTGGCCGGCGCAGGACGGGCCGTCCTGCTCCACGAGGCGGGCGCGCAGGCCGGCGGCCGGTGCCGCTCCTATTTCGATCGCGAGCTCGGCTGCCGCATCGACAATGGCAATCACCTGTTGCTGTCGGGCAATCGGGCGGTGATGTCCTATCTGGGCGCGATCGGCGCGACTAATAGCTTGACGGGCCCGGCGAGCCCGCGCTTTCCGTTCCTCGATCTGGCCAGCGGCGAGCGCTGGACGATCGAGCTCAGCCGTGGATCGTGGCCGGGCTGGATCTGGGACCCAGAGCGTCGGGTTCCCGGCACCGGCGCGCTCGACTATCTCGGCATCTGCAAGCTCGCGTGGGCCGCCGGGGACCTGACGGTCGCCCAGGCGCTGGGCGGTCACGGCCGAGTCTATGACCTGCTGTGGCGACCCTTCGCCGTCGCCGCGCTCAACACGGAGGCGGAAAGCGCCTCGGCGCGGTTGCTGTGGCAGGTCGTGCGCGAGAGCCTCGGCCGCGGCGGCGCGGCATGCCGACCTCTGGTGCCGCGCGTCGGATTATCGGAAAGCCTGGTCGACCCGGCGCTCCGATTTCTGAATGACAGAGACATGGGCGTGCAGCTCGGGCGGCGCCTGCGCCGCGTCGCTTTCGTCGGGAGTCGCGTTGCTTCGCTCGATTTCGGTGATGGTGCGGTCGATCTCGGCGACGGTGACGACCTCATCCTCGCCGTGCCGGCCGCGGTCGCCGCCGATCTGGTTCCGGAGCAGACCGTGCCGACCGAGCATCGCGCGATCATCAACGCGCACTATCGGATGTCCCTGTCCAGTCATGAGCTAGGCGCAGCAGGCATGCTCGGCCTGACCGGCGGGTTGGTCGAATGGATCTTCGTCAAGCGCGAGGTCATCTCGACCACCATCAGCGCGGGCGACCGGCAAGTCGATCGACCGGCCGAGGAACTGGCAGGCGCGATCTGGAAGGAGGTGGCGCGCGCGCTCGACCTCGATCGAGACAGGATGCCGCCCTGGCGCGTCGTCAAGGAGCGCCGTGCGACCTTTGCCGCGACACCGCCGCAGCTGCGTCGCCGGCCCGGCCCTGCGACACGATGGCGCAACCTGTGGCTGGCCGGCGACTGGACCGACACCGGACTGCCCGGAACCATCGAAGGGGCCGTGCGTTCGGGCCGCAAGGCGGCGGCTCGAATCGTCGAGAATGGTTGATTTGCCTGGGTTTGACGGGCCCTTGAACCGGACCGCCTCTTCGAGGATGATGCGGCCAAATTGAAACAACCCCCGTTCCTCGTCCATGAGTTCAGCGAACCTGGCTGACCTGAAGCCGGGCCTCGGCGCCGCCCTGTGGGACCGGCTCGAGCACGGTATCGAGCGCGCCGCCGACTGGCTGATTGCCCAGCAGCGCGCTGACGGTCATTTCGTCTTCGAGCTGGAAGCCGACGCGACGATACCGTCGGAGTACATCCTGCTGCGCCACTTCCTCGGCGAGCCCGATCCGGCGCTCGAGGCGCGCATCGCGACTTATCTGCGCCGCATCCAGGGCGGCCATGGCGGTTGGCCGTTGTTCCACGACGGCGCGTTCAACATCAGCGCCAGCGTCAAGGCCTACTTCGCGCTCAAGATCGCCGGCGACCTGCCCGATGCACCCCACATGCAACGCGCGCGGACGGCGATCCTCGCCCACGGCGGTGCAGCCACGGTCAACGTGTTCACGCGGGCACAGCTGGCGCTCTACGGCGTTCTGCCGTGGCGCGCCGTACCGGTCATGCCGGTCGAGATCATGCTGCTGCCACGCTGGTTCCCCTTTCATCTGGACAAGGTGTCCTACTGGTCGCGCACCGTGCTGGTGCCGCTGCTGGTCCTGATGGCGCTTCGACCGCGTGCGCGCAATCCGCGCGGCATTGGCATCGACGAGCTGTTCGTGACTCCGCCCGAACGGGTGCGCAATTTCTACGACATGGAGCGCACTTCGCTCTGGGCGCGCGTCTTCCGCGGCCTCGACCGCGTGTTGCACGTGGTCGAGCCTTGGTTCCCCGGTGGTGCGCGTCGGCGTGCGATCGAGCGCGCCGTCCAATTCGTCACGGAACGGTTAAACGGCGAGGACGGCCTGGGCGGAATCTATCCGGCCATGGCCAACACGGTCATGATGTTCGACGCGCTCGGCTATGCGCGTGACCATGCCGATGTCGTGACGGCGCGGCGCGCCGTCGACAAGCTGCTCGTACTCAAGGACGAGGGCAGCTATTGCCAGCCCTGCGTCTCGCCTGTGTGGGACAGCGGCCTTGCCATCCATGCGCTGATGGAAGTCGGCGACCCGGCGGCACTCGATTCGGCGCGGCGTGCCGCCGACTGGCTGAAGGATCGGCAGGTGCTCGATGTGGTCGGCGACTGGGTGGCAGCGCGCCCCGGCGTCCGCCCAGGCGGCTGGGCATTCCAGTATGCCAATCCCCATTATCCCGATCTCGACGACACGGCGGTGGTGGTGATGGCGTTCGACCGGCTCGATGCCGGACGTTATCGCGAGGCGATCGACCGCGGCACGGAATGGGTACTGGGCATGCAGAGCCGCAATGGCGGCTGGGCCTCGTTCGACGCCGACAACACGCACTACTATCTCAACCAGATTCCCTTCGCCGATCACGGCGCGCTGCTCGATCCGCCGACCGCCGACGTCAGCGCGCGCTGCCTCGGCATGCTCGCCCAGCTCGGTTACAAGGCCGATTATCCCGCGGTGAGAGAAGCGGTCGACCATCTCCGGCGCGACCAGGAACCGGATGGCTCGTGGTATGGCCGCTGGGGCGTCAACTACATCTACGGTACCTGGTCGGTGCTGGCGGCGTTCAATGCCGTCGGCTTCGACGCGCAGGCGCCCGAAGTGCGCCGCGCCGTCATCTGGCTGCTTGGGCGGCAGCGCGACGATGGCGGGTGGGGCGAAGACGCTGCCTCCTATGCGCCCGGCCAGCCGCACGGCAGCTACGATCGCAGCACGCCGTCGCAGACAGCCTGGGCCCTGCTCGGGCTGATGGCGGCCGGGGAGGTCAATCATCCCGCCGTCGAGCGTGGCATTGCCTATCTCGCGGCGAGCCAGAAGCCGGACGGCCAGTGGGACGAAGCGAGCTACACGGGCACCGGCTTTCCGCGCGTCTTCTATCTGCGCTATCACGGCTACCGCGCCGTCTTCCCGCTCTGGGCAATGGCGCGCTACCGCACTCTCAAGCAGGGCAACGCGACCTCGGTCCTCTACGGGCTGTGATGACGCCCCACGCAATACCCCTGGGGGTCGTCACCGGCTTCGGTGCCGAGGCGGCGATCATCCGGGAGCTTCTCGGTCCGTCAGCGGCGGTCGTCTGCGCCGGCGGGCGCCCGATGCGCGCCGAGGCGCTGGCCGGCGAGTTGATCCGCGGCGGCGCGCGCCATCTCGTGAGCTTCGGCATCGCCGGCGGCCTTGCGCCGGAATTCACGCCGGGCGCCCTGGTAATCAGTCATCACGTGCGCGATGGCGAAACGCGTCATCAAGGCGACGCCGATTGGGCCGCGCGCATTGCGGCGAAGCTGGCAGCGTCGGGCTTGTCGCCGGTCATGGGAATGGTGGCGGGCGCAGAGAGGGCAGTGACCAACCCGAGCGAAAAGCTGGCGCTGTTTCGCTCCAGCGGCGCCATCGCCTGCGATCTGGAAAGCGCCGGCGTCGCGCGCGCGGCACGCGCCAACGGCACGCCCTTCGTTGTGCTGCGCGCGATCGCCGATCCGGCCGCCAGAACCGTACCGGAAGCAGCACTCGTCGGCTTGCGCGAGGACGGCTCGACCGACATTGCCGCCGTGCTGGCTGGGCTGCTTCGCGCGCCCGGCGAAATCGTCGATCTGATCGGAACGGCGCTCGAGGCCCGCCGCGCGCTCGGCGTCTTGCGCCGCGCGTCAGTCAGCCTGGGCCGGAGCTTTGGCGTGGTGTAGCTTCGCCAGCGCGTTCTGGACGTGCGCCGAGAACACGTACTCGGCCGGCCGCTGGGCGGCGAGCGGGATCTCGGGCGCCATGGGCTTCGTCGTGTCAACGCCGCGCATCGCGACGCCGAGCGCCTTCAGCGGATGGCTGACAGCATCGCGCACGGCGGTCGCCTCGTAGCCGCTGTGCACCATGCAATCCGCGCACTTCTCGTAGTTGCCCGTGCCATAGGCGTCCCAGTCGGTCTCTTCCATCAGCTCGCGGAACGAGCGGGCATAGCCCTCGCCCAGCAGGTAACACGGCCGCTGCCAGCCGAAGATGTTGCGCGTCGGATTGCCCCAGGGCGTGCAGTGATAGGTCTGATTGCCGGCCAGGAAATCGAGGAACAGCGGCGACTGGCCGAACGACCACTTCTTGGCGCCGTTGCCCTGCTTGAAGACGTCGCGGAACAGCTGCTTGGTCTTGCGCCGGTTGAGGAAGTGTGCCTGGTCGGGTGCGCGCTCATAGGCGTAGCCAGGCGACACGGTAATGCCGTCGATGCCGATTTCCATCGCTTCGTCGAAGAAGCGCGCGACCGTGTCGGCCGGCACGCCGTCGAACAGCGTGCAGTTGATGTTGACCCGGAAGCCGCGCCCCTTGACCATGCGAATCGCCTCGACGGCGCGCTCGTAGACGCCGTCCTGGCATACGGATTTGTCGTGCTCTGCCTTGCTGCCGTCGAGATGGATCGACCAAGTGAAATACCGGCTCGGCTCGAACAGGTCGATCTTCTTTTCCATCAGCAGCGCGTTCGTGCACAGATAGACGAAGCGCTTTTGCGCCACCAAGCCCTTGGTGATCTGGTCGATTTCGCGATGGAGCAGCGGCTCGCCGCCCGCGATCGACACGACCGGTGCGCCGCATTCCTCGGCGGCGGCCAACGCGTCGGCGACGCTGATGCGCTGATTCAGGATCTCATCGGGATAGTCGATCTTGCCGCAGCCGGCGCAGGCCAGGTTGCAGCGGAACAATGGCTCCAGCATGAGCACGAGCGGATAGCGCTTCACGCCCTTGAGGTGCTGGCGAAGCACGTACATGCCGACGCTGAACTGCTGATGGAGGGGGACGCCCACGAAGCTACCTCTTGTTGAATTGGCGGCGCCGTCAGGCGGCGCTGTCGGCCAACTCGGCCGGCATTCGGAAGCGGACATTTTCCTCGATGCCCGACAGAACGCTGACATCGATCGGGCCGCGCTCGCCAAGCGCGGCTATCAAATCCTGCACGAGACCGTCCGGCGCAGATGCGCCGGCCGTGATGCCGATTGCGCGGGTATTCTCCAGCCACTTGGTCTGGAGCTGGCTCGCATCCTCGATCAGGTATGCGGGTTTGCCGCATTCGGCGGCGATCTCGCGCAGCCGGTTGGAATTCGAGCTGTTGGGTGCGCCGACCACCAGGACCAGGTCGACCTGGTCGGCCAGGTTGCGCACCGCACCCTGCCGGTTCTGGGTTGCGTAGCAGATGTCCTTGGTGTCCGGTCCGATGATGGCAGGGAAGCGGCGCTTGAGCGCTTCGATGACGGCGCACGTGTCGTCGACGCTCAGCGTCGTCTGGGTGACGTAAGCGACCATTTCCGGGTTGCGCACGTTCAGACGCGCAACGTCCTCCGGGGCCGAGATGAGATGCACGCCGCCCGGGATCTGTCCCATCGTGCCTTCAACCTCGGGATGGCCTTCGTGACCGATCAGGATCACTTCCCGGCCCTGCGCGGAGTAGCGTCGGCCCTCGATGTGAACCTTGGATACCAGCGGGCAGGTCGCGTCGATGACGTGCAGGCCGCGTTCGCCCGCCTCGTTCTCGACGGTGCGCGCGACGCCATGGGCGCTGAAGATGGTAATCTGGCCGGCAGGAACTTCGTCCAGGGTCTCGACGAAGCGCGCACCTTTTGCGCGAAGGCTCTCGACAACGTGCCGGTTGTGCACGATTTCATGCCGGACATAGACCGGCGGTCCGAATTTCTGAAGGGCGCGCTCGACGATCTCGATGGCGCGTTCGACGCCGGCGCAGAATCCGCGCGGCTGTGCCAGAATGATGCGGGTGCGCTCGGCCATATTCCCGTCCGTTCCCGTACGCTCTGTCTAGTCCACAATCGTTGTATGGTTTCAGGTGGCCCTGAGGGACCACAGCGTGCCAAACGAAGACCCGGCGCACGCAGGCCGGAACGACCTTTCTTACACGGGCGAAGCCGTCCTGCACAGCCATAATCTCAGGGATTTCGGGGTGCCGCGGCAAATTGCCCGGATGGGTCGAATCGACATCAAAATTTGCCAAATGGCTCATCTTGTGCTTGCTTGGAGCATCTGCGAACAAGCCAGAACGGCCCGGTTCACCGGGCGCTGCCCCGGTGTTGCAACCCCGGCGGCTGAAAACGGCCGCTACACGGTAAAATTGAGGATTTCGCTGTGACTTCCCCCCTTGCGACCCCTCTCTTGGATCGGGTCAAAACGCCAGCCGATCTGCGCCGGCTCGAGGCGGGCCAGCTGCGCCAGCTCGCCAATGAGCTGCGCGCGGAAACCATTTCTGCCGTCTCGGTCACGGGAGGCCATCTGGGTGCCGGCCTCGGTGTCGTCGAGCTGACCGTGGCGCTCCACTTCGTGTTCGACACGCCGCGCGATCGCCTGATCTGGGACGTCGGTCACCAGGCCTACCCGCACAAGATTCTGACCGGCCGCCGCGACCGGATCCGCACCTTGCGCCAGGGCGGCGGCCTCAGCGGATTCACGCGGCGCAGCGAGAGCGAGTATGACCCGTTCGGCGCCGCGCACAGCTCGACTTCGATTTCCTCGGGCCTTGGCATGGCGGTCGCGCGTGACCTGCTCGGCGGCAAGAACAACGTGGTCGCCGTCATCGGCGACGGCGCGATGAGCGCCGGCATGGCATATGAGGCCATGAACAACGCGGGCGGCATGAACAGCCGCCTGATCGTCATCCTCAACGACAACGACATGTCGATCGCGCCGCCGGTCGGCGCCATGAGCGCCTATCTTTCGCGCCTCCTGTCGTCCAAGCCTTATCTCGGCCTGCGCGACATTGCCAAGGCGATGGCCAAGCATTTCCCCAAGCAGCTCGAGATCGCCGCACGCCGCGCCGAGGAGTATGCGCGCGGCATGGTGACCGGCGGAACGCTCTTCGAGGAGTTGGGCTTCTACTATGTCGGGCCGATCGACGGCCACAACATCGACCACCTGCTGCCCGTGCTGCGCAACGTGCGCGACGCCAAGATCGACGGGCCGATTCTGGTCCATGTGGTTACCGAAAAGGGGCACGGGCACCCGTTCCCCGAGGCCTCGGCCGAGAAGTACCATGCGGTCAACAAGTTCGACGTGATCACCGGCGCGCAGGTCAAGCCCAAGAGCAACGCGCCGAGCTATACCAAGGTGTTCGCCGACGCGCTGATCGCCGAAGCCGAGCGCGACGACCGGATCGTCGCGATTACCGCGGCGATGCCGTCGGGCACCGGTCTCAACCTGTTCCAGAAGCGCTTTCCCGAGCGCTGCTTCGACGTCGGCATCGCCGAGCAGCACGCCGTGACCTTCGCCGCGGGCATGGCGACCGAGGGGCTGAAGCCGTTCTGCGCGATCTACTCGACCTTCCTGCAGCGCGGCTACGACCAGGTCGTGCACGACGTTGCCATCCAGAACCTGCCTGTGCGCTTCGCGATGGACCGCGCAGGTCTGGTCGGCGCCGACGGCGCCACCCATGCCGGCAGTTTCGACGTCACCTATCTTGCGACCTTGCCTGGCTTCGTCGTCACTGCGGCGGCCGACGAGGCCGAGCTCGTTCACATGGTGGCCACGCTGGCCGCGATCGACGACCGTCCGAGTTCGGTGCGCTATCCGCGCGGCGATGGCGTCGGAATCGAGCTGCCGCCGCGCGGCACGCCGCTCGAAATCGGCAAGGGGCGCGTCATGCGCGAGGGAACCAAGGTGGCGATCCTGTCTTTCGGCGCGCGCCTGCAAGAGTGTCTCAAGGCGGCCGAGGATCTCGGCAACCACGGCCTTTCGACCACGGTCGCCGACGCACGCTTCTGCAAGCCGCTCGACACCGACCTCGTGCGTCGCCTGGCGCTCGAGCACGAGGTGCTGATCACCATCGAAGAGGGTGCCATCGGCGGCTTCGGCTCGCATGTCCTGCATTATCTGGCGACCGCCGGTCTGCTCGACGACGGGCTCAAGATCCGACCAATGGTGCTGCCCGATATCTTCATCGATCACGACCAGCCCGCCGTGCAGTACGACCAGGCCGGCCTCAACGCCCGTCACATCGTCGCCACCGCGCTCAATGCGCTCGGCCGCGCCGCCGCGTCGGTTCGCGCGTGATGGCCAGCCTATTGACCGCAGCGCGGCGCGTTGCGCTTGCGCTGTTCCTGGCATGTCCGGCAACATGGATCGTCGGAAGCGCCAAAGCCGCCGATGGGCCGGGCCGGCCGGTCGTCGAACGGTTTCACCAGGCCCTGGTCGGCATCATGAAGGATGCCGCCAAGCTCGGCTTCGCCGGCCGCTACAAGCGCGTCGAACCCGAGGTGCGCAGTGCCTTCGACCTGGCGCAGATGACCAGGCTGAGCGTCGGCGCGCCATGGGCAGAATTGACGCCGGCGCAGCAAGAGCAGGCCGTCGATGTGTTCTCGCGCTGGACTGCGACGAACTACGCCGCCCGCTTCGATGGCTATGACGGCGAGAAATTCGAGACGACGGGCGAGCGTTCGACGCAGAACGGCACGATGGTCCAGACGCGGCTGGTGAAGCCCGAGGGCGAGCCAGTCGTGCTCAACTACCTCATGCGCGAGAGCGGCGGCGCGTGGCGGATCGTCGATATCTACCTGTCCGGCACGATCAGCGAGCTCGCCGTGCGGCGCTCCGAATTCGCCTCGATCCTCAAGCGCGACGGCTTCGACGGCTTGATGCAGGCCATCGAAAAGCGAATCGCGGAGATGATGTCAAAGTGACGATGCTGCTCGATGGCTTGGCCGTCTTGCTCTTGATGGCTAGCCTGGTAGGCAGCGTCTATGCCGGACTTGCTCTTTGGGCAGTCCGGCGTTTCGCCGCGGCGCAGTTCGAGCCGCTCGAGGCGGGCGCAAGGCCGCCGGTGACCATCCTCAAGCCGCTCCACGGCGCCGAGCCCCGGCTTGCCGGCAATCTGCGCACCTTCTGCATCCAAGCCTATCCCGAGGTCCAGGTCGTGTTCGGCGTCCGCCGGGGCGACGATCCCGCCGTCACCATCGCGCAGGACCTGCAGAATGAAATCGAGCGTCGCGACCGGGATGCGGCATCCACCGCGCTCGTCGTCGACCCGCGCATTCACGGCGCAAACGGCAAGGTCAGCAATCTGATCAACATGATGGAAGCGGCAAGGCATGACGTGCTGGTGATCGCCGACAGCGACATGGCCGCGCCGCGCGACTACCTGGAAATCATTGTGCCCGAACTGCTTGCGACGCGTGGCGGCGCGGTGACATGTCTCTATGTGGGCCAGCCGATCGACAGCCCGTGGGCCCGCCTCGGCGCGCAGTTCATCAACCACGAGTTCCTGCCATCGGTCTTGGTCGCGCGCATGGTCGGCGCGGACACCGGCTGCTTCGGCGCGACCATCGCGCTGGAGCGCGCGACGCTTGCCAAGATCGGCGGATTTGCCCGCTTCAAGGACCTGCTGGCCGACGATCATGCGATCGGCGCCGCCGTGCGCGCGCTCGGCCGGCCGGTCAAGCTGTCGAAAATCATCGTCACGACGACAGTTGCCGAGCGCGACCTTAAGTCGTTGATCGACCACGAATTGCGTTGGGCGCGCACGATCCGCTCGATCGCGCCCATCGGCTATGCGGGATCCGCCGTCACACATCCAGTGCCGCTCGCCCTGCTGGGGATCCTGTTCGGCGGTGCCACGATTGGATCAGTCGGCATCTTGACCATCGCCTTGGCCGCGCGAATCTTGGTATCATCGGCCATCGATCGGACGTTCGGGTTGGGACCGCGGCCGTGGTTGGCGCCGCTACGCGACGTCCTGTCGCTCGGCATTCTTGTTGCAAGTTTCTGTGGCGCGCGCATCGTCTGGCGTGACCATTCCTTCCAGGTCGATGAAACCGGACGGCTGACTCACGAAAGGTAAGACCAGGACGCTATGAAGACCCTGTTTCTCCATCCGCCTTCGTTCGAGGGTTTCGACGGCGGCGCCGGCTCGCGCTACCAGGCCAAGCGCGAGATCCGCTCGTTCTGGTTTCCGACCTGGCTTGCCCAGCCTGCAGCCCTGGTTCCCGACAGCAAGCTGGTCGACGCGCCGCCGGCGCGGCTCGGGCTCTCCGACGTTCTGCCTCTGGCGCGTGAGCATGAGCTCGTGGTGATGCACACCTCGTCGCCGTCCTTCGCGTCGGACGTCAAGGTGGCGGAGGCATTCAAGGCGCAGAATCCGCAGCTCAAGATCGGCTTCATCGGCGCCAAGGTGGCGGTCGACGCCGCCGGCAGCCTGGCTGCCGCACCTGTGCTCGACTTCGTCGCACGCAACGAGTTCGATTTTACGATCAAGGAAGTCGCCGACGGGCGGCCATGGTCGGAGATCGACGGGCTCAGCTATCGCGACGCCAACGGCAACATCGTGCACAATCGCGACCGCGCCAATCTCGAGAACATGGACGCGCTGCCCTATGTGACCGACGTCTATCAGCGCGACCTGACGATCGAGAACTACTTCATCGGCTATCTCAAGCATCCCTACATCTCGCTCTACACCGGCCGTGGCTGCAAGTCGCGCTGCACATTCTGCTTGTGGCCGCAGACGGTCGGCGGACATCGCTACCGCACGCGCTCGGTCGCTCACGTTGTGGAGGAGATCCGTCGCGCCAAGGAAATGTTCCCGCAGGTGCGCGAGTTCTTCTTCGACGACGACACATTTACCGACGACCTGCCGCGCGCCGAAGCGATTGCGCGCGAGCTGGGCAAGCTGGGCGTCACCTGGTCGTGCAACGCGAAGGCGAATGTGCCGCGCAAGACGCTCGAGGTGCTCAAGGCCAACGGGCTGCGTCTGCTGCTGGTCGGCTACGAGTCGGGCAACCAGCAGATCCTGCACAACATCAAGAAGGGCATGCTGGTCGACGTGGCGCGGCGCTTCACGCGCGACTGCCACGATCTCGGCATCACCATCCACGGCACGTTCATCCTGGGGTTGCCCGGCGAGACGCGTGAGACCATCGAGGAAACCATCAAGTTCGCCATCGACATCGATCCGCACACGGTCCAGGTGTCCCTGGCGGCGCCCTATCCCGGTACCTTCCTCCATCGGCAGGCCGTCGAGAATGGCTGGCTCGACGCGCGGAACGCCGAGCTGGTCGACGATCACGGCGTGCAGATCGCGCCCCTGCACTATCCGCATCTCAGTCACGAGGAAATCTTTGGCGCCGTCGAGACCTTCTACAAGCGCTTCTACTTCCGGACGGGCAAGATTGTCTCGCTGGTCGGCGAGATGATGCGGAGCTGGGAAATGACCAAGCGCCGCCTGCGAGAGGGGGTCGAGTTCTACCAGTTCCTGCGCGAGAGGAAGGCGAGCTGAAGCGCCTCATCGTCACGGCGGACGACTTCGGCGCCTGCCAGGCGGTCAACGAAGCGGTCGAACGCGCCCATCTCGACGGCATTCTGAGCGCGGCGAGCCTGATGGTGGGCGCTCCGGCCGCCGAGGATGCGGTTGCGCGCGCACGCCGCCTGCCGCGTCTCGGGGTCGGCCTGCATCTCGTTCTGGTCGACGGAAAGCCGATCCTGCCGGCCGATCAGGTCGACGAACTGCTCGGCCCTGACGGAAGGTTCCTCCCAGACATGGCGGTGGCTGGCCTGCGCTTCGCGTTCAATCCGCGGGCACGGCGCCAGCTCGCGGCCGAGATCGAGGCGCAGTTCACCGCTTTCGCTACGACGGGCCTTGGTCTCGACCATGTGAATGCCCACAAGCATTTTCATCTTCATCCCGTGATCGCCGGATTGATCGTCGAGACGGGTCGTCGATTCGGTGCGCGCGCCGTTCGCGTGCCGGCTGAGCCGCATGACGTGCTGAACCGGATCGAACGCGGTCCAGGCAGCATCGGCGCCGCGTTGATCAAACCGTGGCTCGCGCTCCTGCGACGGCGGCTGGTGAATGCCGGAATACAGGTCAACGATCATGCGTTCGGCATCGCCTGGAGCGGAGCGCTCACAGAGCCACGCCTGCTCGGCCTACTGCGCAATCTGCCAGACGGCGTCAGCGAGATCTATTGTCACCCCGCGACCGCCCAGGACGTCGACGGCATGACGCCTGGCTACCGCCATGTCGACGAGCTGTCGGCGCTGGTCAGCCCCGCCATCCGTCGCCTGGTCGATGAGCTGGGACTGCGTCCGGTCGGGTATGGCGACCTTTCCAAACCATCTACCTCACCCTGAGCCCGTCGAAGTGTGGGGACGCCGATCGCAAAAGTAATGCCGAGCTTGCCTCCGAGCAATGGCGGCGCCCTCGTCTTTCGTCAAGCTCGGGACAAGGTTTCTTGATGATCCGCTGGGCGACGCTCCTCGGCCTCCTCGGTCTCGGCCTCGCGACGGGGCTGATCGTCTATTACGGCGCCGGAGAGGTTTTCGCCGCCTTGTCGGTGGCCGGCCTCGGCATCCTGTGGGCGAGCCTGTTCCACTTCGTTCCCATGGCGGTCAATGCGCGGGCGTGGCAGGTGCTGATGCCCGGACGCAGGCGGCCGTCGGTCGCCTTCTTCACCTGGGCGGTGTGGCTGCGCGAGTCGGTCAATGGCCTGCTGCCAGTCGCGCGCGTCGGGGGCGAGATCGTGTCGGCCCGTGTCCTCATTTGGCACGGCGTGCGCACGTCGCCGGCGATCGGCTCGCTGGTCGTCGACACGACGCTGTCGATCGTCACACAATTCGTCTTCACCGCCCTCGGCCTGGCGCTGCTGGCGCTGCGCAGCGACGACGTGACGGCCATCGGTCGCATCGCGATCGGACTGCTCGTCGCGGTGCCCATCGTGGCGGCATTGCTGGCCGTGCAACGGCTGGGCCTGTTCGGCCTGCTCGGACGCATCTTCAACCTCTTGTTCCGCGACCGTTGGGCGGCTCTCGCCGCCGGCGCGCGCCGGCTCGACGATGCGGTGCGGCTGATGTACCGCCGGCGCGACCGCGTGCTGTCATGCTGCCTCTGGCAATTGCTCGGCTGGGTGCTCGGTGCCGGCGAGATCTACCTGGCGCTGCATTTCCTCGGCTATCCCGTCAGCATCTGGGATGCCGTGCTGATCGAGGCGCTCGCTCAGGCGGTCAGCAGCGCAGCCTTCATCGTCCCGGCCGCAATCGGCGTGCAGGAGGGCGGCTTCATCGTCTTCGGCGCGCTGGTCGGACTGACGCCGGAAATATCGCTGGCACTGGCGCTCGCCCGGCGCGCCCGCGATCTGATCATGTTCCTGCCGCCGCTCGTGCTCTGGCAATGGCTCGAGGCGAAGCGGCTATTTGCGGCGCGGGATCGTCGCCAGTAGCGCCGGCAGCGCGACGAGGACGGCGAGCAGCGTCGCCGCGAGCGCGAGGGTCAGCAGCTTGCCCATGTCCGCCGTTCCGGGGTGGCTCGACATGGCGAGGCTGCCGAAGGCCGCCATCGTCGTCAGCCCGCTGAACAGCACGGCGCGGGCGGTTGCCGAATGGAGCGGCCGGTCGTCGCCGCCGCGCCAATTGACGACGAAATAGATCGAGAAGCCGACGCCGATGCCAAGCATCAGCGGCAAGGTGATGATATTGGCGTAGGTGACCGGTAGCTGAAAAGCGACGCTGGCGCCGACCGTTGCCAGGCCGGCGAGCGCCAGCGGCGCCAGCACCAGCACGACATCGACGGCACGCCGCAGCACGAGGACAAG
The DNA here is from genome assembly GCA_016869645.1 of Alphaproteobacteria bacterium. Lineage (GTDB taxonomy): Bacteria > Pseudomonadota > Alphaproteobacteria > SHVW01 > SHVW01 > SHVW01. The sequence continues at coordinate 21,123 of VGDO01000050.1, forward strand.
CAGCAGGATGACCGCGGCAAGGGCCCACATCCCGGCGGTGGCAAAGGCGCCGACGACGGTGCGGCCGGACTCGTAGATCGTCACGGGCGAGCCGGTGGCGTCGGGTGCCACGGCGCGGACCGCTGCGACGAAGCCGTCGCGAGCGGCAGCGTCGCGCAGATCGTCGCGTGGATAGACCTCGATGCGCGCCCGTCCATCCTCGGTCACCCATGATCTGCGGAGATCCTCGGGAAGATCGTTGAGCCGGACTTCGCCCGCGGTCAGAATGTCGCGCAAGGCGTCGAGCTGCATCGGCAATGCGGCGAGCAGCGCTTCCTCGAGGCGACCGGCCCAGGACGCGTCGCGCATCACCGCGACGCGCGCGGCATCGAGTGAGCGGCCGAGTTGCGCGGAAGCCGGTGTGCGTGCGGCAGACGGCACTTGATTGAGCCGCGCGGTGGCCGTGGCGAGCGCGCTCGCCACGGCGGCGGTGTCGTGGCTCGCCGCGGGCGCGCGGGTCTCGATCGTCGGGCCAAGCAACAGAGCGAGATCGGCGATGATCTCGAGCTTGGCGGGCTGATCGTCGGGGACGAAGGTCGCAAGCGAGACAGCCTGGCGCACCTCCGGCAGTGCTTCGAGGCGCCGGTCGAGCGCGCGGGCGGCTACGAGATTGGCAGCCAGGATGTTGATCACGTAGGGCGTCGTCATCGGGTCATCGGCGAGCTCGTTGAGCGTGGCGACCGACTCCGTCGCCGGATCCTTGAGGTTGAGCGGATCGTCGTCGAAGGCAAGAAGCGGCACTGCCGCCCCGCCCGCGAGGGCCAGGGCGGCGCCGGCCGCGAGCACGGCACGCCGATGCTCCGTGATCCAGCGGTCGAGTGCATGGGTCCAGGCGAGGCTGATCGCCACGGGCTCGGCGCGCGGGCGCAGCAGCGCCAGCAAGGCCGGCATCAGGGTCAGGTTGAGCATGAGCGCCACGATCATGCCGAAGCCGGCGATCAGGCCGAGCTCCGACACGCCCGAATAGTCGGTCGGGGTGAAGGACAGGAAGCCGGCCGCGGTCGTCATTGCGGCCAGGGCGAGGGCGCGACCGACGCGCAGACCCGTGTTGCGCAATGCCTGAGGCAGGTCATCGGCGAGGTGGCGTTCCTGGCGATAGCGCACCGCGAACTGGATGCCGAAGTCGACGGCAATGCCGAAGAAGATCGCGGCAAAGGCAATCGAAATCAGGTTGAGCGAGCCGACGGCGAGCGAGGCGAAGGCCGCGGTGACGACAAAGCCCGCCAGCAGCGTCGCGACGATCGCCACGATCAGACGGATCGAGCGCAGCGCCAGCACAAGCAGGAGGCAGATCAGCACGAGCGACATGATGGTGGCGCCGCCGGTGCCCTCGGCGACGCTGATGAATTCCTCGTCGTTCAGCGGCACTGGCCCGGTCAGGCGTAGGCGCACCCCGCGCGCCGGCGTCAGGCCGAGGTCGGCCGCCGCGAGGCGGATCGCCGTCGTCGCCGCCGCGCCGGGCTGCATGGCGCCGAAGTCGAGCCTGGGTTGGACAAGCACGAAACGCCGCAGCTCGATCGTCTCCGGCGTCCGCCCGGTCAGCAGATTCTGCCAAGAGAGCGGCCGATACTCGCCGGCGAGAGTTGCATCGATCGTGCCGGCGATCGCCTCGAACGGCCGGTCGAAACGATCGGCGCCGACCTCGCCGCGACCCAGTCCTTCCGCCACCTGCTCGAGCAGGCCGAGCAACCCGACCAGGCTCGGATCGGCGGTGAGCGCGCCGATCAATGGCTGCGCCTCGATGGTCCGCTCGGCCAGTGTGCGGACCTCCTCGGTCGGCAGGAACAGCACGCCGTGACGCCGGAAGAAAGGGCCGCCGTCGGGCCGGCGTACGGTCAGGAACGGCGAATCGGGTGCCGCGGCGAGCGCGCTCAGCCGCTCGGCCAGTCGCTGCGCCGCGTCCTCGGTCTGGTCTGGGCTATCGCTGTCGATGACGGCGACGATCAGGTTCGTGTTGAGCGGAAAGGCATCGTCGAGCTTGGCTTCGTGCTGGCGCCAGGCGAGGTCTGGCGACATGATGTTGGTGGTATCGGTATCGATCGCCAGGCGCGGGATTGCTGTGACGCCGAGCAGACTCGTCGCGACCGAGACACCGAGCACGACGGCGACCGCATGACGCCGGCACGCATCGACCAGCCCGGCGAGTGCCGCGTCGAGCGACATCACGCTTCGCGATAGCCGAGCAGGATCGCGCCGATCAGCACGAAGCAGATCGGCCAGACCCAGCCGGCGCGTTCGGAGGCCGGCGGCGCCAGACGCAGCTCGAGCCAGCGCGCGGCACCCGCGGTGATGCCGAGGATCGCCATGGGCAGATGGCTCATCTCGATCAGCAGCTGCTGCTTCACGTTGGCTATGGCATGGGAATGGGTCAGCAGCAGCGTGCCGCCCACGGCCACCATCACCGGCAGCACCAACGCGGCGCGCGGCGAGCTGATCCGGCCGGTGCGCACGCCCCATTCGAACAGGCCGAAGGCGATGACGACGATGACGGCGAGGCGGTGCTGGACGACCTCGGGATCGCGCAGGCTGTCGAGCAGGCCGATCTCGCCCATCGGCCAAACCTCGGGATCGGAACGCCAGAACAGGAAGGCCGCCAGCAACAGGAACAGCAGCGGCCAGTGCTTCGCCCATGGTGCGCGTCCGGTGCGCTCGGCCAGGCACAGAAGGCCGATCGCCAGCACGAACAGCCCGGCCCAATGGTGGTTGTACTCCGACCACGCGACATCGAAGGCATTGCGCGGCGGCAACTCGCCACCGCCCGGCACGAAGGCGGGTGCGGGACGCGCGCTCGCCGCAGCGGCCTCGGCGTCGAGCTTGGCCTGCAGGGCCGGGATGGCGAGGTCGGCATGATCGGGGCTGGTCAGGCGCGGGGGGGTCGGAGTCATGCGCTCGGTGACCTCGGCCCAGGTCACGCGATCGGCGGTGAGATCGACGGCGGGCGGCAGCGAGGTGATCGAGGCCGCGGTGAAGAAGATCGCGAGACCGACGCCGATCTCGACTTCGGCGAAGCGGCGCAGCCGCAAGATCGGCGTCGCAGGGTCGCGTCGCAGTCGTTCGACGAGCCGATAGTTGCCGAGGCCGAGCAGCAGCAATCCCGCAAAGAGCGCGGTCTTGCCCGTCACCATCAGCCCGTAAGCCGTGCCGTACAGCGCATCTGGCGTCGCGATGTAGAAATAGGCAAGGCCGGCAGCGCCCAGCATCAGGATGGCGACGCCCGCCATGGATATCAGCGAGTAGCGCCGCCCGACCCAGGCGAGGGCGGCTCCATCCTCCACGCGGCGCAGCGTTGTCAGGAAGTAGGGCAGGCCCCCGATCCAGATCGAGGCGCCGAGGATGTGCAGACAGGTCGTCAGGGCAAGAACGGCTCGATCGTCGATCCGGCCCGCGGCATGGCTGGTGCCCAAGGTCGCGAGCAGCAGCAGAAAGGCCAGGACGACGAAGATGGCGACGGATGCCCGTCGCCAGGCAAGACATGAAATGGCAGCTGCAAGGCCAGCGCGCGCCGCGAGAGCCGTGACGAAGCCTGCTCCGATCACGTCACCGCCATCGAGCGGCAGCGTGCCGAGCAGTGCCGAAACCCGGATCGACAGCGACAAGAGCAGCGCAAGGCCGAGTAGCGCGCCTGCGAGCGCGATCCCGCGATAGGTGACGCCGACCAGGCTGACGTCGCCCAAATGGACCGCATAGGGCAGTGCCAGCGCCACCGCGAACACGCAGCCGCCGATCACCGCGGCCTGCAGCGCCACGATCGTGCCGTGGAGGACCACCGAGAAATAGCCGAGGATATCGAGCAGGAGTTCCATCGCGGCTCACGCTCCGGCCACGTGGAACGCGATATCGCCGCGCGTAACATGTCCATCCACCGCCAGGACCTGCCACCGCAGCTTGTGCGCACCGACCGCTAGGTTTGCCACCCGGGCCGTGAGCTCGTCCGGCCGCTCGCTGGGGAGAATCTCGAGTGGACGCGCCTTCCCGGCCGGTGGCACGAGCTGCAGTCGCGAGCGCTTGACATCGATGCGGCTGTTGAAGCGGATGCGCACGGCAAGGTCGGGGCCCGACACCGTGGCGTTGGCAGCCGGCATCGATTCGACGACGATGGCGTGAGCGCCGGCGGGCCCCGCCACCAGCGTCATGGCGGCGGCTCCGCCCAGCACGATGAGGCTGCGGCGATACATGGTGCTTCCTGAACGAGCGGCTGCGTTTTATCGCGCGCGCACCTCCGGTGCGTCAACCGGATTGCGCCGCCGGACGTCCGTCAGTCCGCGGTCGAGCGAGTGCGCGGCGACGGCTCGGTTGCCGGCTGACGCGCGCCCAAGCCGGTTTCGAGAAAGGCGAGCAGCCTGCGCAGCCGCTCGCCGGCCTGCCGATTGACGGCGGTCGCGTCGCAGCCGCTCCAGTCGTAGAAGCCCTTGCCGGCAGACAGGCCGATTTCGCCCTTGCGCACGAGCTGCTGCAGGTAGGGGCTGGGCGTGTGATTGTGGGCAAGCGCAGGCACGATCGATTGCTGCGCCAGAGCATGAATGGTCAGGCCGCTGATGTCCTTTTGTTCGATCAGGCCGGTGATGCACATGCGCGGTCCGAACATGTGCTTGGCGACCTTGTCGACGTCGGCTGGCGCCACGACACCCGAGGCGACGAGATGATAGGCCTCATGCAGGATGGCATGCTGCAGCCGGTTGATCAGGAAGCCGATGATCGGCTTGTTGAGCACGATCGGCTCTTTGCCGGTGCGCCGTATTGCATCGGCGGCGCGCTCGAGCGTCGCGCGCGGCGTGGCCGGCCCGGCGATCACCTCGACCATGGGCATGACATCGGCGGGCTGGAAGTAGTGGATGCCGACGAAGCGCTCGGGATGGGCAAGCGGCCGGGCAAGATCCTCGAGCGGCAGGCCCGACGTGTTGGAGGCGATGATCACCTCGGGTCCATAGGCCTGTTCGACCTGGCGATAGATCGCGAGCTTGGGCGCGACCTCCTCGGCGATGGTCTCGAGCACGAGATCGGGCGCCTCGGCCGGCAGAGCAGCGACCGCCCGCGCGCCCGGCGGCAGGTCGGTCAGCTGCGCCGCGCGCCGGCTCCACACGATCGTCTCGAAGCCCGATCCCGCGAAGCTCTTGACGATGCCGCGCCCCATCGTGCCGTAGCCGGCGATGACGACTCGGCGGATCGGATCTGTTGTCATTTATCTCTGTCCATCAATGGTCGAGGGGATGGTGCGGGACTTCAAGGCGTAACGCACGATGCCTGGGAAACGGCGTGAAGGACCATACGCGTTCGCGCTAGAGTGCGCGCGCCAGAAAGGCGCGCACACGGGGGTCCTTGGGTTTGACCAGGACTTCCTCGGGCGGGCCGCTCTCGATGATCTGGCCACCGACCATGATCGCCACGATGTCCGCGATCTCGCGCGCAAACGTGACTTCGTGCGTGACGACAATCATAGTCATGCCGCTCGCTGCCAGCCCCTTGATGACGTCGAGGACCTCGCCGACGAGATGGGGATCGAGTGCCGATGTCGGCTCGTCGAACAACATGACCTTGGGTTCCATCGCCAGCGCCCTGGCGATGGCGACGCGCTGCTGCTGTCCGCCGGACAGATGGCGCGGATAGCTGTCGCGCTTGTCATCGAGGCCGACCCGCTTGAGCAGGTCGCCCGCACGGCGATAGACCGCTTCGCGTGGTTGCCCTTTCACGCGGATCGGCGCGTCGGTGATGTTGTCCATCACCGTCATGTGGGGAAACAGATTGAAGTTCTGGAAGACCATACCGATATCGGCACGCTGACGGCACAGCTCGCGCTCGCTTGTCTGGTAAAGCTTGCCGTCGCGCTCATTGCAGCCGATCGACGAGCCGTCGACGTAGACAACGCCGCTGTCGTTTTCCTCGAGACAGTTGATGCAGCGCAGAAGTGTGCTCTTACCGGCGCCGGACGGGCCGAGCAGGCAGACAACCTCGCCCTTCTGAGCGGTCAGGCTCACACCCCTCAGCACCTGATTGTGACCGCGCTTCTTCCACACCTCGACGATCTGCACCATCGGAACGGCAGCGACAGACCCGGCGGCCACCGATTCGGACTGCGGAACGATCATTCCTTGTCTCCCTGCCTCAGGCGACTCTTCGGGTGGCCGACGCGGCCGGATTTCGGCGCGGCCGTTTCGGCTTTCGTGCCTCGTGCCGGCGGCGCTCGTGCTGCTTGAACTGTCCCAGCAACCAATCCTGGAACGACAAGACTTCGGGCCGCAGCTTCTTTTCCACGGCAATCAGATAGAAGGAGCCCTCCGTGTGAACCACGGTCGGTAGAGGACGCATCAGGACGCGGCGCGCCAGCAGGTCGTCCGTCAACAGACTCCATCCAAGCGCAATGCCCTGGCCTTGACAGGTTGCCTGCAGCAAGAGCGACGGGCTGTTGTACTTGATGCGCCGATGGTAGGCGCTCCGGATACCCTGGCTGGCGAAGAACATCGGCCAGTTCATGACCGGGGTACGGTCGTAGTCGAGCATGAGGAGTGTCTCGTTGAGAAGGCTCTCGACATTCTTCAGCGGCGCCCGCCCGCGCAAATAGGCAGGGCTACAGACTGGAAAGACGTCGCCTTCGCGCAAGAGCGTCGCTCGGAAGCCCGTCCACGGACCTCGGCCAAAGACAATGCCGACATCGATGTTGGCGGACGCGGCGCTGAACCCCGTATCGGACGACACGATGTTGACGTCGACCTCAGGGTGCCGCTGGCGAAAATCCTGCAATCGGGGAATCAGCCAGAACGTTGCCAGCGCGCTGGTCGTTCCGACAGAGACCGTTGGCTTGCGCACGGCACGCAGCTCGTCGATGGTCGACGCAATGCACTCGAAGCCCGTTGCCACCGCGCGATAGAGCAGCCGGCCTTCGTCGTTGAGCTCCAGCCCGCGGTTCCTGCGGACGAAGAGCTTCAGGCCCAGCTCGTTCTCCAGCGCACGTACCTGCTGACTCACGGCAGCTTGCGTCACGTTCAATTCGCGCGCCGAGGAGGTCAGGCTCAGGCAACGCGCTGCGGCCTCGAAATTGATCAGGCCAAGCAGGCGGGGAAGGCGTTTCGCGAATTCGCTCATTGGCATCCCCTTGGGACATCCCGCTCGGGGCATCGCCCGGGGTCCGCGTGCGTCCACAAGCGCGATTGCGGTCACACTATTAGAAAAACTTCGTAGCAAGCCCAGTACAAAGCTATTGTTGACGCTGTTCGGCGGCTGTCAATAGCATTTCGGACAAATGCGGGTTCGCGCCGCGCATTCACAGTCGCCGTTCCAGTTGGATCAGAGAGGAGGCACGCCGATGTACTTTCACAAAGACATGCACTTCACGGTGTCCCGCGCCCGTCTGCAACCGGGCAAGGATAAGGAGTACCTGGACTTCCGCCACAACGAGGTCCTGCCGCAGATGTGCGCCTGGCCGGGAGCGGTCTTCGCTCTGTTGCTGCGCGACGACAACGATCCCAACTCGTTTCTTGTGATCAACGCCTGGGCAAGGAAGGAAGACGTCGACAAGTGGCGCGCCGACGCGGCCGAGGTGAAGCTTCGCAACAAGGCGAAGACGATCCTGGCCGGTCCGCTGGAGAAGATCGGCGACTTCACCGAAGTACACATCTGATTGCGTGTGCCGTGCAGATGAGGAGGTAGCGTCATGCCAATCGTCAGGGTGTCAATGTTCGAGGGACGCTCCATCGATCAGAAGCGCGAATTGGTCAAGCTCATGACCGACGCGATGGTCAAGGTTGCCGGCGTATCCGCCGCAGGTGTTCACGTGGTGATCGACGAGATCAAGCGCGAGAATTGGAGTATCGGCGGCCTGCTGTCACCCGACCGCCAACGACTGGCGGCAGAGCAGAAACGCGAGTAGCCGGCAGAAGTGTCCGGAGCGAGGCTACGGCATGCGAGCTCCCTGGACGCCTAGCGCCGGTCGGCCACCGCTCAGCGTCTTGCTCGGTGCGGAGTATCCGGCGCCAGAGCTGATCCGCCTCGGCAAGCTGGCGGAGGAACTGGGCTACGAATGCTTCTGGTATGTCGACTACCGGATGCAGCGCGAGTGCTATATCGGCCTTGCCAGCCTCGCCATGAGCACCCAGCGCATCCGGCTGGCGACCGGCGTCACCGACCCTTATTCGCGCCATCCCGCCATCACGGCGGCCGCGATCGGCACGTTGGACGAGCTTTCCAACGGCCGTGCGGTGCTCGGGCTCGGTCTTGGGGGCACCGGCTTTCGCGAGCTCGGGCTGGAAAAGACCCTACCAGTCGCCGCACTGCGCGAATCGATCGGCGTGATCCGCCGCCTTTTGAAGGGTGAGGAGGTCACCCTCGAAGGCAAAGTCATCTCTCTGTCCAAGGGGCGGCTGCAATTCTCGCCGGTCCAGGATCGGATTCCCGTCTATATCGCTACCCAGGGCCCGCAGATCAGCCGGCTATCGGGCGAGATCGCCGACGGCGTGCTGATCGCCAATGTCGTGTCCGAGCCCGCTCTGGAGTTCTACCTGCGCCAGATCGCTGACGGCGCGGCCAAAGCCGGATGCCCGTCCTCGGATGTCGGCGTCAATCTGCGCTGGGAGGTGTTCGTCTCGTCCGACGAGGCGGCGGCATTCCACGCCATGCGGCGTCGGCTGGCGCAGCGGTTGATCGCCGGCTACCCCCACAATTGGGGCGTGCTGAAGCAGCTGGGTGTCAGCGTTTCCGCGGAATTCGAAGGGATCGCGGCCAAGAAGGACCCGGCGCTGCTCGATGCGGCGACCGAGGCCCTGTCGATGGACGTCGTGAACGTCAGCGTGCTTGCTGGCAATGCCGAGCGCGTTGCAGCCACCATCGCCCCGCTCTTGCGGCCGGAAGTTACCGGCGTGACGATACGTCCCCATGCCTGCCCGGGCGTGGGCGTCGACGACGTGATGCGCTCCTTCATGCGGGACGTGATGCCGCGCGCGCAACGGCACCTGACGGTAGTCTAGGCTCAGCGGACAAAGGACCAAGCAATGGCGGAAGGTGACAGCATGTACCCAGATCTCCTGCATCACATCGCCGGCGAGTGGTGCGCCAGCAGCTCCGGCAAGACCATTCCCGTGCTGAATCCCGCCACGGGTGAAGCCATCGGAACCGTTGCGCAGGCTGGAAAGGCTGAGCTCGATCGCGCGCTGGACGCAGCGGTCAAGGGCTTTGAGACATGGCGACAGGTATCGCCCTTCGACCGATCCAAGGTGATGCGCAAGGCGGCCGACCTGGTGCGCAGTCGAGCCAACGACATCGCACGCCGGCTCACCTTGGAGCAGGGCAAGCCGCTCGCAGAAGCCAAGGGCGAGACTATGGCCGGCGCAGACATCATCGACTGGTTCGCCGAGGAGGCGCGCCGCACCTATGGCCGCGTGGTGCCGGCACGCGGCAAGGGCATCTATCAACTGGTGCTCAAGGAACCGGTCGGCCCGGTGGCAGCCTTTACGCCGTGGAATTTCCCGATCAACCAGGTGGTGCGCAAGCTTTCTGCGGCATTGGCGACGGGATGCTCGATCATCGTGAAGCCGCCGGAGGAGACGCCGGCCGCACCATCCGAACTGATCCGTGCCTTCGTCGATGCCGGCGTGCCGTCCGGCGTGATCGGCATGGTGTTCGGTGTTCCGGCGGAGATCTCTGAATATCTGATCCCGCATCCGGTGATCCGCAAGATCTCGTTCACCGGCTCCACGGCGGTTGGCAAAGAACTGGCGGCCCTGGCCGGCCGGCACATGAAGCGTGCCACCATGGAGCTGGGCGGCCATGCGCCAGCCATCGTGTTCGACGACGCCGATGTCGACGCCGCGACCAAGTTCCTGTCGGGCAGCAAGTTCCGCAACGCCGGCCAGATCTGCATCGCGCCCACCCGTTTTCTCGTCCAGGAGAAGGTCTACGCGAGCTTCGTCGAGAAATTCGTGGCATCGGCCAAGTCGATCAAGGTGGGCGACGGTCTGGTCGACGGGACCCAGATGGGGCCGATGGCCAATGAGCGGCGAATCCACGCCATGCAGGCCCTCGTCGCCGATGCCGTCAAGAAAGGCGCGAAGATCGCGACCGGCGGCAACCGGATCGGCAATCAGGGCTACTTTTTCGAACCCACCGTCATGACTGACGTCACCCGCGAGATGCGCGTCATGAACGAGGAGCCGTTCGGTCCGCTGGCGGTCATGGTGCCGTTCAAGGATTTTGGCGATGCGGTGAGCGAGGCCAATCGCCTGCCCTACGGGCTGGCATCATACGCCTACACGCGTTCGGCCAAAACCGCGCAGTCGATCGCAGCTGCCGTCGAGGCCGGGATGATGTCGATCAATCACCAGGGGCTGTCGTTGCCCGAAGTGCCGTTCGGCGGCATCAAGGAGTCGGGCTATGGTTCCGAAGGCGGTGCCGAAGCCGTCGAGCCTTACCTGATCACGAAGTTCGTCTCTCAGGCGAATGCTTGAGAGAGGAATCCAAACTGGTAGTTTGTCGAGTCGAGACGCTGCAACCGTCAGAATGGAGGATCAAGCCATGACCGAAACAGGGAGCGTGAGAGTTTCGATGCGGGCTCTTTGCATCACCTTGGGGCTCGCCATTTTCGCCATTGCCGGCGGCCGCGATGCCGTCGCGGCCGCAAACGTCGTTCCCGAAGCGCGCGCCGCATTGCCGGACGAGGTGCAGAAGGCAGGCGTTCTGCGCCTTGCCACCTCGTTGCAATGGCCGCCCTTCGGCTTCGCCGACGACAAGAGCCAGCCGACGGGAATCGACGGGGATGTCCCGATCGATGTTGAAATAGGAGGACAGGCGTTGCCCGCCTTGAGCCGTTAGGCTCGGGGTTTTGAATCCACGAAGGAGAGCAACGCCATGATGAACA